>DUEN01000085.1 GCA_011176545.1 Caldilineae bacterium | reverse complement strand
CCCCCTTCCTCTCCCGGCGGGAGAGGAAGGGGGTTGGGGGATGCTGAGGTCGGCTGTTATATTTGGGACTCTCTCCCCCTGGTGACCTCTCTCCTGGCCCCTCCTCGCGTCGGGGAGGGGCGTTGCGCCCCCTTCCCTCGCAGGGAAGGGGGTCGGGGGGTTAGGTCCAATTCACCCATCAGCCCAAGACGAGCTCTTCCCGTTCAAGCCAAGGTTCGATGCGTGCCAGCTCTTCGATCGTGTGTCCCGCTTCGCGGGCCTTTTGTAAATTGGTTTGATACGGTCGGATCAGTTCCCATTGTGGACCGACGATGTAGCCTTCAGGCGTCTCCATGATGAGCCGCTGCTTCCATAGAGATGCCAGGTATTCCTCTCGAAGGACTTCCTCCGAGGTCACCCCGCGGCTGAGATCCCAGTATTCGTTCTGCAAGATGCTGAACAGATCGGGTAAAGTAAGCGGTCCTCTTTCCTGGAGTAGGTCGATGATCGCCTCACTCAGGCGGCCTAGCGCCAGGGGCATGACTGGTAACTCGACCCAATAGCCGTTCTCGGCGGTGAAGCGGGCGCACTTTTCCGCGTCTTGATTTTCGGCTTGAACGTAGTAGAGACGTGCTACATCGCCGGAGAGGGTAGCGGCCATCTCCAGAGCGAAGTTGATGACGTTATTGCCGCCGGTCAAATTGATCCACATCTCCTTGCCCTGGCCGCCGACCCCGGCCAGAGCTGCCACAACCTGGACCACTCGCTCGTAGGTAGTGCGGATATCTCGGCGGTCTACCTCACACCAGAAGATGGTACCGTGAGGCCGTCCGCCGCTGATGGCTGGCCATTCGCGGCGCAATAAAGCGCGTAAGATTTCCCTCATTGGCCCTTGTGACTTTTGCGGGCCCTTGGTGATACGGCCGGGCGGGTTGTCTACGTACTCAATATGCTAGTATCTCGCCGCTCAATACTTCCCTGGTTGTGAACAGCACCAGGGCTTGCACATCACCGACCTTTTCCCCTGCCTCACGCTGTTGAACTTCGCCGGAGAAGGCGAAAAAGCGCTGGTCGTCATCGTTCCAGCGCTGGTAGCGGTGGGCCAGGTAAGAGATAGGGCCGGTGATAGCGCCGGCCGAACGCCCCAGGCCCATGAGGTGGTAGGTGCCCATCATTTCCTCCTTCGCACATATCTTTCAACTCCCCGCCTGGCAGCTTCTAACTGGCCCGATGTTGTGGCTGTGGTCGTCAGGATGAGTTGTAGCGGGAAATCGGTGCCCAGAGGTTCAAACACGCGAATGATGTTGGGCGACTCAGCTTTCACCTTGTCCCCGCCGCTGCGCCACTCCCCGCTGCGGATCTCCGTGATAAAAGGGAATCGCCCGCTTAGTTCCCAAGCGAAGCGCTCCAGTCTACCCGAATAGTGATGTTTGGCAATAGAGATCTTGCACTCTTCTTGTCTCGCCGGTGGCAGACCTTCTACGCTCTCTAGGATAATAGCCACTCTTCTTCCCAACTCTGTGGGCTCTCCCTGGCTTGTCAGCAAAGCGTTTGCCACCAAAAGCCCCTTGATCTCTTTGAGCGGTATCTCCTCTCCCTGTAGAGCCATACGAATGTCATCCAGCAGCGGAAACAAGCCGATGAAGGGCAAATCTACGATCCTGGGGCGATCACCCTCGTCAGCTTCCAGGGATGGGTGAAGGACCTCGTTTAGCCGCTTCGGAAAATCCTTCCACTGGCACAATTTGGAGATATCGCCTTCTTCTTCGATCCAGGGCGGGACCCACACGTGGAACAACCGCTCCGCCCCATAAAACTGGACAGCCAGGGCCAGCAAGGCCGACATAGCCTTCCGGCCACCAGCGATGCTTACAAAGAGTCGGTGGCCTGCATCTCGAAATGTTCTCAGTAAAGCACATGCCACTTGCATAAACTCGACAGCCGCTTCTGACGAATCTACGTCTCCATAGGCAGCAATGGATACCGGCTCAACCCAGGTGATGTCATCATGGTCAGGCAGGTGTTGGGCTAGCAGCTCATAGCCCTCCTGAACATCACGATCTTGTGTCAGGAGCAGTTGTACACCGTCTGGCCGAACTCCCTGTTCGGTCAACAGATCTACCGCTTCCGTGATGACGGCGGGAGTGGTGCCCAAGGTAGCGATGAGCAGTTTCTTGGCCATTTCAAAGCTCCTCCACCAACTCTTCTGGCGATATCACTCGAATGATGGGCAGAGAAGCACCTCGCCTCGCTACACCCCAAGCAACATCAATCCAACGATTATCTCTCGTCACCAGATAAGCTCGCCTTGTCATCCCGGTGGCTATGATGAGGCTGTCTGGCAGTGCGTTCCTGCCCAGCGGGGAGTGGCTGTGTTCCAATAAAGTCAGAGCTCTTTCTTGTGAGCGGGGTGTACATGGAACAACTCTGATACCAAGTCGTTGACATAGCTCTTGTAAGGCTGCGATTTCCCTTCGAATCTCGCCGTCGCTTCTGTTACGCGGAAGCCACAATTCCATGAAGCTGATCAAGCTGATAAATACACGCCCCTTGTCAGCAGCTGCAAACAGAGCGTTGACAGCCATTTCCTCATCATGCAAGTAATCGATCAGCACACTAGTGTCAAATACGAAGCGCATCGGCTCGTCTCCCGCTTAGGATCGCAAAGCCCCACGCAATGTGCCAATCCTCAGAAACCACGCGACATATCCGAGGGTCGCTTCTTGATCCTCTCGGCTTAATCGCTTTAGCACTTGTTGGTTGGACCGGATGGCGCGAGCGATCAGCCTGTTGGCTCTTTGAATGGCCGGGCGCATCGTAGGGTCTGTAGAGAGCCGTTCTGCGTAGCGAATTGCTTGATCCAGCCCATATTGTTTGACAATCTGCATCCAGCGCATCCATTCATTACGCGTGACTTCCGGGAGCTCCTTGGCAATCCGCTCCGCCAACTGAATCTGCTCATCCACCGTCGTCATCAGTAAACCTCCTTAGGGCACGGCGCGTCAACTTGCGGCTTCGCCTTCTCGCGAAACTCCGACCATGCTTGTTGGTCTAGCAACGTTGTATCGGCTAGCCAGGCTAACAACTGGGCCTTAGTGCCTTGACGTTCACCTCCTGCAAGTAGGGTCTGGAACAGGTCCTCATTGGATGCAGGTAAGGTCTGAATTCTTTTGGGATGGAGACGCACGCTGCCCAGACACCGCGGCTTAGCCCCTCCGATTTTGATGGGAAACGCGTAGACAATGCTGCCTTCCTTCTCCGGATGCAGGGCCAGACCTAATGCACGCACCAATAATCCCATCTCGGCGGTCGTAGTATTCTCAAAAAAGAGCGTAATCCTAAAGCGAGTTCCTTTAGCCACCACTTCTAGGAAGCGGTAGTTCTTCTGAGGACGCATGTCTTGTGGCTGGAACGCTTTGGTCTGGTAGAACTTGCGTCCCTTGAACTGTTTCGGAGGCCACAGGTCGGCGATCTTAATAGTTGTGGTCTGCACATCCCCAATAGGCACGGCATCAGAGAAGTGTACCCGCCCCCGATATCCCGTGGTGCCGAATAGGCGGCAGGCGGGGCAGAGGTCGGTCTGGCGTTCTTGACCTCGTGCTACCCCACCGCAAGATTTATGAGAGCGAGGGGCTCTCTCTCTGCGGCCACTTTGGAGGACACACGAGTTTGAAATGGCCTCCACTATGCTTCGCACGGCGCCTTTGATCCCCGTACCCGGGATGACCAGTTGCCCGTTGCGTCGGGCAAAAGTGTAGCGAGCCTGCTCCCGTCCTTGCAGAGGAAACAGGTCAAAATTCCCGCTGCCCACGTACAGGTAATCGGACAGGACTTCGATCTCCAGTTCCATCCGCCCGCTCCAACCGACGAAGCGGTCATGGAGAATAAGCCTCCCCTTTTCGGGCCCAGGCTTGTCTTGAAGCGAGATCCAGAAGAAGGGTTTGGGCTCTGTTTGCTGCGGTCCACGTCTGGGCATTGCTCATTCCTCCCTTAGGACTTCCGAAGTCCCGAGACTTCAGAAGTCTGCACAAACTTTCGCAAGCTAACCAACATGGCTACGCCATCCCGATAACACACGCACGCCTCGATTCTCCCCTTGGTTTTGCCATCAGGATATGTAGAGAAGTTAGGATTCACCCGGCGCTCCCGCAGATCCTGCAAGAAGAGATGTTGTGTTTCTCCCCACCACGTTCCGGGCAGTGGCTCAAGACCTTCCACTGGCTCCTCAGTCACCAGCAACGCCTCATACACACCGTTCTGACGCCACCAGCGCAACTCACCGCGCTCGTTGAACACAGCTCCTTGGTCTTCCCAGGTTTCTGGCAAGCCCTCACCTACGTCTAGTCTGGCGGGGTCGGCCACCCAGTGCCACACTGGAGTCCCAAGGTACGTGTCCGCCTTCTGCCGGAGCTCATCAGCAGGACCTTGTAGTGAGTAGATATAGACCTGCTCCGCCATCTCTCCCTCCCTCACTGCGCGCTCAGTATAGCTATCGCCTTCTGTGCGATGGCCTGCCAACCTTCGCTGTCGTAAATGCGGCGGGTGTAGATGCCCAGGTTGACCTCATCTGTCGGCTCTGGTAGGTCCCTCAGGTCATCGGGTGGGAAAAGTCCGTAGGCTTCCTGGTCTTTGTGAGCGAAGGCGCTCAACCCTCGTAGTGTGGTTGGAGCGTAGTCTCCGGACACTTCATCCACTCGTGCCTTTTTCACCGTCACCTCAACTTCCCCGAAGCCCCGATTCTTGCCAAAACCCACCTTCACCAGCCCCTGATTCATCGCCTCTAAGGCCGAAGCCAGTAGGCCCAACTGCCAGATCTCGTAGTTCTCCAATACCAGATGTCCCTCAAAAATCCCGGCCACCGCCACTTCCATTTCGAAGGGGCCATGCGCCACAGCGTGGGTCAGGCGGGAGATGGCCACACCATAGCGGATTTCTGTGGTCACATCGCCTATCGGGAACAGGTCGGTGAACGCAGCCCGGCCCCGCAAACGGGTATGGCCGAAGATGCGGCAGGCCCCGCAGGATCGGCGGTAGACGGTTGCACTGTTCTCTTCCTTCTCGAGTCGTTTGGCACAACTTTGCTGCTCGTCGGGGAACGTAGGGCAGGCCCATCGCCATGTGTTCTGGTCATCCAAAGTGCGCAAGGCCTTCTCCACGAACCCGCGCACCACACCCTTCAGCGATGAGCCGGGAATATACACCGTCTCTCCCACATCCGCCCGGTACGTGCGCACAAACTGCATGTCGGGCAGGGATGGGTTGGCCGAGATGCCTCCTGCCTTGACCAGCAGAGGACCTCGGGGGCTGATGGCCAACGTCAGGCGCAAGGCGTTGTAACGGGTTCTATGCATCGTGCTCCCTCCCGTTCTCTTTCAGCACTTTCTCTGTATATTCTTGGAAGGCGTGGATGAACTCACTAACATCTCTCTCCGTCCGCTGCCCTTGAAGCAGATAGTCTAGCAAATTGCCTCTGTCCACGCGGTACAGCCTTATCTCGCTTAACTTGCCCCAGCCCGGCCCCCGAGTCACCTTTCCACCCAGTGCGAGGCTCCCCTCTTCCCACAGGCGCAGCACGGTGAGCAGGAAACCGAGTTCCCTGTCGTCTACGTTTTCTGCTAGGATTTCCAGCCCGAAGCGTGCTCCCGGTACGACTACCTCGAAGTCGTACTTGACCCCGGTGCGGGCGGCACCTAAGTCCCGGTCAATGCCCACGCCGTCACGGATTTGCGTCACTACAGGTAAGTCGTCGCTATTCTGCAAGAAGGCGTCCTTGAAAGCCACCCGCCCGGCGAACCATGGAGAGCCGAAAAGCCGGCAGGCGGTACAGCTCGCTTTCCACACTTTCTCGCTGAAGGCCTGCTCAACCCGGTCGGGAGCTTGAGTTTCTGCCTCATGCATCAACTCATCCTTGCGATTTGCTGGAACGCACGGAGCATCAAATGGGTCACAGGCCCAAAATTCAGGTTGTTGATTCCAGGTGCGCAGGATGCGCTCAGCCAGCGAGCGCACCGCACCTTTGATGGAAGACCCCGGGATAAAAGGCACGCCATCTGGTCCTTTCATCACAGGGAGATCCGTGCCCGTCGGCTCCAGCGAGAGGCGGCTGCCTACGGAGAGAGCCGTCTGCATCTCCAGGGTAGCCCGGATAAGAGTTTGATTTTCGAATTGGGCGAACACGCTCATCACCCGGCCTCCTTTCCCTTCACGTCCCAGACATGCCAGCGGACGGCATAGCCAAGTACTCGAGATACGATCTCCATATGCACAGCCTTAGGATCGGCTCTGCGCGAGGCAGCCAATGATTGTGCGTCACGCTGTAGGTTTTCCAAACGCCTTATGGCTTCCTCAGCCCATTGTTTATCCAATTCATTACGCGCTGCCTGATAACGGATGAAAAGCGCTAGGGCCGCCCAGGAGTTGCTCCCTTCAGCGATACTCTGGATGTTGCGCAGTTGACGTTCCTTGTCTTGGCTTTGCAGCCCATTGACTAACTCGCGGGCTGCCTTCACCCATTCGTCATCCCGTGCCGCGATTTCCTGCCTTACGGTCGCATCGAGCTTCCTCATTTTTCCTCCACCTCCTGGTGAAACGGATGACAGATCAGGCATTCGCCGAACCCCTCGTCGCATCGTTCGCCGATGCCCTGAGCCTCCAGGCGCTCCAATGCAGGAACGAGCGCCTCCAGGTCACCTTCCCAGCGGAACACGTAGGTGCTCCCCATACAGGCCGCCAGATGGGTCGGTTTAGGCAACCCCCAGGCGGTGGACCAACCGCTGGCCAAATCGGGGCGCGTCATCCACCATACTGGCTTCAATTCCTGCCCGTTGATATGCAAGGTGGGTATCAGGCTGGGCAATCCCTGCCGACGGAAGACGCCGGAAGCTAACAGATCCACAGAAAAGTAAATCCCTACCGGCGCGTTGGGTAACACTTTCGCGTTCACCGCTAAGCGTTTCAGGTCGTCCCAGCATCGGGCCAACGTATCGCTGAACTGTTTTACCCGCTCCTTGACGTTCGGGAACCCCTCTACGGTGGCTTCTTCCACCTCCACACGCCCATATCCCCGAGTGTGGAGTGCGCCGATGGCAACGTGGTTAAGCGCGTCCTTAAGCGCGTTTATATCTTCCGCTTTGCCATGGACACGCCCTAAAAAGACCAAAGAGGCTGTCTGCTCCTTCGCGTCCGGGCGAGTTGCTCGCGGGCTCAAGGCGCTCGCCGTATACAACATCTGCTCCACGGCCGCCCGGCGATGCCGGCTGAGGGCCACCTTGGTCTGGGCGTGGTACCGTAGACGTGTCTGTACATATCGCTCAGTGAGACCATCCCGATACACCGCATAGAAGCCTCCCATTGGCTCCATCCGGTCATCGCATCGGGCGCAGGTCAGGGCAAAGGGTGCGGGGAACTCAGCCCCTGCCTTCTCTAGTAAGTAATAAGCCAGATGGGGAATCAGCGTATCTACGACGCCATGGCCCTGATTATCGGGATGCAGTTCCAGGCGAAACCCGTTTTTCCGTTTACAGGTCAGTGCACTCATGGGCAGCGGCAGAGCGTAACAAACCTCTCGCCATTCCGCTACCGGAAAGAAATTTCCGATGCGCACCTTCTCGACCACGGAGAGAATGTCCTGTTGGCCCTGTATCAGCAGCCATTCGGCCCACGCGCCGCGCAACACCCGGCCAGGGATATAGCCAATAGTGCTAAGGAATTGTGAGCCGGCTCGCACGTCTCCCAAAATCAGGGGCTCTTTGGGTTCAATCTTGAGCCACATGTTTCCCTCCAGACCACTCACGCCAGAATGCTTCCAATTCCTCGTGAGGAATCGGATTACCATTCAGCGTGGGCTCTACCTCTCCTCGCTCTAACCACCCCAGGCCTCGGGTGCGTCCCCCACCGATGGCAGATAGCCAACGAACAGCCAGCGCCACCAACGCCGCTGCCTGGTGGGCTGTGGCCGTATCGGGAAAGTAGCCCTCACAGATAGCCAGACAGGTTGGAGGAGCCGGCTCCGTCGTTTCGACGAAGAATAGACGTTGGGGAAAGGCCGCCCGTCGCTGACGGCTAATGCTCACGCCGCTACGGATGAGCGTGTCCATATCCCCACCAAAGCGCCCATCTTGGAACCGCAGCGGAGAGGGTCGTTGAGGATGACCAAAGACTTGGCATACGAGACACAGGGAATCGAGATCAGCGCACATTGTTGTCGGCATTGGTCCCATGCATACCGGCTGGTTCCAGGCCCGAAGCAAGGACTCCGCCCCATCTCGTAAAGCCCCTTTCAGTGTCGTGGCCGGGATCACATAGCGCCCATCCGCTGACATCGCCAAAGCCTTATCCGCTCCCCAGCGCCGACGATTCCCCGTGGTGTGGAAAGCGGTTTTCAAGACCAGGCGCAACGTTAAACGTAAGTATTCCATTACTCTCCCTCCTCCCTCACATCAGGGCGCGTGGCGCGCAATTCGGCCAGCTCCAGCACGTCGAGCAGAGCAGTTCGCCAGCCCTTTTCGTAAGGCTGCCAGAGCGGGGCCGGAGCATTCGTCCCGAATTCCTTTTGTTGTGCCAATCTCCCTACTTCTGCCAAAAATCCCACAAATTGAGCTCGCTGCTCTTCCTGCCTGCGTGCGATGTCATAATAGACGGTGTTTAACGATACCCACCCACCTTTCTCCAGAGCTTCTCCCCAGCGGTGACGCAATGTCCTAGACCACCGCGATGCCGTTTGGACCTGCTCCATTAGCCTTTTTGCCTCTTCTAAGCGGTATGGCCTGGCTGTCAGTTCCCATTTATCACGCCGATAATACGTCATCAGCGGCGCGGCCTTCTCGGTCGCGATAGGATTGGGCAACCAAAGGAAAGTGACGGCACTCCGGAGATTATCTGGATCCACCTTGGCTTCCCGTTTGGCTTCCTTGAGCAACTCACTCGCCAATCGCTCTAGGTAGCGAACCGGATACTTCACATCGGCAATCGCGATACCACAGGAAGCTGTGATCTTCTTCGGCCAGGCTTGGGGCCAATACCCGAGCCCAGCGTTAGCCATGACCCGGCTCTCGACCTCTTTCTCAAATCGTTGAAGGAACTCCACGGCTACTTCCCAGGCATAACCGGGTTGAATCAGAAGCGTAACATCATCGCCACCGATGTTCACGATTTCAAAAGGCCAATAGCCTTCGCGTTTCTGTAGCTCCTGACCACACACCTGCTGCAAAGCCTCAAAGAGGGCTTGTCGCGTACCCTCTTCTAAAGCCTTAGAGAGCGCTTTGAACTCCTCTTCGCTTTGAACCCGTTGTAACAGCCGGCCAATGTCGTTTCCGTCAGCGTAGAGAAAGGCAATGTATTTACGACGTGCGCTCTTCACTAGGTGGTCCAGATCGGGTGGTTGTTTAGCTTGCGGAGAAGCGAAGTCCCAGAACTCCTGATTGAATTTCCCACGCGCCTTGTCCTTTTTGCCTCTCACGCCCTTTTGGTGACGTTGTAGGCAGACTTGGCACAAAGCCACTTTCTCGGGAGCGATCTCTTCTTCCCCCGGCTCATAACGAGGCACTTCCTCCATCGCCATCCGTTTCCCGCAGGCCTCACATCGTCTACCAAAGGGAAACGCTTCAAGGAAAGGAGTTTCACACTTCTGTACCTTTGCCTCGCGCACCAGCGCGCTGAGAAAGGCTACCCGTCGGGCGAAATCACCGCCTTGTTGTGCCTGTTGGTGAGCACCCCAAAGCCGCCTGGCCCACCCATCTTGGGGAGAGTCCGTCAGAGCCGGACCGAGCGGATCTTGCTCATAGACCACCGTCACCGTAGCCACTAGAGTGTGGTTAAGATACAGCTCTTCAATGGCTCTCTTCGCTGCTTTTGCCTTATCTGCAGGTACCTTAAAAAGAAAACTACCCCCCGAACAATAAATTTCCTCGCCGCCGAGTTGCTCGATTCGTTTCCTGACCTCCTCTTCGCATTCCACCAGCAATTGGCTACCGCCACGGATCTGGGGCAATGAGGAAGTCTCGAAGACGAATTCTTTGATGGCATCGACATCGCCGTGTAAAAGGATCATTTGTCCTTCTCGCGTCATTATCGCCTCCGTAAGCTTTATCTGTAGCGGCCAGGAGCTATCCCTCACATCGATGACCTCAGTTCCGTCTACCCAAGCACATTGACATCACTGTCTCCAGCGTCACCGTGAGTTGTCGCATGATGGCCTCCTCTTGTCTTGTCGGCGTCCTTACATGTCTACCCCGCCGCCTGCCCCGACGCATCGGCTATGTTGATGATCTTTCTCATATGTTCTTGCTAGTTATTGTGCTTCTGTCTTCAAGTTCCGTAGTCACTCTCCTTTCCCTATACACGCTTAATTTATCAAAAATTCAACGGCGTGACAACCCTTTCTTTGGTACGATTTATGCAAAAGATCCCTCGGCCTGGTCACGCTTCCCCTCGCCGCGTAGTCTCCTCCCAATCTCAGCAGAAGATCATCAACTCCTCTGATGCCACGCACGCTTAAACGTGCTATGGTTTATATGAGATCGACGATATCTGCAGGCTTCCCCTATGGCATTGGTAATTTTAGCCGGTGCGGCCTCAGACGCGCCTTAAATGTCCCTGAGGTCCCACATGAAGTGACGAAAGTGCTCGCGGAGAAAATGGTAGCTCAATCGCACCTCCGGCTCCAACCCCCATACTTCCCGACACACGGCCAAGATCCGGGTCTTATGCGTGTTCACCGTGCTCAACGAGATCACCAGCCGCTCCGCCACCTCCTGGGGCGACAACCCCTCCGCGAACGCCCGCAAGACATCCCGCTCCCGCTCGGTCAGCTCCCGCCACACCCGCTCGCAACGGGGACGGTCCTCCGCCAGGCCGGCCATCAACTCGCCGAGCTGCCCGGGACGCATCTGAGCCAGCTCGCGCAGCACCGGGAACTGCGCTCCCCACGGCAACATGGGCACCCGCACCAGGCGCACCCCATCCTCCGGCCGGGCGTGCATGATCGCCCCATCCCGCGCCCGCTCCAGAAACGCGGGTGGCGTGTAGATGTGCCAGACCTGATCCTGATGCCCGAAGTGCACCATCGCCGCCGACAACGCCACCAGCGCCAATATCCGGCGTCCGCCCGCGATGCACAGATGGATGGGCCGATCGCTCATGCTCTTCAGACCCGCGATCAGGTCGTGTATGGCCCGCCAGGCGGCGTCCGCGTCCGCCTCCGAGCGGATATCTTCCAGACGACGGTTCTGCATCCGTATCGGCACGGCTCGATAGCGGCATGGCCTGCCAGCGTATTGATCCCCGGCGAACTCCGCGCTCAGGCGGAAGAGCGCGCGACGCAACCGGGGATCGTCCGCCGAGAGGTGCAGGATGATCACCTCACGGATGAGCTCACCGCGGGCCAGCAGCGCATCCAGGGCGAAGGTGACCACCTGGGGCTGGCCGCCGACTGTGGCTACCAGAGTGCTTTCCGTATCCGTGTTTGCCATCTGTCGCCTCCAGCCTTGAGATGTCGGATGTGCGATCCCCCTGATGAATAAAACCCCGTGGGCGAAGGAGAGGATCGTATGGAGGTCCTACCTGCCGTCATGATCGGTGGCCCGCCTCATGCGGGCAAATCCACTTTAGCTTACCATCTATCTCAGGCCCTGCGCCAGCGCGGCGTGGAACACTATGTCCTGCGAGCGGCGCCCGATGGAGAGGGAGATTGGTCATATCAGGCCGATGCCGATCTGGTACGCGCGATCCGCGTCAAGGGCGAGTTCACCGAGATGTGGGTGGATCGCATATGTCGTGATATCCGAGAAAGGCATCTCCCCCTTATCGTCGATGTTGGCGGGCTCCCCAGTTCCTCTCAAGAGGAGATCTTTGACCATTGCACGCATGCCGTGCTCCTCAGCCTGGACGATGCGTCCCATGCCGCCTGGATGGAACGGGTGGAACGCCATCAGTTGATCCTGATCGCAGATCTGCGATCCGTATTAGATGGCGAGGACACGGTTGAGACTCACTGTCCTGTGCTGCGAGGGACCATCGCCGGGCTCGATCGCTTCCTGCCGCGCCTGGGCGCGGCGTTTGAGGCGCTGGTTGATCGCATCGCGTGCCTCTTCGTGTATGATCCGGCGGAGCTGCGCGGGCTGCACCTGTCCCAGGCGCCGGCGGAGATCGTCGTCGAGATGGAGCGTCTGGCCAGGGCTGTGGGGGCGGATCCCAACCGCTGGCAACCGAGAGATATCCCCGCCGTGTTGGAGTATCTGCCCTCGGATGCCCCGTTGGCCCTGTACGGCCGCGGGCCGGTCTGGCTCTACGCGGCCATCGCCCGATACACCCGGCCGGAGGATCTCTTCCAGTTCGACCCCCGCCTGGGCTGGGTGATGACGCCGCCGTTGATCATCGCGCCGCCGCTGCCGCAGGCGCCGTTGCAGGCCCTCACCTGCGTGAGGAAGAGGTACACTCGCGTCGAATTCATCCTGCCCCATCACTACGTCGATTATCTGGAGCGGGAGGAGCTGACGGTGCCGCCGGTGGAGGAAGATCGCGGCGTGGTGCTCAGCGGGAAACTGCCCCTCTGGTTGTGGACGGCCCTGGCCCGGACATATATCCGGCCGCCGTGGGTGGCCATTTATTATCCACAACTGAGGGACGCGGCCGTCGTCATTGGCTCCCGGGAGGCGTCGCTCCCCCCAGGGGCCGTGGTCTCCCTCGCATGAGGGCACACATACGAGTTCCCTGGAAGAACCTCCGAGACGCAGAGGGCGCGGAGGAAACTTTATCCAAGAGACAGGTTTCCGTAATGCGAGCGACCTATACGTGGGATCCCCGCTCAGGACCTTAAAATCTCTGCGCTCTCGGCGTCTCTGCGGTGCTTTAGCGCATTTACACATCCCTACGGGAAGGAGGACATCCTCATGCAATGGCATCATGAGCCGCCCCAATGGCGGGTGGAAGGTGACACGATCATGGTCACCGCGGGACCGAGGACCGACTTCTGGCGGAAGACTCACGATGGGGAGATTCGGGATCACGGCCATTTCTACTATCGGCCGGTCACGGGCGACTTCACCGCTGAGGTGAAGGTCACCGGCCAATACGCTGACCTGTATGACCAGGCCGGGTTGATGGTACGCCTGGACGAGACGACCTGGATGAAGTGCGGCATCGAGTTCGTGGACGGCGTGCAACACGCCAGCGTCGTCGTTACCAGAGACTGGTCGGATTGGTCCATCGTACCGCTGGCCAACCCGCCCGCCATCTGGTTGCGGGTCGTGCGCCACGGCCCCACCCTGGAGGTGTACTACTCGCTGGACGGCGAGGCATACACCATGATCCGTCAGGCGTTTCTGACGGAGGAGCCCACCGTGAACGTGGGCGTGATGATCGCCGCGCCCACGGGAGACGGCTTCACCGCCACGTTCGAAGGATTTTCGGTGAGCGGTGAATAGCGAATGGCAAGTGGTGAATAGCAAATAGCGAATGGCGAACAGCGAAGGGGCCTCCTGGTCGAGAGATTGCCCGGCCTGGAGGCCCCACCTCCTCCTGCATCCTGTATCCTGCATCCTGACTATACATCCACAAACTGCCGCTCGTAGAGCTCCCGATAGAGTCCACCCCTCGCCAGTAACGCCTCATGGGTCCCGCGCTCCACGATCCGGCCGTCCTGCACCACGCAGATCAGATCCGCGTTGCGCACGGTGCTCAGCCGATGCGCGATGACGATGGCCGTACGTCCGGCCAATAACCTCTCCAGCGCGTCCTGGATCAGCGCCTCGGTCACCGTGTCCACGCTGGACGTGGCCTCATCCAGGATGAGGATACGAGGATCGGCCAGCACGGCGCGGGCGATGCAGACGAGCTGACGTTGCCCCACGGAGAGATTGACGCCGCCCTCCAGCACCTCCGTCTCGTAACCGTCCGGCAGCGCCATGATGAACTCGTGCGCGTTGGCCAACCGGGCGGCCTCCTCCACCGCTTCGTCCGGCGCGTCCGGACGCCCAAACCGGATGTTGTCGGCCACCGTGCCGGAGAACAGGAACGGGTCCTGGGGGACCAGCCCCATTTGTCGCCGTAGGGAGCGTTGGGTGACGTCCCGCACGTCGATCCCGTCGATGAGCACCGCCCCCTCGGTGACGTCATAGAAGCGGGCGATCAGGTTGGCGATGGACGTCTTGCCGGCGCCCGTCGGACCCACCAACGCCACCGTCTGCCCCGGCTCGATGGTCAGATTCACATCGCGCAGCACAGGGACGCCGTCTCGGTATGAGAAGTGAACGTGGCGCAGCTCCACGCGGCCGATGATGGGCGGCATCTCGATGGCATCGGGGCGATCCCTGACCTCCGGCTCCGTGTCCAGCAGGGCCAGAACCCGCTCGCCGCCCGCCATGGCCGCCTGCATAGTCGTGTAGAGCTGGCTCAACTCTTGTATGGGCTGGAAGAAGCGGGTCACATAGGCCAGGAACGCCACCATGATGCCCAGCGTCAGCTCTTGTCGGGCGACGGCGAGGCCGCCGAACCACAGCACGATGGCCGTCGCCACCATGCCCAGGAACTCCACCGTGGGCAGGAAGACGAACGAGAGGGACATGGCGGCGATGTTGGCGTCCCGGTTGGCCCGGTTCACTTCGTCAAAGCGTTCGTGGGCCGCGTCCTCCTGGGCAAAGGCCTGGATCACCCGCATGGCGGCGATGTCCTCCGCCAGGTCGCCGACGACCGCCGCGATCCGGGCCCGGGTGAGGCTGAAGGCTTTGCGAGCCCGCCGGGCGAAGATGAGCGTCGCCAGCGTCATGAGCGGCAGCACGCTGAAGGTGAGCAAGGCCAGTCGTGGGCTCATGGAGAGCATCACGACGACGATGCCCCCCAACACCAGCAGATCGCCGATCAGCCGGACTAACCCTTGCGATAGCAGCTCGTTGATCACGGCCACGTCGTTGATAACCCGGGAGATGGTGACCCCGATGATGTGGGTGTCGTGGTATCCCAGGGATAACCTCTGCAGATGGCGGAAGAGGTGGGCGCGCAGGGTCGCCAGCACGCGCTGCCCTACCCAGGAGAGCAGGTACCGCTGACCCGCGGAGGCGATATAGATGCCGACGAACACCCCGGCCGTCGCCAGCGCGATGCGATTCAACCCTCGGGCATCCCCTTGCATGATGTATTGGTCGATGGCGATCTTGATGAGATAGGGCGCGACCAGCGTGAGGGCCGAGGCGATGATCATCAGCGCGAAGGCCGCGACCATGCGTTGCCAGTGGGGGCGTAGATAGGCCAGCAGCCGCACGACCACGCGCCAGTCGAACACCCGTCCCTCCGTGCTCTCCCCGAAGCGGCGAAGGGCGCCTCGAGGGCCCATGTGCGCGCCAGCCGCGCCAATGGAGAAGCTCATGATCCATCCCCTCCTCGCACGCGCTCGGACGGCCTCGCTCGGGCGGGCATCCCCTCCTGGGGCCGCAACTGCCGATGGTAGATCTCCGCATATAAGCCCGAGGTACGCAGCAGCTCCTCATGGGTGCCCATAGCGGCGATGCGTCCCCTCTCCAGCACCAGGATCAGATCGGCCATGCGGACCGTGCTCAATCGCTG
>DUEN01000084.1 GCA_011176545.1 Caldilineae bacterium | reverse complement strand
CGGCATAGCGGCCCGTAGAGTGCCCCGGCCACCAGGCGATGCGGACCGAGCGCCGCAGCTTATCCCGATGCTTCCAGAATATCCGAGCCAGCTCCAGCAGCGTCCCATTGCCGACGGCGTTATCACCGATACCCACGGCCCAGGAGTCGTAATGCCCATGCACCAGGATAAAGCGTTCCGGCTCCTCAGTTCCCTTGATCTCCGCCACGATGAGCGGGCACTTGGCCCACCCCTCCCATAACTCCGTGCGGAGCGTCACCGTCAGCTCGCCGTTCCGGGCCAGGTCACGCAGCCAGAGCCCATCCGGGCTGTTCACCGCCACCACCGGCGTCCTGGGCTTGCGATCGATGTTATCCAGATCCGGCGTGCCCCAAATGGTGGTGCAGATACCCCAATGGATGTCCTTGCCCGGGTTGATGTAGATCTGGCCGATGGCTCCCCGGCGCTCCAGGTCGAGCACGGAGCCGGGCATAGCATATCCGTGGGTGAGCACGATCTTGCCGGCGACATCCACCCGCCGATCGGCGGTCTTGTCGAAGATCTCTCCCACCCCGGCAGCCATCTCGGCCGGGACATAAACCACCTGGCCGGTCAGCCCAGCTTCCCCGGTCGATGCGGAGAAGGAAGGCGTCTTGGCTCGCAGCGTGCGGCCTTGAGCCGCGACCTCGACGCTGGCGGACCGGGGGACGCTCAGGTACAACTCTGGCTCGTAGACCGTATGAGGAACACCCCAATTCGACAACTGCTCGGAGATGTACTGAGCCGCCTTGCGCTCATCCTCGCTCCCCGACTCGCGCACAAGGGTCGAGAAGCGCTCGATCAACGCCCAAGCGGCGTCGATCGAGGCGTCGGCCAACATGGCTGCCTCGGCCGCGCGATCGAAGGCTTCATAGATGCGTTCCATAGCGTCTCTCCTGTAAGGGGTTTGCTTTATGGGAGGTAACCCAAGCGGGCAGAGATCTCGTCCGCCGCGCGACACACCAGCTTGATAAACTCTTGTATCTTGTCCGGCGTGAAGCGCTGGCTGGGGCCAGCGACGCTGACGGCCGCGACCACACGTCCGGTGTGATCGCGTATGGGAGCAGCGATGGAATGCGCACCCAGGTCTAAATCATCGGCCTCCACGGCATATCCGTTTTGACGGATCCGTTCCAGCACTTTCTCCAACTGTTGGGGATCCGTGATAGTTCGCTCGTTAATACGCGGTAAAGGCCCATCGCGCAACCATCGCTCTCGTTCCTCGCGGGGCATGAAGGCCAATAAGACCTTGGGGACGCCACCCACGTGAAGCGGAGCCCGACGGCCTATCTCGGCGTACAGCCGGATACTATGCTTGCTCTCCCGCTTGGCGATACAGACCGCTTCGCGGCCATCCACGACGCCCAGGAAGACCGTCTCGCCTGAGCGTTCGGCCAGCTCATCCAGAATGGGATCGGCCGCCTGTACGATGTTCAGCTGGCGACGCACAGCCGCGCCGAAGGCCATCAAGCGGATCCCGAGGCGGTACTGCTTCGTCTCCGAATCCTGCTCCACGAAGCCATGGCGTTCCAGCGTATTGAGGATGCGAAACACCCTGCTCTTGTTCAGCCCTAGCTTTTCACTGATCTCGCTGACGCCCAGGGTCGGCTTATCTGTCTCCAGGAAAGCCTCTAAAACTTCCAGAGCGTGATGCAGCGCCTGGATCGTGTAATCTCGCCGAGTCTCGGCCATGGTGAAGGACTCCTCCGAGGGGTTATCTTGATGTCAGCATCCCAGGAGATCTTCCCACCCACCAGTAAGCCATCAGGAGCGTCTTTGGTGATGGCGCCAATCGGAAGCGAGGCATCAGCCGACACGAGGGAGGGATCTCCTGGCATGCCCAGGGAGCAACTTTGCTCGGGGAGGGTCCCCTCAGCCTCATTGCGAGGGACACGTGACGACCAGGAGCATCTGGTCATCACGGGGACATCGCATGTTTTGTTATTTGAAACAACCTGGCGAAAAACCAAACGCAATGTACCAGATTTCGGCCGGTGTGTCAATTTCTTTTTGACCAGACTTTGAGCATGTGATAGGATGACAAGGAAAGAGGCGAAAGCGTAAGGCGATGGGTTACCCCGGAGGTCTAAAGGTTGCATCCCTCGCGGTGAATACCACCGTATAGGTGCCAAGATGATCGCTCCCCGTCCAGCCTGCATCCCAGGACAAGAATAGGTGGTCTCCCCGTCTGGTGTTGGCGAGCTCATAGGAAGCCGTTTTGTACAACGCTGCATGGATAGCGCTTCCTATAGCCTTTTCCCAGACGGGAAGTTTATCTGCCGCCGCCTACTTGTGGGCAGGGGCGATTCATGAATCGTCCCTGCCCCTCTAACACATCACAGAGCTGTCCGCTATCCTGGCACGGGAAAGCATCCTCGCCCTCTGAAGACCCCCTGGAGGTCATCGCCTCGATATTCCTGTCGAAGCATCACATCAAGCCCCGTATCAGGGCCATCTTTCATAAGGGGTCCGCCACTTCATTAAAGAAAGGGCCTTTGCATGAGCTTCATCTCGGATATATTCAACTTTCACTATGACCCTAACATCATCATGATCATGGGCCTCCTCACCGTCGCCGCCTTCCTCGGCAGCAAAGCTTTCCAAAGAGTGGGGATCCCTCAGGTGGTCGGCTTCATCGTCATCGGCGTCATCATGGGGAAATCGCTCCTCAACATCGTGCCATTGGAACTGGTCGAGAAGCTCACGTTCATCAGCGAGATCGCGCTAGGGCTCATCGGCTTCGACATGGGCAGCCACCTGCTCTTTAACGAGGTTCGCGCCAAGGGGCGCAGCATCCTTTTCATCCTCTTCTTCGAGTCCTTTGGCACGTTCGCCCTCGTCTCCGCCGGGATCTACGCCATCACGCGATCTCCTCATACGGCTCTCATCTTCGGCGCGCTGTCATCAGCCACCGCGCCGGCGGCCACCGTGGACGTGCTAGCTGAATACGATGCCAAAGGCCCGCTAACCACCAGCCTGCTGGCCGTCGTGGGACTGGACGATGCCCTCTCGTTGCTGCTCTACAGCCTGGCGGCGGCCCTGGCCGAGACCATCCTGACGGGCTCGGGCATGCCCTCCTTGACGCAGGTCCTGGAGCTGCCCCTCATCGAGATCGGCGGCTCCCTCGTCCTGGGCGTCACCGCGGGCCTGCTCCTGAACCTGATCATGCATCGGATGAAGAGCCTCCACGACTCGATGGCCGTATCGATCGGCTTCGTCTTCCTCTGCGTCGGGCTCTCCGAGGCCCTGGGGCTCTCGCTCATCCTGACCAGCATGATCATGGGGATGACCGTCGTCAACCGGTCGCCGGAGCACGGCCGACACATCCGCTTCACCATCGAGCAGGCTGGCCCGGTCATCTATGTGCTCTTCTTCGCCCTGGTCGGCGCCAGGTTTCAAGTCAGCCTGTTGCCCACTATGGGGCTGATCGGGATCGCTTATGTCGTGCTGCGCAGCAGCGGCAAATTCGTGGGCGCGTGGATAGGCGGCACCCTGGGCGGGGCGGTCCCTGCGGTAAGGGATAACCTGGGGCTCGGGCTGCTCTCCCAGGCGGGCGTCGCCATCGGGCTGGCGATCGCCTCCCATAAACGGTTTTCCACCCTGGGGCCAGAAGGGGAAGCGCTGGGCGCGCTGATCATCAGCGTGATCACGGCCACGACCTTCATCGTGCAGATCTTCGGCCCGATAGGGGTGAAGTTCGCCATCAAGCGCGCCGGGGAGATCGGACGGGCCAGATTGGAGGATAACGGCTGGGCCTCTGAGGGAAGGCCCGATGCCCTCTAAATAGAAGCAAGGAGGTGATCTTCTATGTCCATGAGCGTGGAGGAGGCTTTCCTCAAATTGCAGGGATGGTGGAGAGACTATAGGTATGATTCCCCAGGGGTCCATGGAAATGTCATAGCTCATTTCATGCCTCAGCGGGGACTCGAGCCATGTCCCTATTGTGGGGCCTCCATGGCCATGGGGCTGGCCACAGTCGCCCACAAAGATGGGCGTTCCGTCACCTTCGAGCTATCTCTCTTCTCTCTTTCATTATATTGAGGAGGGACACCCCCTCCCTCGAGGGATCGTCAAAGCCCTCATAGATATCCTCTCCGATGCCTGAGATGCATGGGAAACCAGATATAACCGCCTTGGAAGAGGAGGCCATCTACCTGGGCGTCCTCACGGCCAGGGGGATAAAGCCGCTAAGCAGGTTGGAGTATGAGGTAGCCCCGGAGATCCTGGATCTCCTCCAGGATCTTGGGCTCGCTGTAACCTCCGTAACTCGGGTGGCTCAAAACGGGGCCAGGGTCATCCACTGGGTGTTTGGAAGAGATTCCGAACTCCTCGAGCGATACGTGAGCGAGTTCGATGGGACGATCCTACTGGAGAGGGATGCCCCCACTATCCGGACGGAGGCGCGATATTTCGGGTTTCCCACCTGTTGCGCAGAGACTTACATTCGAGATCCGCACGCCGCCAATTCCCTGACCCCAGAGGAGCAGGCGCTCCTCTTTCATCGCGCCTGTCCGGGGTGTGTGGAGACACCAAGGCTCATCCCCCTATACAGGTCAGCCCTGGAAGAGGCTAGACGATTACATCGAAAATTGCGAGAAAGGCCCGTTCAGGCGGGAACGCGCCGCGCGCCCGCGGCCAGCGAGGCCGCCAATTCCCGAATCCGCTCCACCGGCCGCTCTTCCAGCCCCAGCTTGACCAGTGCCGACCCCACGACCACCCCGTCGGCGATGCGGGCTACCTGAGCCGCCTGCTCCGGCGTGGAGATGCCGAACCCCACGGCCAGCGGCAGATGTGTGGCCACGCGCACGCGGGCCACGAAGGCCTCTAGGTCAGGCGGCAGCCGATCCCGCGCGCCCGTAATGCCCGTCACGCTCACCAGGTAGACGAATCCGGTGGCCGCCCGGGTCACGATTTGAATGCGCTCCTCGGTCGATGTGGGCGCCAGCAGGGGGACGAACGCCAGCCCGTGGGCGCGACAGTACGCGATCATCTCCTGGCCGTCGCGCTCGTCTGGCGGCAGATCAGGGACGATGAAGCCATTAGCCCCCGCGGCTGCGGCATCCCGGCATATGGCCTCGATCCCGTAGGCCAGGAACGGATTGTAGTACCCCATCAGCACCAGAGGGATGGTCACCCCGCCCTGGCGCAGCCGATAGACCACCTCCAGGACGTCCGTCAGCGACGTACCCCGCTCCAGAGCGATCTGCGTGGCCGCCTGGATGGTGGGGCCATCAGCCAGCGGATCGGAGAACGGCACGCCTACTTCGATCAAGTCCGCGCCGGCCTCCACCAACGCCTTTATCACGTTCAGGCTGGTCTCCAGATCCGGGTATCCCACGGTGTAATAGGGCATGAAGGCCGCCCGGTCCTCCGCCCGCGCGGCCTCAAACGCGGCCGCGATGCGTCCAACGCCATGATCGTTCAACCGTCACGCCTCCTGAACATTCGCGATCTCACATGTGAGGCTGATAGCCCTACGAGACCCGTCCCGCCTATTGATAAGAGCGAATCACACGACGACGTCTCCCGCATCCTCTCCTAACGCCTTCATCACCGTGCTCAGGTCCTTATCGCCGCGGCCGGACAGGTTGACCAGGATGATCTGATCGCGAGGCATCTCTGGCGCTATCTTGATGGCATGAGCCACGGCGTGGGCTGACTCCAGGGCGGGGATGATCCCCTCCAGCTCACAGAGCATCTGGAACCCTTTCAACGCCTCCTCATCGGTCACATAGGTATACTCGGCCCGGCCGATCTCCCGCAGCAGCGCGTGCTCCGGCCCCACGCTGGCGTAGTCCAATCCCGCCGAGATGGAATGCGTCAGCGCGATCTGGCCGTCCTCCGTCTGCAACACGTATGACTTGGTACCGTGCAACACGCCCAGTCGTCCCATTGCAGGGTCGGCGAAC
The DNA here is from genome assembly GCA_011176545.1 of Caldilineae bacterium. Lineage (GTDB taxonomy): Bacteria > Chloroflexota > Anaerolineae > DUEN01 > DUEN01 > DUEN01. Next base: position 9,665 of record DUEN01000084.1, on the reverse strand, counting down.
CGGGCCGCGTGCCGGCCCGTGGCGATCCCCAGTCCGCCCGCCTCTACGCCGATCAGCCGCACATCCTCGTCCTCGATGAACGGATAGAAGAGGCCGATGGCGTTCGACCCGCCGCCTACACAGGCGATCAAGACATCCGGCAGGCGTCCAACCTGCTCCAGCATCTGACGACGTGCCTCCCGGCCAATGACGCTCTGGAAGTCTCGCACTATCATGGGGTACGGATGCGGCCCCAGGACCGAGCCCAGCAGGTAATGCGTCGTGCGCACATTGGTCACCCAATCCCGGATGGCCTCGTTGATGGCATCCTTCAACGTCCGGCTCCCCGCGTCCACCGGCTGGACCGTGGCTCCCAGCAGCCGCATACGGAACACGTTGGGCCGCTGCCGGGCCATGTCCACCGTACCCATGTACACCACGCACTCGATCCCCAACAGCGCGCAGGCGGTGGCCGTCGCCACGCCGTGCTGGCCCGCGCCGGTCTCCGCCACGATGCGCCGCTTCCCCATGCGCCGGGCTAACAACGCCTGTCCCAGCGCATTGTTGATCTTGTGCGCGCCAGAATGGGCCAGGTCTTCCCGCTTCAGGTAGATCTGCGCGCCGCCCAGGTACGCGCTCAGCCGGCGGGCGAAGGTGATCGGTGTAGGACGACCCACGTAGGTGCGAAAGAGATGGTCTAATTCCTCTTGAAAGGCTCGATCTTCCCTGGCCTCCCGATAGGCCTCCTCCAGTTCGTCAAGCGCCGGCATGAGGGTCTCCGGCACGAACTTGCCGCCATAAGGGCCGAACCAGCCCTGTTCGTCGGGCTGCCGCCAGGGATGGATCGTGAGCTGCTCCTTCTGCGTTCTCAAACCTTTCTCAGTCAATGCCTACTCCTTATCAGCCGTTAGCAGTCAGCAGTTAGCCGTTAGCGGTTAGCTTCCATAACTCATGACTCGCCTCCCGCGGCGCGAGCGGCCGCGATGAAGGCCCGCACCCGCCCGTGATCTTTATATCGCGGCCGCGCCTCCACGCCGCTGCTGACATCTACCCCCCACGGCCGTGCCTGTTCAATGGCCGCCGCCACGTTGTCCGGCGTGAGCCCCCCGGCGAGGAGCAGGCGTCGGCAGCGATCCCTCAGCGCCTGGGCGATCCCCCAATCGCCAACCTGGCCGGTCCCGCCGTAAGCGTCCGGATGATACGCGTCCACCAGCAATTGGGGCACCCTCCCGTCCTCCGGCGCCACGGGGAGATAGCGCGCCACCTCGGCCTCCGCCTCTTCGGGCGTGCGCGGCCGCAGCGCCTTGAAGGCTCGCCCGGATAACGCCCGTAGCAGCGTTGGCGACTCATCCCCGTGCAACTGGGCCAGATCAAACCCGGCGATGCGCATCACCCGCTCAATCTCGTCCCGCGCGGCGTTGACGAACACCCCCACTGTAAGCACAGGGGCTTCCTCCGCCCGCAGCGCGGCGATGATCTGGCCCACCTCCTCCGGGATCACGTACCGGGGTGACCGCGGATAGCAGATAAAACCCAGGAAATCCGCACCGGCGGTGACGGCCACCCGGGCATCCTCGACGTTCGTGATCCCGCAGATCTTGACCTTCATCCGCGGCCTCCGAGGCGTTCACAGCGAGATCCCCAGCGCCTCCAGCACGATCTGCGCTAGCGGCGCGATGACGATGGCGGGCAGCATATTGGCTACGCGGATGCGTCGCAGGTCCAGCAGGATCAGCGAGATGCCCAGAATGAGCACGCCGCCCGCGGCCGTCATCTCGATCACCCACGGCGTCTGCCGGGTGACCTCACCCAGCATACTGCCTAAGCCCATGGCCATCAGGCTGAGGCCGCCCTGGTACACCAGGATGGTGATGACCGCAAGGATCACACCCGGCCCCAGGGTCGCCGCGAAGGCCAGGGCCGCGAAGCCGTCCAGCATCGACTTGATGGCCAGCAGGCTATAGTCGCCCGTCAGGCCATCTTGGATGGAGCCCAGGATGGTCAGCGGCCCCACGCAGAACACCAGGCTGGCGGTGACGAACGCCCGGGTGATGGATCGCTCGTCGGTGGAGCCCATCGCGCTCCCCACGCGCTCCTCCAGCCACCGCCCGGCCGCCTCCAGACCATCCTCGATGCGCCACCATTCCCCCAGGACGCCGCCCACCAGCACGCTGCCCATAACCAGCAGGATATTATGGGTACCCAACGCCATCTGCATCCCCACCACGGCGGTCACCAGCCCCAAACCGCTCATCACGGTCTCCCGCATCTTATCCGGCAGGCGAGCGCCCAGGAAGGAACCCAGGAGTCCACCGAACAGCACGGCGATGATGTTGATCAGTGTTCCGGTCAAGGATTGCACCTCTGGTGTTGCGTGTTACGTATTGCGTATTGCGTATTCCGTATTCCGTATTGCGTTGTGTATTACGCTCCACGTCCTCCGCCCCACGCTTCCCGCTCCACGCTCTCCGCTCCCCGCTTCACGCTCCACGCCTCCCAGCCTGCGCCAGCGCCCGGACCAGCTTGGGTCGCTCCGCGGGGTCGGCTTTGACCAGAGCCTCTCCCACCAATACGGCGTCAACTCCCATCTCGCCCACCCGTCGCACATCGTCCGGCGTGCGGATACCGCTCTCCGAGACGACGATGCATTCATCGGGGATGCGCGGCCGTAATCGCGCCGTCGTCTCCAGATCGATCCGGAATGTGCGCAGGTCGCGGTTGTTGATCCCGATGACCTCCGCTCCGGCCGCCAGCGCGCGGTCCACCTCCGCCTCGTCGTGTACCTCTACCAATGGCGTCATGCCCAACCGCTTCGTCTCGGCGATCAGCTCGCGCAGCTCGCGATCGCTCAGCACGGCGACGATGAGCAACACGGCCGCGGCCCCGGCGGCGCGCGCTTCCACCAACTGATATGGATCGAAGATGAAGTCCTTGCGCAGGAAGGGCAGCGGCCGGCCGATGGCCTCCAGCCGCTCTCGCGCCAGTACTAGATGGGAGATATGCCCCTGAAAGAAGCGGGCATCGGTCAGGCAGGAGATAGCGGCCGCGCCGTTACGGGCATATGTCTCCGCCAACGCCTCCGGATCGAAGTCCCGACATAGAAGGCCGCGCGTGGGAGAGGCCCGCTTGATCTCGGCGATGAGGCGCACGCCTCGCGGCTTATCCGGCGGCCGCAACGCCCGAGCGAAATCAGGCGGCCGCGGCGCTACCGCGGCCAGCGCCTGTAACTCGGCCAGGGGCGTCTCTCGCTTGCGCTTGGGAAGCTCCTCGCGCTTCCACCGCATGATCTCTTCTAAGATCCGCCCTTTCTCCTGCAACAGCCGGGTACGTCGCTTCGCCATGCCCCTTATCCCCGACGAGACATCAGTATTTCGTCATCCTCTACAGAACCGCAAAGAACGCGGAGAGCGCTAAGATATTCAAATTCTCTTTGTGTCCTTTGCGCCCTCCGCGGTTAGATAACGGGAAGACGACCACCTTTATGCGACGAAGGACTGCGAGAGGGCAATGAAGGATTCCAGCTTACGCAAGGCCGCGCCGGAATCGAGCGCCTCTCGAGCCCGTTCCAGACCCGCGCGCAGATCGCCGGTCTCCGTAGCCAGCGCGGCCGCCGCGTTCAGGAGCACCACATCGCGTCGCGGCCCCCGCTCCTCGCCGGATAGGATGCGACGGCAGATGGCCGCGTTCTCATCCGCATCGCCGCCGCGCAGATCCGCCAGGGAGGCTCGCGGCAGGCCTAACTCGGCCGGGTCCAGCTCGAACGTCTCCACCCGCCCGTCACGCATGTGGCTCACCCGGTTGACGCCTGTGGTGGACAGCTCATCCAGGCCATCGGCGCCGTGCACGACAAACGCGGCCTTGCTCCCCATCTCCGCCAGCACCCGGGCCATCACCTCGGTTAGATCAGGATCGTACACGCCCAACACCTGATGCGTGGCGAAGGCCGGATTCGTCAGCGGGCCCAGGATGTTGAAGACGGTGCGCACGCCCAACTCCCGGCGAGGGCCGATGGCATGGCGCATGGCCGGGTGGAAGTTTGGAGCGAACAGGAAGCCGATCCCGATCTCGTCGATGCATCGGGCCACCTGCTCTGGCGTGAGCTGGATGTTGACTCCCAAGGCCTCCAGCACGTCGGCCGAGCCGCATTTACTGGAAACGGAACGGTTGCCGTGCTTGGCCACAGCCATCCCTGCGCCGGCCACGACGAAGGCCGCCGTAGTGGAGATGTTGAAAGTCCCGGAGCGATCCCCGCCGGTGCCGCACGTGTCCACGATGGGACCCTCATGTTGCGTCGGTACGCGCACCGCGTTGCGGCGCATGGACTGGGCGCATCCGGCGATCTCCTCCACCGTCTCACCCTTCATGCGCAGGGCGACCAGAAACGCGCCGATCTGAGCGGGCGTGGCCTCGCCGGACATGATGATATCCATCGCCGCCTCAGCCTCCGCCAGCGATAGATCCTGCCGATCCAGCAGCTTGGCGATCACCTCTTTCATTGCATCCCCTCACACGCCCTTACGCAATACGTATTACGTAATACGTATTGCGTATTGCGCATTGCGTATTGCGTAATTACGTATTGCATAAGAAGTTACGCAGCAGATCGTGCCCATACTCGGTCAGGATGGACTCCGGATGAAATTGGACGCCGAAGATGGGATACTGACGATGCTGCAATCCCATAATTTCCCCCTCGGCTGTGAAGGCGGTAACCTCCAAGACCTCGGGGACTGGTTCGGCCACGATGAGCGAATGATATCGGGTGGCCGTGAAGGGGCTGGGGATCCCGTCAAAGATCCCTTTGCCGGTGTGATAGATGGGCGACGTCTTGCCGTGCATGAGCCGGGGGGCGCGGACCACACGGCCGCCGAACACATATCCGATGCACTGCTGCCCCAGGCACACGCCCAGGATCGGGATGCGGGGCCCCAGCTGACGGATCACCTCGTTGGAAACCCCGCTGTCCTTCTCCGGCGTGCCCGGCCCCGGCGAGATGACGATGTGCGAGGGCCGTGCAGCGGCGATCTCCTCTACCGTGACTTGATCGTTACGCCAGACCTTGACCTCCGCCCCCAGCTCACCCAAGTACTGCACCAGATTGTACGTGAAGGAATCGTAGTTGTCGATCACCGCGATCATCAGCACCTCACCATGCGTTTATTGGCCGCCGGAGGCAGCAGCCGCCTTCTCCCGCCTCTTCCTGGCCCTCTCCGCCCTGCGGCTGATCCGGTTCCACACGCCCGTCAGCCCCATGGCCTTCTTAGCCAGCATCAACGTCTCCTTGGCCTCCTGTCGCGCCCGCATCGTACCCTCATAGATCACCTCCTCCACGAAGCCCGCGCGGGAGGCGTACTCAGCCCGTCGCTCGCGGATGGGGTCGAGGAAGTTGTTGAGGGCGATGGCCAGCTTCTCCTTGACCTCCACATCGCCCACGCGGCCCTGGCGATAGCGCTCCTTGAGATCTTCCACCTCTTCCTTGTTGGGGTTGAAGATGTCATGGTAAATGAAGACGGGATTCCCCTCCACCCGGCCGGGGATGTCGGCCCGGATGCGGTTGGGATCCGTGTACATACGGAACACCTTCTTGCGCACCGTCTCCGCGTCGTCCGAGAGGAAGATGGCGTTGTTGAGTGATTTGGACATCTTGGCCTTGCCGTCGATCCCCACCAGCGTGGGCACATCACCGATCATGGCCTCCGGGATAGGGAACACCTCCCCGTACAGGTAATTAAAGCGCCGGGCGATCTCCCGCGTGATCTCTACGTGAGCCTCGTTATCCTTGCCCACGGGGACCAGATGGGCTCGCGGCATGAGGATGTCGGCCGCCTGCAGCACGGGATATCCCAGAAGCCCGAAGGGCATCTCCGTCAGATCCGCCGCGCGGGCCATGTCTTTAAGGCTGGGGAGCCGGCTCAGCCGCGGCACCGTCACCAGCATCTCGAAGATCAGGTTGAGTTCATAGACCTCGTGCACGGCCGACTGGAGATAGATGGTGGACTTGGCTGGATCGATCCCCACCGCCAGGTAGTCCAACACCATCTCCCGCGCGTTCTCGAAGATCTGCTCGATGTCCTCCTTGCTCGGCCGCGTGGTGAGCATGTGCAGATCAGCGATGAGGAAGAAACAATCGTACTGATCCTGCAGACGGACCCGGTTGACCAGGCTGCCCACGTAATGGCCCAGGTGTAACTTGCCTGTGGGCCGATCCCCCGTCAGAACTCGTTTGCGCTCCATAAGCAATCCCTCCTTGACGACTTTGTCAGGATTACGCATTACGTCTTACGCATTACGTTTTACGTCTCACGTTTCACGCAATTACTGTTATGACAGAAGGCATAAAGCGTAAAACGTAAAGCGTAAACGCTCCCCGCCTACACTAACCCTCGCTCCGCCTGCTCGACGGCAAGGGCCAGGGCGCGCGCTTTGTTCATCGTCTCATTATACTCATAAGTGGGCTCACTGTCCGCTACGATGCCGCCGCCAGCCTGGATGTAGCATACATCCCCCTGCATGACGATGGTCCGGATGGCGATGCATGTGTCCATGGTGCCGTCATAATCGACATAGCCCACCGCGCCGGCATACGGCCCCCGCCGGATCCCCTCTAGCTCCTCGATGATCTCCATGGCCCGCACTTTGGGCGCGCCCGACACAGTCCCGGCCGGGAAGGTCGCCTTCAGCAGATCGAACGCGGTCACGCCCGGCCGCACCACGCCCTGCACATCCGACACGATATGCATCACGTGTGAGTAGCGCTCTACCGTCATCATGACGGGCACCTTCACCGTGCCGTACTCACACACCCGGCCTAGATCGTTCCGGCCCAGATCGACCAGCATCACGTGCTCCGCTCGCTCCTTGGGATCCGCCAACAGCTCCTCGGCCAGGCGTTCGTCCTCCTCCGGCGTCGCGCCGCGCCAGCGCGTGCCCGCGATGGGATGTAGATAAGCCATGCGCCCCTCCAGGCGCACATGCATCTCTGGCGACGAGCCGATCAGCCGTACCTCGTCGGGCATCTCCAGGAGAAACATGTACGGCGATGGGTTCAACATGCGCAGCGCCCGATAGATGGTCAGCGGATCCGCCTTGGTGCGACGACGAAGCCGCTGGCTAAGCACGACCTGAAAGATGTCACCCGCGGCGATGTACTCCTTGGCCCGCCGCACCATCTCTTCGTACTCGGCCTGGGTGAAATTGGACTCCCACGGCTCGCCGCTGGCGACATCCTTGAGATGAGGCACCCGCAGCGGCCGGCGCAATCGATCGACCACGTTCTCGATCCGGGCGACCGCCTCGGCGTACGCGGCGGTGAGATCGCCCTCCAGACGGGCGTTGGCCAGCACCAGCAGCCGATGGCGGACGTGATCGAAGACGACCAGATTATCGGCCAGGAGGAAGGCTGCGTCGGGCAGGTCAGGACGATCGTCAATCGCCGTCTCCGGGAGCCGCTCGATGAAACGCACGGTGTCGTACCCCCAATAGCCCACCGCGCCGCCGGTAAAGCGGGGCAACCCGGGCAGCTCAACGGGGCGACGAGGCTCCAACACCCTCTGTAGCTCGGTGAACGGATCTGTGCCCGACCTTTCCTCCAGCGTGACGCCAGCGCCGGATGTCAGGCGCACGTGATCGCGCTTGCACAGCAACGTCATCGGCGGCTGCACGCCGATGAACGAATAGCGTCCCAGCTGCTCGCCCTTCTCCACCGACTCCAGCAGGAATGATGGGCCGCCGTTTCGCAGCTTGATATAGACCGAGACAGGCGTCTCCAGGTCGGCCGGCAGCTCCCGATACACCGGCACCAGGTTCCCTTGTCCGGCTAATCGCTTGAACTCGTCCAAACTTGGATGATACATAGCCTCCCTCTCAGCTCATCCCCTCTCGTCCACCCGCACACTCGCATACCCGCATACCCGCCACTCGCACACTCGTTCACCCGCACACCCGCCTAAAAAAACATCCCCGCCCCCAACGGATCAGGGACGAGGATATATATTCCCCGCGGTGCCACCCTGCTTAGGCGGCGACCGGGATGAAAAATCCCCCGTGAAGCACGGAGGAATCCCGTTCGCCAGCCTCACTCTACAGGTACGGGGCTAACCGCGCCGTCGGCGGTCGCCCGATACCCAGCTCCCAGATAACGGTGGAGTCTCCGGGGGAGCCTACTCGGTCGCCCTTTCGGTCCCCAACTCCCCGGCCCATTCACCGCCTGCGCTGCTACCGGGCTCGCACCTCCCCCCGGCTCTCTGAAGCCCGCTTTGGCGGCTACTCTTCCGGTTCCCAGTCATTCACCTTTTTCTGCTTGCATTATGATTATGCCACACCCCCCTGGATCTGTCAAACGATTGACTTTCACCATAGGCGCTTCTATAATGACTTACGCTGATCATGCCTTGTAAACGGCATAATGAGCCCGTTCCTATACTTGCCTATCAACACATCTCCCTCCACGTGAAAGGAGTCGTAGGATGCCTCAGAGCCATATGATGTATATCAGCGATTTCCTGTTGAGCACACGTACCCTTGTGTTGGCTGGAAGGGACCTGGAAGAGGCGCTGGCCCGAGACAACCCAGCCGCGATAGAGTTCGCGATCATGGAGATCGAGCAAGCCTACACCCGATACGACCAGGCGAGCGAGCGGTATCACCTGTTCATGTTGAGCCGTCTGGAGACGACCCGCTCAACCGCGCAGGCGGAGCAGGTCAGCATGGATGGTCTGGCCAGCCTGGTGACGGACTTTCAGGTCTCGTACGTGCTCGCGGCCGCCAGTCAGGCCGTAGGGGAAATCGCGCCTCCGACGCGAGGCGATCGCACCCGCACGATGATCACCGCGCCCCCCCCACTGGCCGAGGCCCTGGGTGCACTGGAGGAGACCACCCAAGCGCTCCGGCGTCCGCTGATGGAGTCAACCACCCCGCCAGTTTCCATCACGCGCGGGATGCTCCGATCCGGCGAGGCCATCACGGTGGAATCCGTTCAATCTCCCTCCCTTCAGGAGGCCATCCAAACCTTCCAAACCGTCACATCGGAGACGCTGGAGGAACTCGTCCGGGGTGTGCGCCAGGCCATCATGGCCTGCCTGGAAGCGCTTTCCGGGCTGGATAAGGAGGACATCACGGAGGCGCTGCAACTGCTGGGGCGTACCCTGGAGGAGATCCCCAACCTCGGCCGTCTGCTCCGGTTGGCTATCGATCGCCTGCGAAAGGCCATCGCGAACTTGATTGCATGGCTGGGGGACGAGAACGTAGAAGGATTGAAAGGGAAAGTGGAGGAGACCCTGCGCCGGTGGCTAAACGGGGAACAGATCGACGATGGGCTACGTTGGGCGTTGGCCATCGAGTCCACCCGACAACTGGCGCAGGTGGCCGTCACCAGGCCCGGATTAGCGGCAGATCGCCTGGACGAGGCCAGCACGGAGATCAAGGTGTTGCGCGTCCGCTTCGACGAGCACATGACGCTGATCGCTCAGGCGGCCAAGACGGTCACCCTGCTCGGCGGCCTGCTGACAGCCTCCCTGGGCACGCAGGCCATCCTCCTCTCCGTCGTCACCTACCTGGCCGTCATTGCCTGGGCCGTGGGCATGGGCATCGATTACGCCGACTCCGGCCGTATCCTCGATCGAGTGGAGGGCGTGGGCACCATCATCCAGAGGTTGCTCCAGTGAATTATAGGGGTTGCGGCGGCGCAG
>DUEN01000083.1 GCA_011176545.1 Caldilineae bacterium | reverse complement strand
GTAGTGGGGGAGACGTGGGATGTCTCGGATCCCTTCGGCGGCGAGGTGGTCGAGCTGCCGAAGCTTGGACCGTGCTTGGTCAATCGGGGCGTATACAATAGCAAGGGACCACTAGCCAACTTCTTCAACGCGCTGGAGAGCTTCCGCGCGGTGGGGGAGCCCTATCCGGTCAACCTCAAGTTCATGGTCGAGGGCGAGGAGGAGCTGGGGAGCCGTCATCTGCCCGGCTTCGTCGAGAAGTACAAGGACAAACTGCAGGCCGATTTCGCGTTCTTCCCCTTCTATGCCCAGGACCCGAACGGCAAGGTGATCATGTACCTGGGCGTGAAGGGCATCCTCTTCATGGAGTTGGTCGTCCGAGGTGGCGATTGGGGCGGCCCGACGACGCGAGGAATCCACGGCTCCAACGCGGTGTGGTTCCATAGCCCCACCTGGGTGTTGCTCCACGCTCTGACCAGCATGATCACCCCGGATCAGAAGCACATCCTCATCGATGGCTTCTATGATGACATCGTCCCGCCCAGTGCGGAGGACGAAGAGCTACTGGAGCGGCTGATCGAGACCTTCACGCCGGAGACGCAGTTACAGGAGAACGACGTCCGGCGCTTCAAGTACGATCTGACGGGCGTCGATCTGCTGCGCAAATACCTTTATCAGCCGACCCTGAACATCGACGGCATCATCTCGGGACATACAGCCGAGGGCACCAAGACGCTATTGCCCCACGAGGCGCGAGCCAAGATCGATATCCGCCTGGTGCCCAACATGCGGCCGGAGCGTATGTTGCAGTTGGTGAAGGATCACCTGGCCCGCCACGGGTACGCGGACAAGATCGAGGTCGTGGCCAGCGACGCCTATCCGCCGGCCAAGACCCGGCTGCGGGGTAACCCAGCGGCGGAGGCGTTGGTGAAGACCTATCGCGACCTGGGGTTCGAGCCAGAGATCTGGCCGCATCTGGGCGGCTCGGCGCCCTTCTACCTGTTCACCGAAGTCCTGAATATCCCCACGGCCATGGGAGGGCTGGGACACGGCGGGCGGGCCCATAGCCCCAACGAGTATGCCACCCTTGAGGGCATGCGTCTCTGCGAGAAGTCCATCGCGACCTACCTGGTGAATCTCGCGGCGACGTGATGTGATCACGCTCGTCGCTGTCGATGGCTATCTCAAGGGCATCGAGGCATGCATGCGGTTCTACGAACGCTTCGGCTCGGTGGGATAAAGAAAGAAGCCCGGAATCTCGAAGATTCCGGGCTTCTCGTCTTAGAGCTTAGAGGATATCGGACAGAGAGATGCCGCGGTTCTGGGCCCGTTGAACCATCCACTCCTGGAAGTTCGCCGGAAGCGGCGGGATCTCGCTCTCGGGTCGGCGTTCCAGATGGAGCGCGTCGGTGGGGCAGGCGAGGGTGCACTGGCCGCAGCCCACGCAGCGGGCATAGTCTACGACGCATGTCCCCTCGGGAACGGAGAGCGCCCCGAACTGGCAGCGCTCGATACAGTCGCCGCATCCCGCGCATATCTCCTCCTCCACGGCCGCGCGGAAGGCGGAGCGGGCGACGGCTGTAGGGATGCCGAACTCGGCCACGCCTCGCATGATCCCGCAACAGCAGGTGCAGCAGTTGCAGATGTAGAAGTGCCCTTCCCGATGGTTCGCGGTGGAGTGGATCAACCCCGCCTCCGCGGCCTCCCGCAGGATCTGTAGCGCCTCTTCCTTCGTGATGGGGCGGGGCATTTGACTGTGATCGAAGGCGCCCTCGACCGGCGCGAAGACCAGGCAGTTCTCGATGGGGCGGTCGCAACCCTTGCCGATGAGCTGTTGCTGGACGCGGCAGATGCATTTGGCTACACCCCATGACTTGGCTGCTTCCAATAGCTGGGATGCCTGCTCGTAGGGGAAGATCTGCAGGTCGAAGGAGATCGCCTCCCCGACTGGGATCACGCGATGGAGGGGAGGATCGGCCTGGATGATGCTGCCGCCTCGGGTCTCCTGATAATACTGCTCGAAGAGCGCGGCTAGCTCCTCATCCATGCGGGGCAGTTGCGTCTCGTAGAAGCCAATCACGAAGGGCATCAGGGCGAAGGAGAGATGATCCTGATCTTTAGTGGCGCGGATCAGCTTTTTGCGGGCCATCCCCTTGAGCACGCGATAGGCTGTGTCGGGATCTACCCCAGCCCGAGCGGCGATCTCGGCGGCTGGCTCGTAGCTCAGGCGCATCACGGCTGCCAGGGCGGCCTCCTCCGGGGTGAATATCTTGGCCAGCAGCCGGAGCTCGACACCGCTCTCGGTAGGGGAAAAGCCGTTCGGGATCGCGTCCAGCCTCTGGGCCAGTTTGCGGTAGACATCCTCCACCATCGCCGTCTCCTTTCCCTCTGGCGCCTTTCAGGTATGCGATTGAGCGCCTCGTCGTGCCGAGGCCCGTTCTCTGATCAGGCGGCCGACCCCTGGCAGGATCTAACGGCTTTCTTGAGAATGCGTGACCGATCGCTTCCTTCTCGGTCGGGGGGCAATGCTTGATCGCCTATCCGATATCCTGGCCTGTGGGATCGGGACGCCAGGATCGGAGCACCTTCATATAATTTGCCCGCTCGAAGGCGGCCGGCTCCGCCACGTTCCTCTGGCTCATGCTTCCCTGCATCTGAGAGATCGACTCGTACTCGTGCTCTTCCATCCACTGCTGCATGGCTTCCAAAATCTCGCCGATACGGCAGATACCATGCTGCAGCAGCTCTGACGCCATCATGGCCACCTTGGCGCCGGCCATCATGCATTTTAACACATCCTCGTGCGTGTGCACGCCGCCCGTGATGGCGAAATCCGCAGGGATCCGCCCGTAGAGGATGGCGACCCAACGCAGCGGGAGGAGCAGCTCCTGCGAGGTGCTGAACGTGAGGCGAGGGACCACCTCCAGCTCCTCTAAATCGAAATCCGGCTGGTAGAACCGGTTGAAGAGCACCAACGCATCAGCGCCGGCTTGGGCCAGACGGCTGACCATGTTCGCGATCGAGCTGAAATAGGGGCCCACTTTGATCGCCACGGGGATGGAGACGCTCCGCTTCACATCGCGGAGCACCTCGAGGTACATCTCCTCCACCTCAGCGCCCGTCACTGATGGGTTCGTGGGGAGGTAGTAGATGTTCAGCTCCAGAGCGTCGGCGCCGGCTTCTTCGATCTTTCTTGCATATTCGATCCAACCACCCGTGGAGACGCCATTCAGGCTGCCGATGATGGGGATGTCCACCGCCTCTTTGGCCCGCCGGATCCGTTCCAGGTACTCCTCAGGGCCGGTCGCGTAAGTCTCCATATCGGGGAAATAGCTCAACGCTTCAGCGAAGGTATCCGTTCCATAACTCAGGTAGTGATCCAGTTGCTGGCTTTCCAGCGTGATCTGTTCCTCGAAGAGGGAACTCATGACCATCGCGGCCGCGCCGGCGTCCTCCATACGGCGGATATTATCGAGGCTGTCCGATAACGGCGATGCTGATGGCACGAGGGGATTCTTCAATGACATACCTAAATAGGTGGTCGTCAGATCCATGACTTCGTCCTCCTCCCACTTTGGACAATTTCCTCTCCTAACCGCAAAGGGCGCAAAGGACGCAAAGGCGGTTCAAAAAAGTCCTTCTGAGTCGTCCCAAATTCGGACACGCTCTGAGGGGCTAAAAAAGAGAGGGGCGTGTCGGCATGGCTCCTCGTGGCTAACCGACACGCCCCTGAGAGTTTCATCGACTTACAGCATCTTTGCCAGTTGCTCGTACTTGCGCCAGTGCTCCTCGACGGCCTTCTGGGCCTCCGCCAGCAGATGCTCCGCCATCTCGGGATTGCTCCGTATTAACATGCGATACCGCGTCTCGTTGTAGATGTACTCCTTCAGCGGGATCTTGGGCCCCTTCGAGTCGATCTGGAGCGGAGGCTTCCCCTCGGCTTTCCGCCGCGGGTCGTATCGGTAGAGAATCCAGTAACCGGAATCCACCGCCAGCTTCTGCTGATCCAGTCCCTTGGCCATGTCGATGCCGTGGGCGATGCAGTGGCTGTAGGCGATGATCAGCGACGGCCCGTCGTAGGACTCGGCCTCGAGGAAGGCACGCACGGTCTGGGCGTCGTTGGCGCCGAAGGCCACCTGGGCGACGTAGACGTTGCCATAAGTCATGGCCATCATACCCAGGTCCTTCTTCGGCGTCGCCTTGCCGCCCGCGGCGAACTTGGCGACGGCTGCCAGCGGCGTAGCCTTAGACGCCTGGCCGCCCGTGTTGGAGTACACCTCGGTGTCCAACACCAGGACGTTCACGTTGCGCCCGCTGGCCAGCACGTGATCCAGCCCGCCGTAGCCGATGTCGTAGGCCCACCCATCGCCGCCGACGATCCATACGCTCTTCTTCACCAGGAAGTCGGCCACGGCCAGTAGGTTCTTGGCGTCCGGATCGTCTATGTTCTGCAACTTGGCCTTCAGCTCGGCGACGCGCTGGCGCTGGGCCTCGATGCCGGCCTCGTCGGACTGGTCCGCGTTCAGGATGGCATCCGCCAGCTCGGGGCCGATGGCATCGCGCAGCCGATCCACCAGCTCGCGGGCGTACTCATTCTGCTTGTCGATGGTCAGCCGCATGCCGAGGCCGAATTCGGCGTTATCCTCGAACAGCGAGTTGCTCCACGCCGGACCACGTCCCTCGTTGTTGAACGTCCACGGCGTGGTGGGCAGGTTGCCGCCATAGATGCTGGAGCAGCCCGTGGCGTTGGCGATGATGGCTCGATCCCCGAAGAGCTGGCTCATCAGCTTGAGATACGGCGTCTCGCCGCACCCGGCGCAGGCGCCGGAGAACTCGAACAGCGGCCGCAGGAGCTGGATGTTCTTAACGTTCGTGAACCGCAGCCCGTCGTGCCGGGAGATATCAGGCAGACTCAGGAAGAACTTCCAATTCTCCCGCTCCTGAGCCCGCAGCGGGATCTGTGGCGCCATGTTGAGCGCCTTGCGGCCCACCTGAGTCTTATCCTTGGCCGGACAGACTTCCACGCACAGCCGACAGCCGGTGCAGTCCTCGACGGAGACCTGGATGGTAAAGAGCTTGTCGGACATCTCCCGCCATCGGGCCTTGGTGGATTTAAAGGTCGGCGGAGCGCCGTTCAAAACGTCCTTATCGTACACCTTGGCCCGGATGACGGCGTGAGGACAGACGAGCACGCATTTACCGCACTGGATGCAGAGGTCCGGCTCCCAGACGGGCACCTCCAGGGCGATATTGCGCTTCTCCCACTGGGTGGTGCCGCTGGGCCATGTGCCATCGATTGGCATCGCGCTCACGGGCAGCAGATCGCCCTCACCAGCGATCATCTTGGCCGTTACCTTCTGGACAAACTCAGGAGCTTCCGGCGGCACCGGCGGTGGCATCTCGATGGTGCTGGTCGCGCGCTCAGGCACCTTAATCTCGTGTAGGTGCTCCAGTGCCGCGTCCACGGCCGCGAAGTTCTTGCGCACGACATCTTCACCGCGCTTGCCATAGGTCTTGCGGATGGCCTCCTTGATCTTGGCGATGGCTTCATCCTGCGGCAGGATGCCGCTGATGGCGAAGAAGCAGGTCTGCATGATGGTGTTGATGCGCACGCCCATGCCAGTCTCTTTGGCCACCTTATAGGCGTCGATGGCATAGAACTTCAGCTTCTTCTTAATAATCTGTTCCTGGACCTCGCGCGGCAGGTGATCCCAGACCTCATCCGGCTCGTAGGGCGCGTTGAGCAGGAACGTGGCGCCCTCTACAGCATTATCCAGGACCTTATATTTCTCCAGGAACCCGAATTGATGCACGGCTACGAAGTTGGCCTTCTGGATCTGGTAGGTGCTGTGGATCGGGCGAGGGCCAAACCGAAGATGGGAGATGGTCCGAGCGCCCGACTTCTTGGAGTCGTACACGAAGTAGCCCTGGGCGTAATAGGGCGTCTCCTCGCCGATGATCTTGATGGAGTTCTTGTTGGCGCTCACCGTGCCGTCGGCGCCCAGCCCCCAGAACATCGCCCGTACCACGTCATCCGGCTCGATGTCGAAGTCCGGATCGTATTCCAGGCTGGTGTGAGCCACATCGTCGATGATGCCGATGGTGAAGCGCTTCTTGGGTTGGCCGTTGGCCATCTCGTCCAGGACGCCCTTGACCATGGCCGGCGTGAACTCCTTCGATGAGAGCCCGTAGCGGCCACCGATGATCTTGGGCATCTCCTGGAACGGCGCCGTGCCATCGGCCATACCTTCATTGATGGCCGCCACGATGTCCAGGTAGAGCGGCTCGCCAGCCGCGCCCGGCTCCTTGGTGCGGTCAAGGGCCGCGATGACCTTCACCGTAGGCGGCAGGACGGATAGGAAGTGCTTGACAGAGAAGGGGCGATACAGGCGCACCTTCACCAGGCCGACCTTCTCCCCGCGCTCAACGAGGTAATGGATCGTCTCTTCAGCTGTCTCGCATCCGGAGCCCATGAGCACGATCACCCGCTCTGCGTCCGGCGCGCCCACGTAGTCGAACAGATGGTATTGGCGGCCGACCAGCTTGGCGAACTTGTCCATCGTCTTCTGGACGATGTCTGGACAGGCCTGATAGAAGGGGTTGATCGTCTCGCGGGACTGGAAGAAGACATCCGGGTTCTGAGCCGTGCCGCGAATGAACGGATGATCTGGTGACAGGGCGCGCTCGCGGTGCTTGCGGACCAGCTCATCGTCGATCATGGCTCGCATGTCGTCATCGGTCAGCTTTTCCACCTTCATGATCTCGTGTGAGGTGCGGAAGCCGTCGAAGACGTGCAGGAACGGCACCCGCGCCTCCAGGGTGCTGGCCTGGGCGATCAGAGCGAAGTCCATGACCTCCTGGACCGAGTTGGAGAAGAGCATGGCCCAGCCGGTGCCTCGGGTCGCCATCACATCGCTGTGATCGCAGAAGATGGACAAGGCGTGTGTGGCCACAGTGCGGGCGGCGATGTGAAAGACCGTGCTGGTGAGCTCGCCCGCGATCTTGTACATGTTGGGGATCATGAGCAGCAGGCCCTGGCTGGCAGTGAAGGTGGTGGTGAGCGAGCCCGCCTGGAGGGCGCCGTGCACAGCGCCGGCGGCTCCTCCCTCCGATTGCATCTCGATCACCAGAGGTACCGTGCCCCAGATGTTCTTCTCCCCGCGAGCGCTCCATGCGTCCGCGTGCTCCCCCATGGGGGAAGAAGGTGTAATTGGATAAATGGCGATCACTTCATTCGTCTTATGGGCTACATAAGCCGCAGCCTCATTCCCATCAATCGTCACCTGCATACGAGCCATCGCATTGCCTCCTCAGCCGAAGATCAGAATCTCCCCTAGAATGATAAGGCCAAACCCCCGTTTGCGCACTGATTTGCGTCATGCAAGGGGACAGGTTACCACACTCCTCCAATTTGTTCAACAAAGTGCTTGACAGCGCTATGTGGCAGCGGTAAAATTAAACTGGGTGTTCGTCAAAATAAGATATTTGAGCGTTCTCTTCAACGATCCCCTTCATCCCCTGATTTGCCTCATCGCCGACCACACGATCGAGATCTCGATAGCGGCCCCGGGTATCGTTGCCTCATCTAAGCTGCTGGGGATTGTATGTCGTTAGGTCTAAGGAGTTGTTGGTCCGCCTTATGGGAAAAAGGAGGGTGAATCATGCGCACGCGAGAACTGAGTCGAAGGGAGTTTCTCCGCCTCTCCGCCACGGTGACAGCCGGCATCGTAGCGACAGCATGTGCTCCTGCAGCACCTGCGCCTCCTCCGACGCCCACACCGGCTCCAGCAGCACCCGAGGTTCCTCCTTCGAAGTATAAAGAAGCGCCGATGTTACAGGACTTGGTAGCCAAGGGCGAGCTGCCCCCAGTCGATGAACGCCTCCCCGTCGAAGAGGACATCCTCATCGTCGAGCCCATCGAAGAGATCGGACAATACGGTGGAACCTGGCGTCGTGCCTTCCTTGGGGTCGCCGACTTCCATGCCTACGGTCGGCTGAACTACGAACCCATGGTGCGGTGGCCGCGGGATCCCCGTGATCCGATCCGTCCGGGCATCGCCAAGAAGTGGGAGTGGTCGGATGACGGTAAGACCCTCACACTTTATCTCCGAAAGGGCATGAAGTGGTCGGATGGTGAGCCCTTCACGGTGGACGACATCCTCTTCTGGTGGGAGGACATCGCCCTGAACACGGACCTGTCCCCCAGCCCGCCCTCGGAGTGGGTGGTCCAGGGCGAGCCGATGACCGTGGAGAAGGTGGACGACTACATGGTCAAGCTCCACTTCAAGGCGCCCAACGGTCTGGCCATCCGCATGTTGGCCTTCCATGGCAATCAGTGGCCCCTGGCCTTCGAGCGGTTCGGGTTCTTCGCCCCCAAGCATTACCTCCAGCAGTTCCATCCCAAGTACAATGCGGAGATCACCGACTACAAGCTGTTCAATGAGAAGGCGGATGACTTCAACACGGAGCGGCCGGCGCTAACGCCGTGGCCGGTGAAGGAATGGGAGCCCGGTGCCAACAAGTTGATCGCTGAGCGCAATCCCTACTACTGGAAGACGGATCCGGAGGGCAATCAGCTCCCCTACATCGATCGCATCCGTCTCGACCTCGTCGAGAACAGCGAGGTGGTCAATCTGAAGGCAGCCAACGGCGAGCTTGACTTCCAGTTCCGCCGTATCAGCATCGCCAGTTACTCTGTGTTTATGGAGAATCGGGAGAAGGGGAACTACCGGGTGTTACGCTGGCCCACGGCCACCGGCGCAGCGCCGTTGATCATGCCCAACCAGACGATCGAGGAGCCAGTGCTGCGGGAGCTCTTCCGGGAGAAGAAGTTCCGCCAGGCGCTTTCGCTGGCCATCAACCGGGAACGCATCAACGAGGTGAGCTACCTGGGCCTGGGCGTGCCGCGTCAGGCCACCGTGCTGCCGCAGTCGCCGTACTACGTGCCGGAGGCCGAGCGCATGTACGCCGACTACAACCCGGATGAGGCCAACCGGCTGCTGGATGAGATCGGCCTGACGGAGCGAGACGATGAAGGCTTCCGTCTGCGGCCGGACGGCAAGACGCTGGAGGTCACGGTGGAGACGACGGCGACGTCAGGGCCGTTCCTGGATGCCCTGGAGCTGGTGAAGGAGAACTGGGACGCCGTCGGCGTCAAGACGGCCATCAAATCCATGACCCGTGAGCTCTATTGGCCGCGTGTCATGGGCAACCAAGTCGAGATCGCCACCTGGGGCATGGACCGCGGCCTGGAGCCGATGGTGGACCCGATCTGGCTCTTCCCGTATCGGGATCATTCCTGGTACGCGGTGCTATGGGGGATCTGGTACGCCACCGGCGGGCAGAAAGGCGAGGAGCCGCCGGAGGAAGTGCGTCGGGCCCAGAAGCTCTTCGACGAGTTCAAGGCCACGGTGGATCCGGATCGCCAGATCGAGATCGGCAAGGAGTTGGTCCGTATCTCGGCGGAGAACACCTGGCTCATCGGCACGGTCGGGATGATGCCTTCTATCGTCATCGCCAAGAACAACTTCCGCAATATCCCGGAGGAGGCCGTCACCGACTGGATCTTCATGAGCCCGGGCAACCTGGATCCGCCGCAGTTCTTCTTTAAGCAAACGTGAGCTTGCAGGGAGTAAGTCCAAGAGGATCAGGCCCGTCCTCGGGCCATGAAGGGCCTTTGAGGACGGGCCTGGCCTTACCCGACTAAGATGCATACCTGAGCGTGAGGTGATATCCGGATGTTGGCATACATCGCGAGGCGTCTCATCGGGATGGTCGTGACGTTAATCGTGGTCTCCATGATCGTGTTTGTCATCATCCAATTACCACCCGGTGATTTCATGACATCCCTGATGGCGCAGATGGCCGAGGGGGGCGCGACCGCGGATGAGGAGGCCATGCAGGCATTGCGCATCCAGTATGGGCTGGACAAGCCCATCTACGTGCAATACTGGAAGTGGATCAGCGGGTTTGTCCGTGGTGACTTCGGCTACTCGTTCGAATGGAAGCGTCCTGTGAGCGAGCTCATCGGTGATCGCCTGGGCTTCACCGTGTTGCTCTCCGGGCTTTCTATGATCTTCATGTGGATGGTCGCAATCCCTATCGGTATTTATTCAGCCACTCATCAATACTCCATCGGCGACCATCTGTTGACGTTCCTGGGCTTTCTAGGGCTTTCTTTGCCCGATTTCTTGCTTGGCTTGGTGTACCTTTTCGTGGGCGCGTTCGTGCTAGATGTCTCGGTGGGAGGGTTATTTTCGCCGGAGTTTGAGGATGCGCCCTGGAGCCTGGCCAAGGTATGGGATCTGGTGAACCATTTGATCTGGCCTGTGATCATCCTGAGCGCCGGGGGGACGGCGGAGTTGATCCGCATCATGCGCGGCAATCTGTTGGAGGTTCTGGGCCAGCAATACGTGATGACGGCGCGAGCCAAGGGATTAAAGGAGCGCATCGTCATCAATAAATACGCCGTGCGGATGGCGATCAACCCGTTGATCAGCATTATGGGGCTGCGGCTCCCCCGTTTGATCAACGGCGCGACCATCTTAGGGATCGTGCTATCCCTACCTACCATTGGGCCTATCTTCTTGCGCGCGTTGATCACGCAGGACATGTACCTAGCGGGCTCTTTCCTTCTATTCGTAAGCCTGATGTTGATGGTCGGAAACTTATTGGCAGATATCGCCCTAGCCTGGGCCGATCCGAGGATTCGGTACGAATGAGCGAGTTGACCCAACCTTCCAAGCACACCGTTATCCGGCGATGGGATTGGCCATCGCGCGAGTGGGATTGGTCAGAAGAAGAGCTGCCCCACATCGATCTGCGGCGTGAGGAGGAGCGGTTTGCCGCCTCGCAGTGGCGGCTCATGTGGCGCAAGTTCGTGCGCAATCGGGTGGCCGTCGTGGGCGGCGTCGTCATCCTCTGTTTCTATTTCATCGTCATCTTCGCCCATTTCATCGCGCCATATGACGCCAATCGACGGTTCGACGAGTATATTTACACGCCTCCTCAGAGGGTCCACTTCTTCGATGAAGGACGGTTCCGCCCGCATATTTACGCCTTAGAGCGATCCATCGATCAAGAGACGCTACGGCGCATCTATAAGCCGGATCCCGACCGCAAGATCCCGATCCGCTGGTTCGTTCGTGGGGACTCTTACAAACTCCTCGGCATTTTCCGCACCGATCTACATCTGTTCGGCGTGGAGGAGGGGGGGATCTTCCTGTTCGGCACCGACCGGCAGGGGCGCGATATGTTCTCCCGGGTCCTGATCGGAAGCCAGATCTCGCTGACGGTGGGGTTGGTGGGCGTCTTCCTGAGCCTGTTCTTGGGCGCCGTGCTAGGCGTGGCCTCAGGATATTACGGGGGGATGATCGACGAGCTCATCCAGCGGACCATCGAGATCATCCGATCGTTCCCCTCGATTCCGCTGTGGATGGCATTGACGGCCGCGTTGCCACCTCACTGGCCCCCACTGCGCGTCTACTTCGCCGTCACGGTGATCCTCTCGCTCATCGGGTGGACCTGGCTGGCGCGCCAGTTACGCGGGAAGGTGCTTGCCCTACGGGAAGAGGACTTCGTCATGGCGGCTCAGCTGGCTGGGGCCAGCGACGCCCGCATCATCTTTAAGCACCTGATCCCGGCCACCCTTGGCCACATTATCGTCATCAGTACGCTTTCCATGCCGGGTATGATCTTGGCCGAGAGCGCCCTCAGCTTCTTGGGAATCGGGATTCGACCTCCGCTGGTGAGCTGGGGAGCGCTCCTCCAGGAGGCACAGAACCTTCATTCCCTGGCCAATTATCCCTGGCTATTCATCCCCGCCGGGTTCATCGCGGTGGCCGTACTCGCCTTCAACTTCCTGGGTGACGGCCTGCGCGACTCGGCGGATCCTTATACGGCTGGATGATGGCTGAAAACGATCGCTATCTGCTAAAGGTCGAAGATCTGCGAACCTACTTCTTCACGACGGAGGGCGTCGTCAGGGCCGTTGATGGCGTCTCGCTGGACATCCGACCGGGCGAGACGTTGGGCCTGGTAGGGGAATCCGGCTGCGGCAAGAGCGTCACCGCCTACTCGATCCTCCGGCTGTTGCCCCCGAAGACGAGTCGCATCGTCTCCGGCCGCATCCTCTTCTGGCCTCGCGGTGGCGATGGCCCCGTGGATCTGGCCCAGTTGGACCCCTTCGGCGACGAGATCCGGAGCATCCGGGGCAATGAGATCGCCATCATCTTTCAGGAGCCAATGACCTCGCTCTCGCCGGTGTACACCATTGGCAACCAGATCATGGAGGCCATTCAGCTCCATCAAGGTGTCAGTGAGGAGGAGGCGCGCGAGCTGGCGGCGGAGATGCTGGCCCAGGTGGGCATCCCCGCGCCGGAGCAGCGGCTAGATGAGTATCCTCACCAGTTCTCCGGCGGCATGCGCCAGCGAGCGATGATCGCCATGGCCCTCTCCTGCAACCCCTCTCTGCTGATCGCCGATGAGCCGACGACGGCGCTGGACGTCACCATACAAGCTCAGATCCTGGAGCTGATGAAGGAGCTCCAGCGAGAGTTCCGCATGGCGATCCTCATCATCACCCACAATCTGGGCGTGATCGCTGAGATGGCCCAGCGTGTCGCCGTGATGTACATGGGGAAGATCGTGGAAAGCGGCGACGTGCGAACGATCTTTCATGATCCGTTGCACCCGTATACCATCGGATTACTTCGATCGATCCCCAAGATCGGCCGTCAGGTGAAGGAACGGTTGCTTCCCATCCCGGGCAGCGTGCCGGATCCATATCTAGTCCCGAAGGGGTGCGCGTTCTATCCCAGATGTCCGGCGCCGAAGAAGCCGGGCTGTCGGGGACCGGAGGACGTGCCATTGCTGGAAGTTGAGCCGGGCCATTACGTGCGCTGCACACTCTACTTTGAAGAATAACGGACCATGAACGAGGAACGACCCGTCCTGCTCGAGGTACGTAATCTGAAAAAATATTTCCCGATCCAGAAGGGATTCCTGCGCCGAGTCGTCGGCTACGTGCGCGCGGTGGATGGCATCAGCTTCGCCATCCGTGAGGGGGAGACCCTGGGATTGGTCGGCGAGTCAGGCTGTGGGAAGACGACCACTGGCCGCCTGATCCTGCGGGCGCTAGAGCCAACCGAGGGGCAGATCCTGTTCCGGAAAGATGGGGAAATGGTGGATCTGACCCGGCTCAGCCGCAAGGAGCTGAAGCCGTTCCGCCGGGATATGCAGATCATCTTCCAGGATCCGTTCTCATCGTTGAATCCTCGCATGACGGTGATGGAGATCGTGGCCGAGCCGCTGGTCATCCACGGGCTGGCGAAGGGGGCCGAGTTGGAGGACCGCGTACGGGAGCTATTGGAGGCGGTTGGCCTGAAGCCGCAGCACATGAATCGGTATCCATATGCCTTCAGCGGTGGTCAGCGGCAGCGTATCGGGATCGCCCGCGCGTTGGCGCTTCGTCCCAAGCTCATCGTGGCCGACGAGCCCGTCTCCGCGCTGGATGTATCGATCCAGGCGCAAGTGTTGAACCTCCTGCGCGATCTCCAACAGGAGTTCGGCCTGACGTATCTCTTCATCGCCCACGATCTGGCCGTGGTGGAACACATCAGCGATCGAGTGGCCGTCATGTATCTGGGCCACATCGTCGAACTGGCGCCAGCGGAGGCGCTCTACGCTGAGCCGAAGCATCCATACACAGAGGCGCTGCTATCCGCTATTCCCAAGCCTGACCCAGATATGGTCACCCAGCGTATCCTCCTGCCTGGCGATGTGCCCAACCCGGCGAACCCACCGCCTGGCTGTAAATTCCACACCCGATGTCGGTACGTGGAGACGATCTGCCACGAGGAAGTCCCCGAGTTACGGGAGATCACTCCCCAGCACTGGGTTGCCTGCCATCGGGCGGACGAGTTAAAGCTGGTAGGAGTGGAGTGATCCTCTGAGAGATGCAAGAGGGAGCCAAACCCCCGACCTCTCCGAGAGGCCGGGGGTTTTTGCGAACACCTCTTCTGTAGGGACGCACGGCCATGTACCCCTATCCACATTTCTAGCTGGACTTTGGACAAAAACCTCTATCGCTGTGATAAAGGGAGAGGAACCGCAAAGAACGCAAAGAGCGCTAAGGCTTTTCAAAATAGCTTTTAAGAACTTCGACGTCACGATAACTTTTTGATTCGTCTTTGCGTCCTTCGCGCCCTTTGCAGTTAGAAAGGTAAATTGTCCAAAGTCCAATTCTAAGAGATCCTGGGCATGGGGCGGCGGTTGACGGCTGAGGGGCTGCTCCGTATAATGCCCCGGTGATGGCAAATCAGCCTGGGGGTGAGGTGAGACCATGGCACGAACGTTGGAGGTACCCACGTATCCCATGGCGGAGGCGGTGTCTCTAGATCCACGTCGCACGGCCGTGGTGGTCGTGGACATGCAGAACGACTTCGTCAAGCCAGGGGGAAAGCTCCAGGTCCCCAGCGCCCAGGAGGCTGTGGAGCCGATCGCCCGGCTGTTAAAGCGCGCCCGTGAGGCGGGGGCCCTGGTGATCTATACTCAGGACCTGCATGGGGAGGATGATCCCGAGTACCGTATCTGGGGGGAGCACGTGAAGGGGGGCACCTGGGGGGCGGAGATCATCCCAGAGCTGGCCCCTCAACCCGGCGATGAGATCGTCTCCAAGCCTCGCTATGATGCCTTCTACGCCTCACGGATGGAGGATGTGCTGCGCTCTCGGCCAGAGATCGACACCCTGATCATCACCGGTACCGTGACGAACATCTGCGTGTTACACACGGCCGGCAGCGCGGCTTTGCGTTGGTATAAAGTCGTGGTCCCCAAAGATGCCGTGGCCGCCCTGAGTGAGTTCGATCAGGAGGCCGCGTTGCATCAGATCGATTTCCTCTACAAAGGGACCATCACCACCGTGGACGCCATCCGCTTCGAATCTTGATTGCTCATATCGGCACACGCGACATAAAGTAGGGGCGACGCATGCGTCGCCCCTACTGTGCGGGGGATGAATTTAATATAGGGGCGCATGCCTTGCGCCCCATAGGCATCGATTTAACGACATCGACGAAGAAAGACGTCGGGCAGCCACGGGGGCTGCCCCTATAATCAGGATCGTATGGTTCTTCCGGATAGAGGATAGGCCCGTGAACGACTTCGACATCGCTGCCTACGAAGAGGAGATCCAGCGCAATCTGCGCTGGAACATGATCGTCAACGCGCTGGACGGGGCGTTTTTCTGGTTCGGCATGACCTTCGCCTCCTCTAATACCATCCTGCCATTGTACGTCAACCATTTGACGGATTCGAAGCTGGCCATCGGGTTGGTTGCGGCCATCCCAAGCATGGGATGGTTTCTCCCTCAGCTCCTCACGGCGCCGTTAGTGGAGCGGATGCCACGCAAGAAGCCCTTTTTCCTATGGACCAGCCTAGCCACGGAGCGGCTGGCCTTCCTCTTCATGGCCGCCAGCGCCTATTTCCTGGGTAAATCCTCTCCGGACACCGCTCTGATGCTCTTCTTCATCACCTTGATCTGGCATGCGTTCGGCGCGGGAACTCTGGCCACCGCATGGCAGGACATGATCGCTAAGATCATCCCCGTGCGGTGGCGCGGCCGCTTCTTCGGCATCACCAACTTCCTCGGCGCGGCTATGGGGATTCCTGGTGCCGCGGTCGCTACGGCGATCTTGAGGCGATATCCGTATCCTCAAAACTTCGCGTTGTGCTTCCTGCTCGCCTTCGTCACTCTGATACTATCCTGGATCTTCGTGGCGCTGACCAGGGAGCCCCCAGGGCCTGTGCGGAAGGAGCGGGAGTCGCCGCTCTTGTATATCCAGAGGCTTCGCCAGATTATCCACACGGATGTGAACTTCACGCGTTTCCTCCTCAGCCGGGTGGTGGGCGTGGTGGGCAGCATGTACGTTGGCTTCATCGCGGTCTCGGCCGCGCGGCGCTTCGGGTTGCCAGATGAGGTCGCCGGGCAGTTCACAGGCTTCATCGTAGGAGGGCAACTGGTCGCCAACCTGGTGCTCGGCCCTGTCGCTGATCGGCGAGGGCACAAGCTGGTGTTGGAGATCGGACTCATATGCAATGCGATGGCCGCGGCAACGGTGTTGCTGGCGCCTCATCCCAGATGGATCTATCTGGCCTTCGCGCTTCAGGGCATCACCGTGGCCTCTTATCTATTGTCCGGCATGAGCATCACGTTCGAGTTCAGCGAGCCCGAGATTCGCCCCACCTATATCGGGTTGTCTAGCACGGTCGTGGGTATCTTCAGCGGCGTGGCGCCGTTGGCGGGAGGCTGGTTGGCCGATCAATGGGGTTATAGCTGGCTCTTCGGGCTATGTTTGATCATCCTGATGATCAGTTGGTTCATCTTACATTGGCTGGTTCAGGACCCCCGATTTGCCCGCGCGGGGTGCCCTGACGTTCAAGTTTCTCCCACAGGAGTGAGTTGATGATGCAAGCGATGGTCTTCCAAGGCATCGGTGTGATTCAGATGGAGGAACGGTCGCGGCCGGAGCCGCGAGGGGGGGAGCTCCTCGTGCGCGTGCGCGCCTCGGGCATCTGTGGGACGGATCGCCATATCTATCACGGGGAGTTCCCCGCGAGGCCGCCGGTGATCCTGGGACATGAGTTCGCCGGCGAGG
>DUEN01000082.1 GCA_011176545.1 Caldilineae bacterium | reverse complement strand
CTGGCGGCCACATGGTTGTCCAGGATACCCTGAGCCACATCGATAGGCACGTCCAGCCGACAGAAGATCCAGGCGATCACGCCGCTGTACCAACGCAGCCGCGCCTCCTCCCCCGCGCGGAAGGTGGAGGTCGGCTGGCCATCGAACGTCATGCGTCGCACCTCGCCCAGCGTGGCGCCGCCCAGCACGCCATGGATGATGGAGATGGTCTCCGCGCCATACCGCCAGAACTCATCCGGTCCCAGGCAACGCATCTCCGCGCCCGGATCGGCGAAGATGACCTGAGCAGCGGCGCGGGTGTACAGCTTGTAGCCGGAGTTAAAGTCGGGCACGGTCTCCGGGCCCGCGCAGAAACGCAGATCCAATACGCGCCCCTGCCGCGCCAGATGGTAGCGCAGGGCGTCCAGCAACACCCGATCTTGCAGCAACTCCAGCTCGCCGCGCAGCCAGCCCATCGGCCGATGCAGGCTACCCCGCCGCCCGATCACCAGCACGCGATCGTTGGCGGTTTCCTGGGCGATGTGTACCGCCGCGCGCACCAGATTAGGTAGATCGTTGATGAAGTGATCGGCGTCGGCATCGCGCACGCACAACAGGTCGGCGCCCGGCCTCTCGCTCAGCAGCCACCGCATCCCCTGCGTGACCGCGTGCTCCTTGCCGCGATTCTCGTCCTCGATGATCAGCTCAGGCGCGACCCCCTCCTCCCGCAGGATACGATCGCGCTCGCCCCGAGCCACCCGCGCGACCCGCGGGCTGCCGTCCACCACCAGGATGATCTGGTCCCAGGGCATGAACAGCCCGCAATCGGCCAAGGTCAGGCGCAACAGGCCCGTCATGGCCTCGTCCGACTCTGTCGGCCGATACCAAACCGGTATCACCATCCCCAGTCGGGGACGCAGATCGGAGATGGTGGCGTAGTGCCCATCCGCGCTCATAACGATCCCCTCTCCGCCGCCAGCCCCTGTCGGGCCAGCACGCCCGCGCCGATCAGGCCGGCCCTCGGGCCCAGGGCGGCCTTCCGAACCGGCGTCGATCGGGCCGTGGGCAACGCATGCTGGGCGATGCTGGAACGAATAGCTTCGAAGAATGGTTCACCGGCTTCAGCCACGCCGCCGCCGATGATGATCGCCTCCGGCGCCATCGCGTTCACCAACGACGCCAGCGCGAATCCCAGCCAGCGGCCGGCCTCCTGTACGGCGAAGCGCGCCAGCTCATCCCCGGCTCGCATCGCCTCCATTACGTCTCGTCCTTCCGGCGCGCTGGCCAATCCGCGCAGACGGCGATAATGCTCGGCGATGGCCGGGCCCGATGCGTACTGCTCCACGCAACCGCGACCGCCACAGGTACATGGCCGGCCGTTTATCTCCACCTTTACATGCCCCACAGAACCGGCCAATCCCCGGCTGCCCGCATACAGACGACTGCCGAGCACCCAACCGCCGCCGATCCCGGTGCCCACCGCCACATACAGCCCGTTACGCACACCTCGACCAGCCCCGTGCGTCGCCTCGCCCAACGCCATGGTGTGAACATCGTTATCCACCCAGACGGGCAGGCTCAGCGTTTCTTGCAGTCGCCGACGGAGCGGCACGCCGGTCCATCCCGGGATCAACTCCGTGGCGAAGACGATCTCCCCGGTATGCGGGTCCACCTGGCCGCCCGTGCCCACGCCCACCGCCGCGGGGGGATGTTCGGCTTCCGAGACGACCTCCCCGGCAATAGCGATGACGCGATCCAGCACGGCCTGCCCGCCCTCCTGAGCCGCGGTGGGGATGGTGCGTATCCCATGCACAACGCCGTCGGGATCGATGAGGGCCGCCGCGATCTTGGTGCCGCCGATATCGATGCCCAACGTCCACACCTCGCTCATGCCACCTCCCGCATGGCGGCCACGTATTGGGCCGTCAGCCAGTCCGGCCGCGTGATGGCCGTGCCCACCACGACGGCATAGGCGCCCATCGCCAGGGCCTCACAGGCGTCCTGGGGCGAGTGGACGCGCCCCTCCACGACGACTGGCGCCTCGATGGCGGCTTTCAACTCCCGCAACAGCTCGCGATCCCAATCCTCCAACTGTCGGCTGTATGGCGTGTAACCGGCCAGCGTCGTGGCCACCAGATCGGCCCCCGCGGATGCGGCTTCCACACCCTCCTGACATGTGGAGACGTCCGCCATGACTGGCAAGCCGAGTTCTTCATGGATGCGCTGGATCAGCTCCCCCGCGGTGAGGCCGGCTGGCCGGGCGCGCGGCGTGGCGTCCAGCGCGATGATGTCGGCACCCGCCTCCGCGATGGCCTGGGCGGCTTCGAACGTCGGCGTGATGTACACGCGATCCGGCGACCGCTCTCCCTGCTTATAGATCCCGATGATGGGAACGGAGACGACGCGGCGGATAGCTGCGATATGGGTCGGGCTGTCCGCCCGTATGCCCACGGCGCCTCCCTCGACGGCGGCCGCGGCCATGGCCGCCAGTACCTCTGGCCGGGCCAGGGGCGAGCCCTCCGGCGCCTGACAGGAGACCACCAGGCCGCCCCTCAGCCGCTCGATGACCTCCCACTGCCCTTTCTCGCCCATCTTTGCGCTCGCTCCTCAGAAGGGAGGCTCTTTATGCAGCTCTTCCGTCAATTGCAAAGCGGCCTCGACCTGCTCCGGCGTACCCTGAAGCAGCAGTCGGACCGCCCCCTCGGCGCCGAAGATGCCGCCGGAACCGACGTGACGCACCTGCACGCCGCAGAGCAACTGGAAGGCCTCGATCTCCGTGATGATCTCCCCCGTGATGGGGAAAAGCGGATGCACGTGATTGGCCGTGTCCTCCCCCTGTCCCAACAGGCGCGCCGTCTCCAGGATGTCGTGGGCCACTAGCTTCTCCAATCCCACCGGGATGACCAGCGTCACACGGCGCCCGATGATCGGACCCAGGGTCCCGCCGACGGTCCCGGCGTTCGGATCGCCGATGCATACGCCAGCGATCTTCTTCTCGTAGTTGAGCGCGTTGGCCCCCTTAATGAAGACGTCGCCCGGGCCGAGACGGCGAGCTGCCTCGAAGCGGTTCATCCCTTCTACCACTTCACCGTTATGGAGGATCACGTCGGGTAGATTCTTCGACGCCAGCTTGGTCTTGCTGTCGAAGCCGGGTGGGACCACATGCCCGGTCACGTAGGCATACCGATCAAAGGGCTTTCCCAGGATCTCCTCGACGACATAGCCGTCGGTCGTCCCGGTCGAGATGATGATCCATCCTCTCTCTCGCGCGCGACGCACCGCCGGGTGAGCGGCCACGCCCTTGGCGATTAACCGCTTAGACTGTGAGACGGTGAGAACGACTTCGGCTAACATGATCTAACACCTCCGTGGGATGCTGAAGCGTAAAACGTAAAGAGTAAAACGTAAAGCGTAATAAAGTGATGCGTAAGGGGAAGGTTAGCCCTTCTAAATAAGGAAGCGTTCGATGAGCGCCTTGGTCTTGAGGACGCCCTCGTGATCGTCCAGCCCCCTCCCGATCTCGATGCCGTAAGCTCCGGTGTATCCCGCCTGCTCCATGATCTGAATACAACGCGGGATGTCGATGTTCGGATCATTCCCGGAGGCGTCGAACTCGAACACCTTCACATGGACCGCCGCGGCGTGTGGGGCCAGCTTCTCCAGCGCGCGATATCGGTCCACCTCGGGAGGGAAATTCCCGAAATCGGGCAGGGTCCCGATCCAGGGGCTACTGACCGCGCGGATCACACGCAGGATGTGGTCAGGATCGGCCGAGACGCCGCCGTGATTCTCGATGAGGATCTTCACCCCGATCTGACCGCCCACCTCCGCCAGCCTGCCGAAGCTGTCGATCAGGCGCTCTATACGCCCGGAGACATCGGGATCATGATGTCCTCCCATATTGGCGCGGATGGCGTTGCATCCCAGGGCCGCGGCGATCTCGAACCATCGGGTGTGATTGGCCACGGCCCTCATGCGCTCCAGGCGATCGGGGGCGCCCAGGTCCCCCTGACGATCAATAGCGATGTTCAACATGCGCACGCCATAGCTGTTCGCGGCTGCTCGGAGCCTGTTCAAATAGACGTTATCCTGCCGCTCAAAGAACGGCTCATTCAATTCAATCTGATCGATGCCGAACTCCTCCCAAGCCACGCGGGGAAACTCCAGCAGCGACAACGGCTGTTGCTCTCGCTGAAATCGACGCACCAAGCTCCAGCCGGCCAGAGACACACGAGACATGGTGTGCTCCTTACAAGTGGGATATCTCGATTAGCCCCCCGGAGAATGCAGCCCGCATTATAGCACACGTCCATGGAATTTCCACCTAAGGAGCATACGAGCCTGACGATCCCATCACTCTCACCGCAAGAGGCTGAGAGCGCAGAGCCTCTTGCGTACTGGAGCCTGGGCTATCCGGGGTTTTGGGGCCTTCCTTACCTAATGAATCCAAATTCGCCAGAGTCCGGTCGTATTTTTCTCCCTACTCCGCGTTCTCCGTCCTCGGTAGTGCGATATGGGTCATCACCGCCGATCAAACTCTAGACAATGACCTCAAAGCATGGTATACTCGCGCCAAGTCAGCAAGAGCGCTTTGCTCCCCGCATGTGCAAAGTACATATTTCCCACGCGGCATTGGCTGTGTGTAGCCAGGCCAGCCATTCGTATGGGCCAACGAACTATGAACTCGAGAGAACGCGTTCTGACAGCACTGGCACACAAGGAGCCCGACCGTGTCCCCATCGACTTCGGAGGGATGCGATCGACAGGCATCATGGCCCTGGCTTATGTCCCTCTGAAGCGGTATCTGGGTATTGAGGAAGGCTCCATCGACGTCTTCGATGTAGGCCAGCA
Source organism: Caldilineae bacterium (assembly GCA_011176545.1). Lineage (GTDB taxonomy): Bacteria > Chloroflexota > Anaerolineae > DUEN01 > DUEN01 > DUEN01. The sequence continues at coordinate 13,219 of DUEN01000082.1, read as the reverse complement.
ACTGGCCCTGGTCGAGGAACCCATCTTACAGCGGTTCAATGTGGACGTCGTGCCCCTGGATCTGGATGCGCTCGGTCCATGGCAGCCATATACGTTGCCCGACGGGACGCCCGCCCGGATTCCCGCGCGGTATCGGATCGAGTACGCGGAGGATGGTTCCCGCTACATCCTTAACGACGAAGGACGCCGGGTGGCCGCCATGCCTCCGGATGGATATTACTTCGATGCTATCTACCGTCCGCTGGCTGACGCCCGCACGGTGGACGATCTGAAGGCTTTCTCATGGGGCGGCCGATCCGATGAGGAGCTGGCCCGGCTGCGCGAGGCGGCCCAACGGCTCTATCACGAGACGGATTACGCCATCATGGGGGCGTTCGGGGGCAACATCCTGGAGGCAGGCCAGGGCCTGCGCGGCTGGGAACAGTTCATGCTCGACCTGGCCTATGGTGGCCCCTTCTTGGAAACCTTCCTGGAGCTCCTGACGGAGAACCATCTGCGTAACCTGGAGCGTTACCTGAACGCTGTCGGCGAATACATCCAGATCATCCAGATGGGCGACGATCTGGGCACGCAGCGCGGGCCACAGATCTCCGTAGATACGTACCGCCGCTGGATCAAGCCTTATCATAAGCGCATCTACGGCTGGGTACACGATCATTATCCACACATCTACGTCTTCCTCCATTGCTGCGGCGGCGTGTACGAGCTGATCCCTGACCTGATCGACGCCGGGGTGGACATCCTCAATCCGGTGCAGACGTCCGCCCATGGGATGGACCCTGTCCAACTCAAGCGCGAGTTCGGGCGGGACCTCGTCTTCTGGGGCGGCGGGTGCGAGACCCAGAGCACGCTGCCCCATGGAACGCCCGCTGAGGTCCGAGAGCAGGTCAAGGAGCGACTGGAGATTTTCGCGCCCGACGGCGGATATGTATTCAACCAGATCCATAACATCCAATACGGAGTGCCTCCGGAGAACATCACGGCCATGTTCGAGGCCGCGATGGATTACGGCGTTTATTAGCCCAAGCCCTCACTTCCGATCAAGATGATTCCCGCGAGCATCACCGGCAAGGAGGAGCGGATATGGGATATCTGATGGGCATCGATGTCGGGACGACGGGGACGCGCGCGATCCTCGTCGATCCGGATACGGGCGATGTGATCGCGGGCGCCACTGAGGAATATCCGCTTTATACCCCACATCCTCAATGGGCGGAACAGGATCCGGCGGATTGGTGGCGAGCCACCTGCGACGCCATTCAGGGGGCCATCGCCCAGGCCGGCATCAAGCCGGATGATATACAGGGCCTGGGACTCACAGGACAGATGCATGGCATCGTGCTCCTGGATGAGAACGATCAGGTCCTTCGGTCCTCGATCATCTGGTGCGACCAGCGTAGCCAGGCCCAATGCGACTGGATCACCGAGCGGGTAGGGGCTGAGCACCTGATCGAGCTGACTAGCAATCCGGCGTTGACCGGCTTCAGCGCCCCGAAGCTGCTTTGGATCCGGGATCACCAGCCGGAGCTGTATGCTAAAGCGCGGACCTTCCTCCTCCCCAAGGACTTCATCCGCTTCAAGCTCACCGGGGAGCGGGCGAGCGAGGTTTCCGACGCATCAGGAACGCTCCTGTTCGACGTGACGCATCGATGCTGGTCCCAGGAGATGCTAGAGGCCCTAGACATCGATCCCTCACTATTGCCCAAAGTGTACGAATCGCCGGAGGTGACGGGCTACATCACGGAGGAGGCCGCCAGGCTCACCGGGCTGAAGGCAGGGATCCCGGTGGTCGGCGGGGGCGGGGATCAGGCGGCCGGGGCCGTAGGCAACGGCGTCGTGCGTCCAGGGATCGTCTCATGCACGGTGGGGAGCTCAGGCGTGGTCTTCGCGTATATGGACCAACCCAGGCTCGACCCTAAGGGCCGGGTGCACACGTTCTGCCACGCGGTGCCCGGAGCCTGGCATGTCATGGGCGTCACCCAGGGCGCGGGGCTCTCCCTGCGCTGGTTCCGCGATCGATTTGGCGGCATCGAGCGCGCCCTGGCTCCCGAGGTCGGCGTCGATCCCTATGACATCCTCGTCGATGAAGCCCGCCGGGCGCCCGCGGGCTGTGAAGGGCTCATCTTCCTGCCCTATCTGATGGGCGAACGCACCCCACACCTCGATCCTAACGCGCGTGGCGTCTTCTTCGGGCTCACGGCGCGCCACACCCGGGGCGACGTGATCCGTTCAATCCTGGAGGGCGTCGCCTACAGCCTGCGAGACTCCTTCGAGATCTTCCGCGAGATGTCGGTGCCCATCGAGCAAGTGCGCGCCTCGGGCGGCGGCGCGCGTTCCGATCTCTGGCGTCAGATCCAGGCCGATGTGTACAATACGGAGCTGGTCACCATCAACGCCACGGAGGGGCCGGCCTACGGCGCCGCGCTGTTGGCAGGCGTCGGCACTGGCATCTGGGGGACGGTGCCCGAGGCCTGCGACGCCACCATCAGGATCACCGGCCGGACGACGCCGGATCCCGAGCGGGCCAAAGTCTACGACGCATACTATGCCGTTTATCGCAAGCTGTATGGGATGTTGAAACCCGCATATGATCAGGTCGCCCAGATCGTCCAGGCCCAAGCCGGATAACGTGGGTGATCGTTCATATCTCACCGCTGAGAAGACGAACCGCAAAGAACGCAAAGAGCATATAATATAGAGCCTCAATATCGGTTTGAGGTTTTTAGATAGCTTTGCGTCCTTTGCGCCCTTTGCGGTTTAGAAATAAGGGGGGGAACCATGAAACTCGGATTTCTGACGGCCTGTCTGAGAGGTCTTGCCCTGGAGGAGATCGTCCCATGGGCGGCGGAGAACGGGTTCCAGGCGCTGGAGTTGGCCTGCTGGCCCATGAAGAACGAGCGAGATTACTCCGCCAGCACCCTGGATGTGACTAATATGACGGCCGCGCGAGCGGAGGACGTCAAGGCCCTGTTCGCCCAACACGGGATGGAGATCTCCTGCCTCACCTACTGTGACAACAACCTAGCGCCGGATTCGGAGGTCCGTCAACACCATCTGGATCATCTGAAGAAGGTCATCGACGCGGCCAATCTGTTGGGCGTCAAGAACGTCAGCACCTTCATCGGCCGGGACCCCCGGCTGACAGAGGCGGAGAACGTGGAAGAGGCGATCAAGGTCTTCACCCCTATCGTGGACTACGCGGCCGAGCGCGACGTGCGTATCGCCATTGAGAATTGTCCCATGCCCGGTTGGCAGTTCGAGGGGTTGGCCGGTAACATCGCCTACAGCCCCAAGCTCTGGGACGCCCTCTTCGAGCGGTTCCCGGCCGATTGCTTTGGCCTGAACTTCGACCCCTCTCACCTGTGGTGGCTGGGGATCGATCCCATCAAGGCCGTGCGCGACTATGCCGATCGGATCTTCCACGTCCACGCCAAGGACACAGAGCTCCTCACCGAGAACACCTACCGGATAGGGGTTCTGCTCGGCCGGGGGTGGTGGCGCTATCGCATGCCTGGCTTGGGAGAGATCCCCTGGGCTCGCCTGATCTCCACCCTGAACGAGGTCGGCTACGATTACGTGCTGAGCACCGAGCACGAGGATCCGGTCTGGGAGGGCAGCCACGAGAAGGTGAAGCAGGGGCTGATCCTGGGGCGACGGTTCCTGTCCCAGTTTGTGATCTGAACGCGCCATCCGGTATCCGCCATGCGGATGCCAGTCATTCAGCGGCCACACCTGGCATGATGGATCACGACACGCCAGTGCAGTGTCCCTGAGGATGATACGGGGAGGGTTCTCCATGAACGATCGGGAGCGATGGCTGGCCACCATGCATTATGAACCGGTGGACCATATCCCGGATGAGGAATTCGGCTACTGGGATGAGACGTTCACCGTCTGGCACAAACAGGGACTACCCCGCGAGGTCAAGGACAACACGATCGCGGACCGTTTCTTCTGCTTCGCTCGTCGAGAGGTGGTGCCTGTCTGCGTCGGATTGCTGCCCCGCTTCCGCCGCCGCGTGATCCGGGAGGATGAGCGGCATAGGGTCATTATTAACGAAGAGGGAGCGGAGGCGGTCATCCATAAGGATGGCAGTTCCTCCATCCCCCATTTCGTGCGATTCCCGCTCCAGACCCGGGCCGATTGGGAGGAGTTTAAGCGACGGCTGGATCCCAATGACCCGCGACGGTATCCCGTCGATTGGGAGTGGTGGGTGCGCCAGTGGAAGGACCGCACGTATCCGCTGGGCATTCACGTGGGCAGCCTGTTCGGATGGTTACGCAACTGGATGGGATTTGAGCATATCGCGGTGACGATCCATGACGATCCAGACTGGATCCATGAGATGATGGAACACCTGACGGAGCTCACCATCCAGACTATCCAACGGGCGCTGAATGATGTACAACTGGACTTCGCCGCCTTCTGGGAGGATATGGCCTTCCGCAGCGGACCGATGATCTCGCCCAAGATGTTTAAGGAATTCATGGTCCCGCGCTATAAGCGGATCACCGACGTGTTGCGGGAGCATGGCGTGGACATCGTCTATGTTGATTGCGACGGCGATATCACCGAGCTGGTGGAGCTTTGGCTCGAGGCGGGGGTCAACACGATGTTCCCGCTGGAGGTGCGCGGCGGCTCGGATCCTGTGCTGATCCGCAAGCGATTCGGCAAGGCTGTCCGGTTGATGGGCGGCGTGGACAAGACGAAGCTGATCGAGGGGAAGGAGGCGATACGCAAGGAGATCGCCCGACTGGAGCCGTTGGTAGCGGATGGCGGCTACATCCCGCATGTGGACCACCGGGTGCCGCCTGATGTCACCTATGAGAATTACCTCTACTACTTAAAAGTCAAGAGGGATGCCTTCGGCATTCCCCATCCTAAATGCTGGGAAGAGCAGATGGCAGCGGCACAGGCACACGCGCCTCGCGTCGCTGCTTAGGGCGCCCCATTCCAACGAGGGTGATCGCCCACATCAAAAAGGCTCATCGGCTGACGTAGAGGCGCGAAGGAGACGTCTCTACCGAGGGACGAGCCCAAATCCCTTATCAAGGAATCCATAGGAGGAGCGCTCATGTTCGACCTAACCCCGCTCACAGAGGCCGTGATCAAAGGTAATGCACCACAAGCCAAGGAGCTGACGGAGAAAGCTCTGGAAGCTGGCGTAAGCCCTGGCACGATCCTGCAGGAGGGTCTGATCCCCGGCATGGCTGAGGTCGGGCGTCGGTTCGAGGCCCGGGAGTACTACGTACCCGAGCTGTTAATCGCCGCCCGCGCCATGCATGCCGCGCTGGACGTCCTGCGACCGTTGTTGACGGAAAGCGAGGAAGTGCAGCCACTAGGCCGGGTCGTCATCGGGACGGTGCGCGGCGACCTGCACGACATCGGCAAGAACCTCGTCACCATGATGCTGGAAGGCTCCGGATTCGAGGTCAAGGATCTAGGCATCGACGTCGCTCCAGAGAAGTTCGTCGAAGCCATCAAGGAGGGGAACTACGACATATTAGCCATGTCGGCCCTGCTGACCACCACGATGCCCAGCATGAAGGCCACCATCGACGCGCTGACCGAGGCAGGGCTTCGGGATAAGGTGAAGATCATGATCGGCGGCGCGCCGATCACCCAGGAGTACGCGGACCAGATCGGTGCCGACGGCTACGGGGAGGACGCCAACCAGGCCGTCCGGGTGGCCAAGCAACTGCTAGGGCTGCCCGCCGACTGAGGATAGGAGAGACATGGCTTCTGGGTGGACTGAACGATTGGCGGAGATCTACGGAGAGGAGGCGGTAGAGGTCCAGCGCGCCCGTTATGAGGAAGCGCTGGACGCCTTTCATGACGCTTACGGTCCGGGCCCGGTGGTCATCTGCCGGTGCCCGGGCCGTGTGAACCTGATCGGCGAACACACCGATTACAACCAGGGATTCTGCCTGCCGGCCCCGCTGGATCGCGATATCCTGCTCCTGATTCGGCCGCGCGCGGACCATGAGGTCTCGCTGGCCAATATCGAGGCGGAACGCTTCCCCCCGCAGCGCTTCACGCTGAGCGAGGCGATCCCCCCCGCTGCCCCAGGCGATTGGGGGAACTACACCCGGGGCGCGGGGCAGAAGCTGTGGCAACTTTTCGGCCCCCTGCGCGGCTTCGACGGCTTGGTCGTCGGCCGGCCGCCCCACGGGGTACCGCGCGGCGCTGGGGTCAGCTCCTCTACGGCGCTGACGGTGGCCTCGGCCATCGCTCTCGTGTATGTGAACTCGCTAGATGTACCAGCGGATCGTCTGGCGCATATCTGCAGCGAGGCCGAGTGGTACGTGGGCACCCGAGGCGGCATCCTCGACCAGTTCGCGACCATACTGGGCCGACAGGGGCACGCGCTGTTCCTGGATTGTCGGCCGGAGGTGGATGAGGAGGGGTACCAACGCTTCCACACGGAGCTGGTGCCTCTGCTCGACGGGTACTCGCTCATCCTGGCGGATAGCCGGGTGCACCATACCCACACGACGGGCGGCTACAACGTGCGCGTGGCCGAGTGTCGGCTCGGCGCAGCCTGCCTGGCCTCTCATTTCCCCGACGTGCGCACGCTGCGCGATGTGCAACATCTGCCATGGACTGAGCTCGCCCCCCACCTGCCCGAGGAGACGACGCTGGACGAGCTCACCGCGATGGGCATCGATGTGGCCGAATGGCTGGGCGATCTCCAGATCTCGCGGGATACCCGGCTGAAGCTTAGGGCCCGATGTCGCCACGTCCACAGCGAGAACCAGCGCGTTCTCGATAGCGTGGCCGCCTGGCGACGAGGGGATGCCGATGCGGTGGGGCGATTGCTCAACGCATCCCATGAGAGCCTCAGGGATGACTACGAGGTAAGCTGCTCCGAGATCGAGGTGCTGCGCGATCTCCTCCTCTCGGTGGATGGGGTGCTGGGGGCTCGCATCGTGGGAGGCGGCTGGGGCGGCTGTGTGGTCGCCCTGGTGGAGGCCGGTTGTGAGGATATCCTCTTCGATCGTGTGACCCCGGGGTATGAGAAGGCCACGGGGCATCCGCCCGACCTGTTCGCCTGCAAGACGTCCGCCGGGGCTGGCGTGGCGATCGAGACCGAATGCTAAGGAGTGTGCGCATGGGAGGAGAAATCGGCATCGCCCTGATCGGAGCAGGGAACATCGGCAAGATCCAAGCGCGCGCCATCGCCGATATCCCCGATGCCAAGTTGCGAGTAGTATGTACCACCCGCCCTGAGACGGCGCGTGCGCTGGCGGAGCAGTACGGGGCGGACTGGACGACGGATTTGGAGGCGGCCGTATCCCGAGACGACGTCCAGCTTGTGTCCGTGTGCACGCCCAGCGGGCGACACCTGGAGCCAGCCGTGGCGGCCGCCCGGGCAGGGAAACACGTGTTAGTGGAGAAACCCCTGGAGATCACCCTCCGCCGAGTGGATCAGATCATCGAAGCGTGCCGGGAGGCTGGCGTCCTCCTGGGGTGCATCTTCCAGAGCCGTTATAAGGAGGGCGTCCGTTACGCCCGAGAGGCGCTTCAGGCGGGCCGGTTGGGGCGCGTCACCCTGGCCGACGCCTATGTGAAGTGGCACCGTCCGGCTTCCTATTACGAACAGGGCGGCTGGCGCGGCACCTGGGCCCTGGATGGCGGCGGCGCGCTCATGAACCAGTCCATCCACACAGTCGATCTGCTGCAATATCTGGCCGGCCCCGTGGTCAGGGTCTTCGCTCGCACGGATACGCTGGTCCACAACATCGAGACGGAGGACACGGCCGTGGCCATCCTCTCCTACGCCAACGGCGCCATGGGCGTCATCGAGGGGACGACGACGGCCTATCCGGGTTCGCCCGCCCGCGTGGAGCTCCACGGGGACAAGGGGACCATCGTACTGACGGAGGGGCAGGTCACCTGTTGGGATCTGGCCGACGCGACGGATGAGGAGCGTGAGAAGGTCATGAGGGTCTCTATGGGCGGCACTGGCGCCTCCGATCCCACCGCCATCGGCCATGAGGGGCATCGCCGTCAGATCGCCGATATGGTGGAGGCGATCAAGACCGGCCGTCCCCCCATGATCGATGGGGCGGAGGGGCGCAAGGCCGTGGAGATCATCCGGGCCATCTACCGATCCGCCAAGACGGGCCAGGCGGTGGATCTGCCGTTCGTTGACGACGCATAAAACTTTCTTCGCAGGTATTGGGAAACACCGCAGAGGCGCCGAGAGCGCAGAGGTTTTAAGGACGACGTTTGTGCCACTTGGCATAATATAGGGGCGACCGGCCGGTCGCCCCTAGTGAGGGGTGCATTGTCCATCTCGTCTTCTGAGCGATGATTTTTCGTGTCCTCTGTGTCTCGGCGGTTCTCCTCCTTCAGGGCGATTCAGGGGCATTATCGTAACGAAAAGACAGGTGGTCATGGCGGCGGCGTGGGCCGCCGTCTTTGCACCCACGATGATCTCAGGGTATCACATCGACAGGGGGCATGGGGAATGTGGAAGATCGCCATCATCAACGATGAGCTCACACATGATTTTAAGAAGGCGTTAGACTGGATGCAGGCCCAGGGGCTGCGGTGGGTGGAGCTGCGCTCCATCGATCGTCGCAACATCGTCGATCTCACCGATGAGGAGATGCAGGCGGTCAAGCGGGAACTGGACGCCCGCGGGCTGAAGACCATCTGCATCGCCTCGCCCTATCTGAAGTGCTCGCTATACGCTCATCCGCCAGCCCAGCGCGGGGACACGTTCTTCAGCCAGGCCGACGACTATGAGGGGCACCGCCAGATCCTGCGCCGTGCCATCGCCGCGGCGCGCATCTTCGGCACGAACCTGATCCGGGTCTTCAGCTTCTGGAAGGAGCCCGGGCAAACTCCCGAGATGTGGGATCTCATCGCGGAGCGGCTCAAGGAGTCGGCCGCGGTGGCCGAGGAGGAGGGGGTGATCCTGGGCCTGGAGACAGAGCACGCGGTGAATGCGGCCACTGGCAAGCAGGTGCGCGACCTGATCGATCGAGTGGGATCCCCCGCGCTGCGAGCCATCTGGGATCCCGGGAATGTGGTCTGGGCCGGGGAGAACGCCATCGCTGATTACCCGAACCTGCGCGGCCAGATCGTGCACGTCCACCTGAAGGACACCTTCCTCACCCCGGAGGGCCGCACACAGGCTGCCATCCTGGGCGAAGGCAGGGTCGGGTATCCCAAGCCGCTGGAATTGCTCAAGGCCGACGGCTGGGAGGGGTGTCTGTCGCTGGAGCCGCACATGGGCACGATCTATGAGGATGAGGCCCAATGGGCTGAGGGATGCCGCAAGTGCTTGGTGAACCTGCGTGGCTGGTTGGATGAGCTGGGGGTGGAGTACGAGTAAACGTAAAGCGTGAAGCGTAAAGGTGGGGATATGCGATTCAGTGCGGTGCCCATGATCTTCTTTAAGCCCATGGTGTTGGAGCGCACCATGGCGCTGGAGGAGTGGTTCCCCATCGCCGCGTCTCTAGGGCTGGATGGGACGGAGATCCACGACCGCTCGCTGGCGTCGTTTGAGCCGGAGTATCTGGATCGCATCGGCCAGGCGTTGGCCGATCACGGCCTGGTGGTCTCTCAATTCGTGGGCGCGGCCGACTTCACCCATCCCGACCCGGACGTGCGCGAGCGCGAGCTGGCCATCACCAAGCGGAACATCGACGCGGCGGTGCGCCTGGGGGCCACCTGCGTGCGGGTGACCGCGGGCCAGGCCCATCCTGGCGTCTCTCGGGAGCAGGGGATCGAGTGGGCTGTCGCTGGATTACGGGAGGCGGCGGAATACGCTGCACAGCGCGGCGTGTGGGCCGCCTACGAGGATCACTATAAGGACTACTTCTGGGAGAGGCCAGATTTCTCACAGCGGGGCGAGATCTTCCTGGAGATCCTCGACCGTCTGCGGGACACGCCGCTCAAGGTCAACTTCGACTTCGGAAACCCCGTCATGATCGGCGAGGACCCGATAGCTCTGCTCCGCGAGGTGGTGGACCGGGTCGTTCACGTCCACTGCAGCGACCGCCACCAGGGTGAGTATCCCCATCAGATCGCTGGCGAGGGGTCGGTGGACTTCGCCGCTGGCTTCCGTATCCTGCGCGATGCCGGCTACGATGGGTGGCTCTCCAGCGAGTACAATGGGACCCAGGGCCTGGATGGGCTTAAGCGCTCCCTGGAATACCTGCGCCGAACGTGGGAGGCCGTTCAGGCTGAGAGAGAGTGAGCGATGAAACGGGATCTTAAAGTCACCATCATTGGCGGAGGAAGCTCATACACGCCCGAGCTGATCGAGGGACTCATCAAAGCCGCTGGGGAACTCCATCTCACCCGCGTCGTGCTGATGGACATCAACGAGGAGCGACTGGATATCGTCGGCGGGCTGGCGCGGCGCATGGCCCAGGCGGCCGAGGCCCCCTTCGAGCTTGAGCTTTCGACTGATCGACGGGCGGCCATCGAGGGAGCCCATTACGTGATTAACCAGATCCGCGTGGGCGGGATGGCGGCCCGGGTACAGGATGAACAGATCCCCCTGTGCTTCGGGGTGATCGGTCAGGAGACGACGGGGCCGGGAGGCTTTGCCAAGGCCCTGCGAACCATCCCCGTGGTGCTGGAGATCGCCCGGGAGATGACCGAACTCGCGCCGGGGGCGTTCCTGATCAACTTCACGAACCCTTCCGGCCTGATCACGGAAGCCTTACATCGTTACACTCAGGTGCCCGTCATCGGCCTATGTAACTTGCCTATTGGCATTGAGATGCGCCTGGCCAAGGCGTTCAACGTGCCGCGCGAGCGCGTGTTCATCGATCACGTCGGGCTCAACCACCTCAACTGGCTGCGCGGCGCCTGGGTAGACGGCCAGGACGTCTGGCCTCAGGTATTCGAACAGGAGGTCGCGGAGGCGTGCCGCGCGCCAGAGGAGAAGACCTTCTCGGCTGAGCTGCTGGAGACGCTGCAACATATCCCCTGTGGCTATTTGAACTACTATTACAATCGCGATCAGGTCTTGAAGAAGCAGCTCAAAGCCGAGAAGACGCGCGGCCAGGAGGTCATGGAGATCGAGCGCCAACTTTTCGAGATGTACAGGGATCCCAACCTCCGTGAGAAGCCCAAGTTGCTCGAAAAGCGCGGCGGGGCCTACTACTCCACCGCGGCGGTCTCCTTGATCTCCGCCATCGAGAACGACAAGCAAGAGATCCATGTAGTGAACGTTATGAACCAGGGGGCGATCCCAAACCTGCCCCCCGATGTGGTGGTGGAGGTTCCCTGCGTGGTCAATGCCCAGGGCGCGCGGCCGATTACCACGGCGCCCATGGCACCTCAGATCCTCGGGCTGACACAACAGGTCAAAGCATACGAGCTCCTGACGGTCAAAGCGGGCGTCGAGGGAGACCGGCGGGCCGCCCTCCAGGCGCTGTTGAACCACCCCCTGGTCCCGTCCTTCGCGATCGCTCAGAAGCTGTTGGATGCCATCCTGGAGGCGAACAGACCCTTCCTCCCCCAGTTCTTCGGTTAATCCTTCTGGGGAGGTGAACGTGCGTTACTTTCTCGGCATGGACGCGGGGGCATCTAAAACCTTCTGCGTCGTCGGGGACGAGGAGGGACGCATCCTGGGGTTCGGCCGCGGGGGAAGCGGCAACCACCAGGGCCCCGGCCTGGAGGCTGTGCTCGTCGAATATCGGCGGGCAGGCGAGGAAGCGTTGGCCCAGGCTGGGTTGACCGGCGATCAAGTCACGTTTGGGGCGTTTTGTCTGGCAGGAGCGGATCTGCCCCAGGACTATGCCATGTTGACGCCCGCCGTGCGGGCCTTGGGACTGGCGCGCGAGATCCTGATCAAGAACGACACCATGGCGGCGCTGCGTTCGGGCCTCAGTCGCCCCTGGGGTGTGACCGTGATCTGCGGGTCGGGCACCAACGCGGCGGGCCGCGGCCCCGACGGCCAGGAGATCGTCTTCCCCGGCCTGGGGTGGATGTCGGGCGACTGGGGGGGCGGGGGTGATCTGACGCGAGAGGCCATCCGGCGCGTCATGCGGGCCTGGGATGGGCGAGGGCCTCAGACGACCCTGACCCGGCTGATCCTGGATGCGCTGGATCTACCCGACACGGAGGCGCTCCTCCTGGCCCTCTACAACGACGCGCTCCCCCGCGAGGCGTATCGCCAGATCCCGCCTCTGATCTTCGAGGCCGCCTATCAGGGGGATCCCGTCGCCCAGGAGCTGCTGAGGATGCAGGGTGAGGAGGTGGGGACGACCGCTGGGACGATCATCCGCCGCCTCGGCCTGACGGAGACCGACGTGGAGGTCGTGCTCGGGGGTAGCATTTTCAAGGGCAAAGGACCTTTGCTGCTGGACGTGATCACGGCGAAGGTGCACGAGGTCGCCCCGCGGGCGCGGATCGTCATCCCGGAGTTCGAGCCGGTGATCGGCGCTTGGCTCATCGCCCTGGAGTCGGTCGTGGGGATGGCCTCCCCGGAGGTTTACGATCGGCTGCGTGAGACGATGCCGCCTGAGTTGCGTCGTGAGAGGAACGCCTGAGGAGATACTCTTATTGACCTTCGCATGGCGAAAGAAACATGCAGCTTTGTCGTTCGTTTCGGATAAGCTTCTGGAACCGACATAGATCGGATGACTCCTAATGAATGTGCGAATCTTGTAGGGGCGACCGGCCGGTCGCCCCTACAGGACCCTGTCGCCTCCTGGAGGCCAGAGTTCATATGTTACTCTATCGGAGCGAAGATTAATAAGGAGGGAGCATGGAGCCCATCGTCCAGGTCTCCCTGGATGTGACTTCCATCGGAGAGGCGCTACACCTGGCCGAGATCGCGGTACGCGCTGGGGTGGACTGGCTGGAGGCGGGCACGCCGTTGATCCTGGCCGAGGGCCTCCACGCCGTGCGAGCGCTCAAGCAACGCTTCCCGGATAAGCCGCTGGTGGCCGACTTGAAGACCATGGATGGCGGCTACCTGGAGGCGGAGATGATGGCCAAGGCCGGCGCTGACATGGTCGTGGTGATGGGTGTGGCCACGCCGGCCACCGTGCGCGCTGTGGTGCGCGCCGCGCGGGATTACGGCATCAAGGTTATGGGTGACATCATGGGCGCGCCAGATAAGGTCGCCTGCGCCCGCTTCCTGGAATCCCAGGGGGTGGACTACATCATCGTCCATACCGGCTACGATGAGCGACACGAGGATCCTTCCCTCTCGCCGCTGGATGACTTGCCGGCGATCGTGGAG
>DUEN01000081.1 GCA_011176545.1 Caldilineae bacterium | reverse complement strand
CAAAGACCCCCGCGCGGGCTCACCGTTTTCCCTTACGTTCGCCCATCTGGTATAATCTTTCCTGGGGGAACAAATGAGCGAACGCATGGTTTCACCGAACGCGAAGGCAGAGGAACAGGCCCTGGATGCCGCGCTGCGCCCCAAGCGACTAGACGAGTTGGAGGGCCAGGATCGGCTGCGGGATAACCTCCGCATCCTGATCGAGGCAGCACGAGCTCGAGGCGAGGTGCTCGACCACATCCTGCTCTATGGGCCGCCGGGGCTGGGAAAGACCACGCTGGCGCACATCATCGCTAACGAGATGGGGACGAACATCAAGATCACGGCCGGCCCCGCCATCGAGCGCGCAGGTGACTTGGCGGCCATCCTGACTAACCTGCGCCAAGGCGATATCCTGTTCATCGACGAAATCCATCGGCTGGGACGCGCGGTGGAGGAAGTTCTCTACCCAGCCATGGAGGACTTCGCTCTGGACATCGTCATCGGGAAGGGGCCTGCGGCCCGTTCCATCCGGCTCAAGCTACCGCGGTTCACCGTAATCGGCGCGACGACACGGCTGGCACTACTGACGGCCCCCCTGCGCGCCCGGTTTGGCGCGGTTTACCGGTTCGACTTCTACGATCAGGCCGCGTTGGAGTCCATCGTGCGGCGGGCCGCGCGGCTGCTCAACGTCCCCATCACGGACGATGGCGCGGCCGAGATCGCCCGGCGAGCCCGAGGGACGCCGCGCGTGGCCCTACGTCTGTTCCGCCGCGTGCGCGATTACGCGGAGGTCCGGGCGAACGGGGAGATCACAGCGGAGGTGGCCGATCAGGCGCTACGGCTCCTGGAGGTAGACGAGCTCGGGCTCGATTACCTCGATCATAAGGTGCTCGACGCGCTGATCCACAAGTTCGGCGGGGGGCCAGTGGGGCTGGAGACCATCGCCGCCGCGGTCAGCGAGGAGCCCGATACCATCATGGACGTGGTCGAGCCCTATCTGCTGCAGTTGGGGTTCCTGGATCGGACGCCTCGTGGGCGCGTGGCCACCCGCCGGGCCTACGAACATCTCGGGGTGCCATACCCAGAACAGCCGGAACAACCCAGCCTGCTCAGCCCATCGGAGGGCGACGCGTCGTCATGAGACCACGGATCGGGATCACCGCGCGTTCATCGGAGCCGGCGGCGATCCAGCGGCTGCACTGGTATATCGAGAGCGTCCAACGCGCGGGCGGCGAGCCGCTTATCCTCGCCCCGGATGATCAGCGGCCGGACCTGGCCCGTCTCGATGGCCTATTGCTCTCAGGAGGCGGAGATATCCACCCACGATGGTATGGCCAACCCCTCGCGGGTACGGAGGTGAGTGCCATTGACGAGGCCAGGGACGAGATGGAGATCACCCTGACCAAAGCGGCGCTGGAAGCAGACATCCCCATCCTGGCCATCTGTCGGGGCATCCAGGTATTGAACGTCGCTATGGGCGGCGCGCTGATCCAGGACCTGGGCGATGGGCATCGCACGCCGGACGAGGCCTACAAGCACCACCTAATATGGGTAGTGCCAGGGACGCTCATGGCCGCGACACTGGGGATTTCGGGCCAGGTAGCCGTGAACACCTACCACCACCAGGGCATCAGGGCCGATATGCTGGCGCCGGGGTTGATCGCATCGGCCCAGGCCCTGCCCGAGAGGTGGCTGATCGAGGGAGTGGAGAGCCCGGATCACCGTTTCGTCCTGGGCGTGCAGTGGCACCCCGAGCGATACCGGGAGGTACCTCATCTCCATCAGCGCCTGTTTCAGGCCCTCGTACGTGCGGCGGCCGACTAGGCATCCATGCTCTCCCCGGTAAGAATGCGATATCTCAAGGAACGAGGTGACCCATGGAACCATTGTCCTTCGTAGGGCCATTCCTGATCAACTTACCCCTCCTGTTGGCCTACCTGATCGGCATGGGCGCAGGTGCCATCCTAATCTCCCGAGGCCAACGGGCGGCCGGAGCGTTGGCCCTGATCGGCTTCGCCCTGTTGGAGCTGCACGTGTTGCTGGGAGTGATCATCGCTTTGTCGCCCATCTACTTCTCTCCCTTTCAGATCGGTAGATGGATAGCCGGGGTTACGTTCGCCACAAACTTGATGGCCGCGGTGGCGATCTGCTTTATCGTCGTGGCGCTGATCCGCGCCGCGGGACACCTTGAGATATGAGGACTGCGGATTTCGACTACGAATTACCGCCTGAGCTGATCGCGCAGACCCCGGTGGAACCGCGGGATAGCTCGCGCCTGCTGGTGGTCCATCGAAACACCGGGGAATTAGAGCATCGCATCTTCCGGGATATCGTGGAATATCTGCAGCCCGGCGACCTGCTGGTGTGCAACGAGAGCCGCGTCATCCCGGCGCGGCTGCACGGCCGCAAGCTGACCGGCGGCCGGGTGGAAGTCTTCCTACTCACCCGCAAGGACGATCGTACGTGGGAGACGCTGGTGCGCGGGAAAGGGCTGCGTCCCGGGGTCCAGATCCGGATCGAGGACGCGGCCGGGCGAGAGGCGGCGACGGCACGCATCATCGCCGAGACGACGGACGGGGGCCGGATCGTCGAGTTCGACCGCCCGATCGATCCTTTATTGCCTCAGGTGGGAGAGATCCCCCTGCCGCCCTACATCCACAAGCCGCTGAAAGATCCCGAGCGATATCAGACGGTGTACGCCCGTGTCGCGGGCTCCGTGGCGGCTCCCACGGCCGGGCTGCACTTCACGCCGGAGTTGATCGAGCGGCTACAGGCGAAGGGGGTGCGCTTCGCCTTCGTCACGTTGCACGTCGGGCTGGGCACGTTCCGCCCCGTGAAGACGGAACACATCGAGGAACATAAGATGCACGCCGAATGGGGCCAGGTGACGGAGGAAGTGGTGGAGCAGATCCGGGCGACCCGATCCGCGGGCGCGCGGTGCGTGGCCGTGGGGACGACCTCGGTGCGCATCCTGGAGACGGCCGCGCAAGGCGGGGAGCTGGCCCCGTACTCCGGCTGGACCGACCTCTTCATCACGCCGGGATATCGATTTCACGTCGTGGACGCCATGATCACGAACTTCCACCTCCCCCGCTCGACGCTGCTCATGTTGGTCAGCGCGTTCGCCGGACGCGAGCTGATCCTGCGCGCTTATCACGAGGCCATTCAAAGGCGCTACCGGTTCTACTCCTTCGGTGACGCGATGTTGATCTTGTGAGATAGACGAAAGACGGGGGACGAAGAACGGAAAGTGCGGGATGAAGAGGGGCTTGCCAGCCATCCGAACATTTCTCGTTGCCATGAGAGCGTATTCGACGTGATGAGTATCCAATCCAGCCTTCGACTGCCTCACGGGACCTTGAGATTGCCGGTCTTCTTGCCCGATGCGACGCTGGGCGTCGTCCGGGCGTTGGACAGCACCGACCTGGAGCGATGCGGGGTCCAGGCCGTCGTCATGAACACTTTCCACCTCATGCAACGTCCCGGCACGTCCACCATCCAGGCCCTGGGTGGGCTCCATGCCATGTGCGGGTGGCGACGCCCCATCGTGACCGACTCAGGCGGGTTTCAGGCGTACTCGCTCATCCGACAGAACCCGCGATACGGCCGCCTGACCGATCGGGGGATCCTCTTCCGGGCCGAAAGCACGGGGAGGAAGTTCAATCTCACGCCCGAGAAGAGCGTTCAACTCCAACTCCGCTACGGCGCCGATATCGTGATCTGCCTGGACGATTGCACCCACGCGGATGACCCATTGGACGTGCAGCGGGAATCCGTCCAGCGGACCATCGCATGGGCCAAGCGAGGCAAGGAGGCCTTTCAGCGCTTCATCGAGCAGCGGCAATGGTCTGAGGGTGAGCGCCCCCTGCTCTTCGCCGTGATCCAAGGCGGGAGATCGCGAGAGCTGCGCAGGCAGTGCGCGGAGGCGCTGCTGGAGATCGGGTTCGATGGGTTCGGCTACGGAGGATGGCCGCTCGATGCCGAGGGGAACCTGCTGGTGGACATGATCGCGTACACAAGGGAGCTGGTTCCGCCGGATCTGCCCATGCACGCGCTGGGCGTGGGCCATCCGGCCAGCGTCGTCCAGTGCGTCAGGCTGGGGTACGATCTCTTCGACAGCGCCATGCCGACGCGCGACGCTCGCCATGGCCGGCTTTACATGTTCACGGCCGATCCCAACCTCGGCTTTACGGGCGAGTGGTTCACTTACCTTTACATTAACGACGACAAACACATCAAAAGCGATGAGCCGATCTCCCCCTTCTGCGATTGTTTGTGTTGCACCCGCTACTCGCGGGGATACCTGCATCACCTGTTCAAGATCAACGACGCCCTCTTTCTCCGACTGGCGACGATCCATAACGTTCGTTTCATGACGCGGGTCACCGAGCACCTGCGCGAGCGCCGTGACGAACTCTAAAGAGCGGAGATAAGCACCGAGAAGACGCCGAGATGTCGAGGGCGCAGAGATCTCTCGGTTTGCTCATATTGACATGGGTAACCCAAGGAGTTGAGACGAGGGACCTGGGTATACCTCTGTCTGGTAGGGGCGAGGCGGCGCCTCGCCTGTACGATGCGGCGAGGAGATTTTATGGAGGACCTACTGGCTCAGCTTGTCGAGATGGTGCAGGCCAGCCCCAAGTATAGACATGTGTGTACTGAGATCGTGCGGGAGATCGGCGCGCGGGAGCTGGCCCGGCGACGTAATCTCAAAGAGGCCGTCAAAGCCACGAAGAACAAGCTACATCAGGTGGCGGGTGCTTATATGGAAGGCAGAATGCCGTATGCTTCGTGGCTGGGAGAGTTGAGGGAGGCCACGCGATCCCCGGATGCAGAGGCCGTTCGCGACGTCTGTCGGCGTATTATGTACTATCATGCGTCAACAAGGGAGCGCCTCCCCATCCTGGATCGGTTCTACTCGATCACGTTGAGCGATCTGGCTCCTGTGCGCTCAGTGCTCGACGTCGGGTGCGGGCTGAATCCCCTAGCGATCCCCTGGATGCCGCTGGCCGAAGGTGCCACCTACATCGCCTGGGACATCTATCATGACATGGTCGAGTTCCTGAACGCGTTCCTGGGGATGATGCCCATACAGGGGCATGCCCTGGCGTGCGACGTGCTTCAGGCGCACCTCGATCGTCGCGTGAATGTGGCCCTGATGCTCAAGATGATCCCCTGTCTGGAACAGATCGAGAAGAGCGCGGGGCTGCAGCTCCTGGAAACGATCGACGCGGACCATATCCTGGTGTCGTTTCCGATCCATAGCTTGGGTGGCCGGGATAAGGGTATGCTCGCGCATTACATGAAGCAATTCCAATCGTTGGTCACCGGGCGAGACTGGCGCGTGCAACAGTTCATCTTCCCCACCGAGTTAGCCTTTTTGATCTCTAAGCGGCGGTGACATTGGTCTGATGGAGATCTATGCTCGCCATCCGTGGAACGGATGAGAGACGCCTGTTGATCGTGCTGCTGGTTGCCTTCGCCCTGCTGGCGGCTGGCTATAATTTCTCCAATCCGTTGGGAGAAGCCTCGGACGAGAACTCGCACTTCGGCGTCATCCGCAACTATGTGCTGCACGGGCTCCTGCAAGGAGGCCGCCAGCACGAGGCGTTCCAGCCGCCGCTTTACTACCTCATTGGCTCCATCATCGCCCGCCCTTTCGATCTACAGGAGGCCAGGCTCCTGCGGAACCGAGATTTCACAGCGGGCGATCCGACCTCTGCCCCCAACCTGTTCATCCATACCGCGGCCGAGGATTGGCCTTACGCGCCTTGGGTGTGGGCCTGGCATATCCTCCGGATGTATTCGACGGCGTGCGTCATCGTGGCGCTGGTGGCCACCTGGCACCTCGGACGCCTCATCTGCCCGCGCGAGCCGGCCGTCGCTCTGGCCGCAACCGGGCTGATCGTCTTCGCTCCGGGGGTGCTCTTCATCGCCGCCGCGGTCAACAACGATAACCTGACGCTGATGCTGGCCGCCCTCACCCTGCGACAATGCGCCATCCTCCTGCGGAGCCCAGGCTCCAGGCATGATCATCTCCTGCTCGGGGCCCTCCTGGGGGCGGGCTTCGCCACCAAGTTGAGCCTGCTTACTCTGTGGATCCCCACCCTGTTCGCGATGATACACGCGTCGCGAGGGGACGCATCCTCGGGACTCCGGAGGGCCTTCAGCCGCCGACTGGCCTGGGTCGTGTTAGGAGCCCTGGCCACGGGCGCGTGGTGGGCTATCTACCAATGGCGGGCTTACGGAGATCCGACGGGATGGGGGCGAACGCTTGATATGAATCTACGTCGGGACCTCCCGCTCACCCTGGAAAGCTGGGTGCGATGGCTCAAGGGGATCTGGGAAAGCTACTGGCTTCAGTGGCTACACCTGCGCCAACCCCTCTGGATCTACCTGGCGCTGCTGGCGATCCCATTGGTGGCTCTTCTAGGGTGGGCCCGGCTGCTTCGCGCCCGCCCAGAGCGCTTAGACGTCCTATGGCCTGGGGTATTTGCATTGGCTTTACAATGCATGGCTGTTTTGGTAGCATGGATTATCTGGACGATCCACATCCGCGGCACGGCCCAGGCCCGGCTGGGCTTTCCAGCGCTCCCCGCGGCGGCCGTCCTGATGGGCATAGGGCTGGTTATGGGCTGGGACAGGGCCGGGCGTCCTCTGGCGAAGGGGATGGTCGGCGCTCTGCTGGCTCTGAGCATATGGACGCTCCTCGGGATCCTGCGGCCGACCTATGCGCCGCCGCCCACCGAGCCAGCGGATGGCACGGAGCCCTCCATCGTATTTGGCGGGGTGCTGGGGCTGGACTACGAGGTGGCCGTACAACGGGACCCCTTGCGGCCAGGAGATGAGATCTCGATCGAGATGCGGTGGCAGGCATTGGCCCCGGTGGGGCGCGACGTGTGGCTCCAGTTGAAGCTTCAGCCGGTGGAGGGCGATCCGGTGATCGTCGATTGGGGGACGCCATCAGCGGGATGGTACGCCACGGACCGTTGGCCCGTGGGACGGATCATCCGAGCGCGACATCGCATGATCGTGCCCCAAGGCGTATCCCCTGGCACATACAGGCTGATCGCCAGCATGCGACCGCCGCTGGAGGACCGGTGGCTGCCAGTAGCTGAGCATGGACAGATCATTGGAGAGGAGGTCATCCTGGCCGAACTAAGAGTCGTGGGGGGAGCATCTCCATAAGTCAGTAGGGGCACGACGGCACCATGCCCCCACGAAACCGTCATTTCACCGCACCGTTAGACGAGGCAGCACCTCATCCCTGCTTTGTGTCGCGTATTCCAGGCGGCACCTTGCCTCTACCTCAGCGAAAGACGAACATAAAGAGGCAGAAGATGAAAGTCGATCTTGTAACACTATCAGCTTATCAACACCTCGACGTGGGCCCCGTTGGACGTGCGGTGGCTCGGTTCGCCCTTCAACGACCGATCCGCGTGCAGATCCTTCCCTTTAACGTGCCCTGGGCGGGGGCATGGTGGTTCGGCCTTATCATCTTCCCGCGCGCGTTCCGCACGCTTCCCATCAGCGTCACGACGCCCTGGCTGGCGCACGAGATCACCCACCAGATGCAGAGCCAGACGCGAGGGACGCGTACCCCGCTACGCGGGACGCTCTATCGTGAGTTGGAGGCGGACATCGTGCGCTGGGCCGTACGCTATGAGATGGCCGAGGCAGAGAGGGACTTGAACGCCCTGGAACAGGCCCGACAGATGCTTCAGATCTTCACAGGCGACCAGGAGGCTGCCATCGAGACGATCCGTCACAACCATTGGGTCTATCGTACCCCCCTTTACCTATGGCAGGAGCCCGAGGCCGAGGCAGCCGGATGGCGTCAGACACTGCCAGAACTTGGGTTCGGGCCGGACATCACGAGTATCATCGAACGTTACGTGGCCTGACAGCGAGGGTCACTTCCCCCGCTGACCCCACCGCGGCCCCTCCCGTTTAAGGCGCAGAGTCATCACCCGGCCCAGGATCTGTTCACCGAGGGCGAGCAGCCGACGGATCGTGTCTAATACCTCCTCGTCACCTTCCCAGTGCTCCTTTAATATGGAGGGGTCTAACGCGTTCAGCTCCTTAGCGATCGTCTGCACCAGCCAGGCCGCCACGAAGACATCATCCAGCATCCCCACCGGGCCCAGGAAATCCGGGATGATGTCCAAAGGCATGAGGAAGTAGGCCAGCCCGGCAGCGATCTTGGCCTTCATCTCTCCTGGCACGCGCGGATCCGTCACCAAGCGCGAGAGCAACACGAATAGGTCCGGGGCCGCCAGGAGATATTCCATCTTGGCCGGATCCAGGTTGCGTTCCTCGCCCCATCGCTTAACTTTCTCACGCAAGGAGCGGTAGAAGTTGGCCTCCTTACGCGAACGGAACTCCGTATCCTTCGGCTCGATGATCTCCCCTTTCAATGTAGCCTCCATATCGGCCAGAATATGCAGGTATGTTATAGCCTGCCCCCTCTTTTCTGTCAACCATCCTCTTTCGTACATTACAGGTAGCCTGGGCGCGGCATAACCGTCAGACGAAGGCGCTGGCACGATGCAGCCTTTTATGGTATGCTATGTACACCAACCAGGCCCTTCGAGCATATAAGCGCAGCTTTTCTATATCAATAGGAGGTACCGCTGATGAGCCTATTCAGACGTGATCGCGTACAAGATCGCCGGTCGGCTCCGCCTCGTCAGAGGCCATCCCCTACGACCTCCCCACCATCCACGCCCCAACCGAGAGAGAAGCGAGAGGAGGCGCGCGCCCCATCGTCTCCTGTGCCGCCATCGAGCGAGCCAGTGGTGCCGCCTACACCAGCCAGGCCCACTGCAGAGGTGTTCCCGAGGGATGCCGCGGCCATCATCGACAAGAACACCCAGCTCTCCGGTACGCTACGTTCGGAGGGCAACGTCCTGATCGAAGGTTCCTTCGAAGGGGAGATCGAGGCTAAGGAGACCATCCTCGTCGAGCGAAACGCTCAGGCACAAGGCCAGCTTCGGGCCAACAATGTCATTATCTCCGGCTCATTCGACGGCCAGATCGTCTGTCAAAATCGATTCCGCGTGACCCCAACGGGCAGCATTAAGGGGGAGATCAACACCTCCGTCCTGGTGGTAGAAGAGGGGTCCACGGTCAACTGCCGCTTCATTATGTCACGTGAAGGGAGGTGAGAGCGATGGCATCCACGTTACCTGGTATGCAACCCACTCCTCCCGCTCCCACCGCTGAGCGTCGTACCAGCGAGAGCCTGGTCGATCGAGATTCACACTTCGACGGGCTATATCGCACGAAGCAGAACCTGCGGGTCGAGGGTATAGCGGAGGGTGAGATCGAATGTGAGGGTACGCTCACCGTTGAAAAGGGCGCCCGCGTGAAGGCCAAGGTCACGGCCCGCAACGTGACCGTCGCCGGGGAGCTGGAAGGTGAAGTCACCTGTCAGGATACGTTCCGAATCACGCCCACTGGTCAGGTCGAGGCCACCGTCACCGCCCGCCGGCTCATTGTGCAAGAGGGCGGCTTCTACAACGGCGAGTTCCGCATGATCACCGAGGAGCCGGGCTCTCGAGAGCCATCGACTAGAGCGGCTGATCTCCGCACCGAGGAGTGGCTGGCGCGCCTCACCGGGGCCGAGTCCTCAACGAGACAGAGCCGGGATGAGGAGGAGGAGGAAGAAGAGGGATAACATTAAGAGGAATGGAGATTGGAGATTCTACGGGGCGGCCGTCGGAGCCGCTCCGTTCGCGTCCGGCACCCAACGCCCTCGCCATGGCAATTGGCGTAGCAACGCGGCCATGTCCGGCTGTCGGAAGATCCCCGAGGCTACCAACGCCAGAGCGTAAACGAAGAGGCTTAAAACCGCCGCACCCCATAACGACCATCTGGCGCCCACCCCTAAGACGATCCCCATCGCGGCCGCGGCCAGGGCGGGCTGCCAAATGACGTTCACCCAGGGCACCGGCGCGACGTATCGCCGCACGGCGTAGTAAAAGGGGATCAGCAGCGCGAACTCGGACAGGATCGTGATCACCGCCGAGGCCAGATAGCTGAAGCGCGGTACGAAGATTAGATTGGCCACCACGTTAAAGGCGACGCCGATGATGAAAGCCCGGGTAAGGAAACGCTGCTGGTCCACCGCGATGAGCACATACTGGGTCACGCTGTTGATAAAGCCCACCGGGATCGACCAGATGAGGATTTGCAAGGCCCACACGGAGCCGGGGAGGAAGCTCTCGCCTCCTAGAACCAGGATCAGCGGCCGGGCGATGAACGTCGTCATCACAGCGATGGGCAGGCTCATCATGAGCAACAACCGCAGGGCTAGGATGTAGGCCCGCACCATCGACTCGTGCGAATCACGGGCCAACCGCGACATCAGCGGGAAGATGGCCAGCGTGAAGTAGGAAGGGATCACGTTGAGGCCGTCGATGTATTTATAAGCCGCGCCGTATAACCCCACCGCGCTGGCCCCGGCGAAGGGCTTCAGGATCCACACGTCGATGCGGAAGAAGATGGTCGCCAGCAAGTGATTGATCATCAACGGCGCGGACTCGTTCACCATGTACCGCTGCAATGAGCGATCCACGGCCGCCTGGGGGGCGAACAGCTTCTGCCGCAGCAACACGTACAGCCAGATCGTTTGCACCAGGTTCATGACGACGGAGACACCCGCCAGCCCGACGAACCCCCAACTCAGCGGCGGCAACAACACGAGGGCTCCCAGGGTCACCTTGCCCACCGCGATGGCCGAGGCGATCCCCGCCGGGTACTCCATCTGCTCATACGCGTAGAAGACGGCGCTGATGGCATCGGCCAATCCGGCGAACAGCAACGCGACGGCGAAGAGGGCGATGGCCCTCGCCTCTTCCGGCGTCAACCCTCCCCAAACGTGATACCCCGCGCCCACCAGGGCCATGACCGGCAGGGCGATCAGCCACAGCCCCACGCGCAGGATCACGACGTTGCTCAGATAGCGCCCCGCCTGCGCCCGATCTCTCGCCACCTCCCTGGTGAGCAGGGTTCCCAACCCGAAGCGGACCAGGATCTCGAAGAACGCGTAGAAGCTGATGGCGAAGGTGTATGATCCCTCGCCGGCCGGGCTCAGGATGCGCAACCGCAACATGGCGAAGGCAAAATCGATCCCCTTATTGACCAGCGAGAGCCCCATAGGAATCAGGCTGTTCTTCGCCACGCGGCGCACCTCGCCGCCCTCGCCCGTCACCTCGCGATAGAAGCGCCCCCAGGCCCACCATCCGGCGGCCAGCAACGCGGTCACCCACGCTAGGAACGAGACGTACACCCCCAGCTTGAAGGACATGGGGCTATACTTGAAACGGATGACCTCACGCCCGTCTCCCAGCGGGACAGCGCGGAAGTTCCCATAAGCGCGGTAGATAGGGCGTACCTCCTCATTGGATCCCTCCGTCGGCCGGGCGTACGCCTTCCATCCCGTGAAGTACGCATCGGCCAACACCAGATACGCCCCGGCCTCCCCCTCCGCCTCGACCTCCACCTCCACCTCGTTGTTGTCATATCGCACCACGCGAGCGGGGACCAGCTCACATGGCCGCAGATACCGGAAGGGTCCCCCTTCTTCCACCTCCAACACGAGCTCCGTTCGCGGATTGACGTCCTCCCACGCGATCGAGAGGACCTCCTGCTCCGAGGCGCAGCGCATCACGAAGGCGCGCGGCATGGCCTGCCGATTACGGTAGATGCGCACCTCACCATCATAGACCAGCTCGTAGGTGGGATTGGGTATCTCCAGCGTGGTCATCACATAGCGCACGCCCAGCAGGGCCAGCCAGGGGGAATCCAACGCCTCATAACCAGGCTGGCCGCGCTCCCGCGTGTAGATCGGCGCGATGCGATTGTACAGCAACTCGCCGAACTGCGGCTGGATGCGGTCCATGTAGTCCGCATACTGCTTGAGGATGATCGAATCGTACCCGCGCACGTCCTGCAGATCATATAGCCAGCCCGCGTTGGCGTTGAACGTCTTCTCGCCCGGATCGTTCAGCGTGGTGAAGCGCCAGGGGCCGTCGGGATCGTCGAGGCGCTCTTGCAGCCATGCGACGCTCGGCGGGGTGAAATCCAACAGCCTGACGTCCACGGCGGGATTGAAGTGTCCGAACGCCACCCATAGATCGAGCGCCAGCACGATGACCGCCAACGCCGGCCAGCTCCGCCAAGCCGGTCGCGACTCGGGGGACGTGCGACGGGCGGCCAGCCACAGGACGAGGCCGGAAAGCAGAGCCATCACGCTGAACTTGAGCAGATTGACGGCCTGATAGCTCCAGAACATCCGCCCATCGGCGAAGGCCATCCGCGCCAGATCGGAACCATCGACGACGCGCTGGCCGATGGCGATGAAGGGATCGGGCCGGATCACGCTGATCGCCACGAGGGCCAGCGCGCCCGCCCCGGCCGCGGCCAGCGCCAGGGCGATCAGCCGGGTCACACGACGCATCCACTGCCCTTCTCCTACCGCCCGCCACAGCGCGTCGGCTCCTAACGCCGCCAGAGCGGCCGCGGCCAGCGTCAAGGGAAAGACCCACCGGAACGGTGAGTGCACCTGCTTATACCAGGGGAGCCCGTAGTAGAAGAGGGCATATACCGGGGTGCCGAACGCGTTGGCCAACGAGATCAGGCTGAGCAGGGAGAAGAACGCGGTCTGGTCCCGCCGTCGTCCCGCCTCCCCGCCGCGGGCCAGCACGGCCCGGACGAGCGCCACGCCCACAAGCCCCAGCGTCAGAAGGCCGAGATAGTTCCCTCCCTCGACGTAATTCTTCACGCCCCAGAAGATAGTCCGGATCGGCTGGCCCAGCGCGTTGACGGTGACCGGGATCCACTGGCGCGTCCAGATGTCCCAATAGCCGTGATGGCTCGGATTGCCGAAGACATCCGGCAGCACGAAGGTGAGGACCTGCCGCGTCGGCCACGCCCACCCCACGATATCTTCGTAGGTCACGAGATAGGCCGCTGCCCCCTGGCGGAAATTATGTCGAGCCAACTCGATGAGCGGCAGCAACTGGACGCCGCCCAGCGCTAGGCCCACGGCCACCATGGCCAGCAGCCACAGG
The DNA here is from genome assembly GCA_011176545.1 of Caldilineae bacterium. GTDB lineage: Bacteria > Chloroflexota > Anaerolineae > DUEN01 > DUEN01 > DUEN01. The sequence continues at coordinate 5,299 of DUEN01000081.1, read as the reverse complement.
CCCAGACGCACCGGCAGCCGCCAGGATCTCAAGCGCCACCACAAGCCCACCAGCCGCCAGGCGGCGTAAAAGCCGGACACCACCAGCACGTAATAGGTCATCTCTACGTGCCCGGCTAACACCTGCACGCCCAGGATGACGCTGCCCAGGGCGATGTAGGGCACTGGCGAATAGGCGACGTCCCCCTTTTCCTCTTGCTTGCGCACGACGATCTCAATGCAGGCCAGCAGCGCGGGCAGCCACGCCGCCGCGGCGATGATCATGGTGAAGACCACGCTCACCATGAAGAAGCCGCTGAGCATGTAGGCTATGGCCCCCACCAGCGCCGCTGGCCTGGAGAGACGTAACACCCGCGCGAAGGCGTACATCCCCAGCCCGGCCAGGGCGATCTGCAGCGCGGTGAACCACCCATAGGCCATCGGCAGCGGCATCACCCAGAAGAGCATGCTGAGGGGATACAGGCCGGAGTGTTGGGCATCGGCCAGGAAAGGCATGCCCGAAAAGATATATGGGTTCCACAGAGGGATCTGACGGGCGCGCAGGCTCTCCCGGATGAAGCGCTTCCAGGGATAGTTCTCGAGGATGAGATCGCTCAGGAGCTCGTTATGGGGGACATCAACGCCCATCTGGTCGGCAAAGCTGCGCCACGGCTCCCAGGTGAAGAAATTATCGGCGGGGAGCAGCGTGCGATGGCCGGTCAAGACCGGCGCAAACCATAAGATCGGGATCAGGAATAATACCAGCGCGGCCAACGCATCGCCACGGATACGCCGAAACACGATGTTCCCAGCCTCAGAGATGATCTGGCGCGGGCGTCGTCACGGTCGCACGCTCAGCCCGCCGTAAATGCCGATAGCGCCAGCGGAGCTCCCACACCCGCCAGGCAGCCTCCAGTTTCACCGGGACCGTCATCTTGGACCGTCCGATGCGTCGATCCTCGAAATAGATCGGGATCTCCAACACCCGATAGCCCAGCTTCTCCGTCACATAGGCCATCTCTACCTGGAAGACGTAACCGTTGGAGCGGATGCGGCTGAGATCGATCCCCTCCAACGTCTCCCGACGCCACGCCTTAAACCCAGCCGTCGCATCCCGAACCTGGATGCCCAGGATGAGTCGGGCATATACCGCGTTCGCCCACCAGCTCAACAGATAGCGCCACCAGCTCCAACGCTCATCCAAGCGGCCGCCGGGCACATATCGCGATCCCACGACGACGTCGTACTCGTCCAGATGGGATAACAGGCGGGGGACATACGATGGAGAATGGGAGAAATCGGCGTCCATCTGCACAATGAAATCAGCCCCGTGGTCCAGGGCATATCGGAAGCCGGTGATGTACGCCGTGCCCAGCCCCAGCTTCCCTGTCCGATGGATGACGTGCATGCGTCCCGGGTACCGGCCGCGCAGCTCCTCCGCGATCTCTCCCGTGCCGTCGGGCGAGGCGTCATCCACGACCAACACGTGCAGGTCAGAGATGGGTAGGCTAAACAGCTCCTGGACCAGGGCGGCCAGGTTATCCGCCTCGTTATACGTGGGGATTACGATCATGGTCATCCCCGGAGGGATGGCCCTCTCCGCGGCATCTATAGGGCTCATGGCGGCGAGATTATACAACGGGGTTGGAGAGTGGTCAATCGTGACGCAGGCCGGACGGCAAAAACCCTCCTCCACGGACGCGCGCCCATGCCCACGTTCGGCAAACCCCTTCCGATAGGGTATAATGTGGCCCGCACGCTTACGCCTTACGCATTACGCCTTACTTTTACGAAAGGAGCGATGCCGATGAGTGGACTGTTTTCCCCATTGACCGTCAAGCGATTCACGTTGAAGAACCGCATCGTGCTGCCGCCCATGGCCAACAACATGTCAGACGACAGCGGCGCGGTCACGGATGCTCACATCGAGCACTACGTGCGCCGCGCCCGGGCCGGCGTGGGCATGGTCATCATTGAGCACGCTTACATACGCCGGGACGGCCGGGTGAACAAACAACAGTTAGGGATTTACGACGACGCGCTTATCCCAGGGCTGCGTCGTCTGGCCGAGGCGGTCAAGGCCTGCGATACGGTCGTRGGYATYCAGATCACGCACGGCGGCGGCAARGYGACCCAGGAGACRGCGGGCACCCAACCGCTCGCCCCATCCGACGTGTTGGTCCCCGGMGCYCAGGARCCCGCCCGGGCGCTCACCGTCGAGGAGATCTCCGCCATCGTCRAGGCYTTYGTSGCGGCGGCCCGCCGRGCYYTGGCCGCKGGCTTCGAYTTYGTGGAGATCCACGGCGCCCATGGTTATCTGCTGAGCGAGTTCCTGTCGCCGCTGACTAACCGCCGCACGGACGCATACGGGGGCGATTTGGAGGGCCGCCTGCGCATGCCCCTGGAGGTGGTCAAGGCCGTGCGTCAGGTGGTGGACGACGAGCACCTGTTGCTATATCGGTTAGGTGCCAATGACTTCACGCCGGGGGGATTGACTGAAGAGGAGGGCCGTGAGGCGGCCAAGGCGCTGGCCGCGGCGGGAGTGGATCTCCTGGACATCTCCGGCGGCCTGATCGGCGCGCAGCCTCCCGACTGGGATGGCACCAGCCAGGGCTATTTCGTGCCCATGGCCGCCGCCATCCGGGCGGAGATCGATATCCCTGTGGTCGTCGCCGGCGGCATCACCGACCCTCACTTCGCCGACCGCGTCATCCGGGAGGGGAAGGTGGACTTGGTCGCCATTGGCCGCGCGATGCTGGCCGATCCGGATTGGGCCGCCAAGGCGCGCGCGGCGCTCTTAGGGGAAGCATAAGGCTCTGGCCTGTCTACATGGACGTGCTCAAGTTCGGCCATATGGGTAGCGGAGGGCAGTACCTTCCGCTACCCATACAAGATATAGGGTGACGCTACGAAAGAAGCCGTATATATGAGATCCCTAGCTACCGGACACTTTCGTAGGGAGCTCAATCGTGGGTCGGTCCCTATGGGGCTAACTTTGCGTCGGATGACAGGCCGTACACCACTTTAGCCTAAACAGAGAACGTCACCAGGTATTAGCGTTACGTTAGAGTTGTATGAATCCATCGCATGGGGGCTTTACAGAAGACATAAGTTGTGTTAATATAATGTCGCCAGTGCGGGGATGACAGGTTTCGACGGGGCAGGAAGGCTGAGGACTGCAAGCCGAGGTGCTCTTCCCTCGTTAAACCAGAGCAGCACCAATAAGTGCCAAGAACACTGGCAAGGCGTTCAACTTCGCGTTCGCGCCGCGCACGGCTATGGCCGTCGCCGCGTAATCGCGGACGCGGAGGAGAACAATTGGTCGCTTGAGATAGCGGCCACGGTGCCCCGGCGTGCTCCCGACTGGCGCCGGGTGTCGCCGTCATAGACAGCCGGGTGCAGCCGACCTGATGCCGCTAGGGTCGGCCTAAGACATAGCGGCTGGCCAGGCAAGTGGACGCTGTCAGGGGCGGCCCGCCTGGTGAGATATCAAAACCCTGACTAAGCTTGTAGATGTCCGAGGCCGAATGTCCCGGACCCGGGTTCGATTCCCGGCATCTCCACCATAGGGAAAAGCCACATCCACGCGGATGTGGCTTTTTATTATGTCCGAGATTATTGCCTCCCAAGCGAAGTTGAGGTACACTGTTATCGCAAATGCGAATGATTTACAACAAGGGGCGGCGGGTATGGATGATCTGGTACAACGAGTGAAGACGGCGCTCACGCGCATGGGCGGGCGTATGACCCACCAGCGACGCGTGATCCTGGAGGTGCTGGAGGAGAGCGACACCCACATGACGGCTAAGGACCTCTACCTGCGCGCCCACGCGCGAGACCCCCGGGTGACTCTCTCCACCGTTTACCGAACGCTCGATCTGTGTAAAAGTCTGGGGCTTGTCCACGCTCGACGCTTCAGCCGCTCCTCCGGCCCTGAGTGGTACGAGCCCGCCGTGGGAGAGGAACACCATCACTTCGTCTGCATCCAATGCCATCGGGTGATCGAATTCGATGCGCCCGAGATCGCTCAGATCGTGCAGCGCTTAACGGAGGAACACGGCATCACCAAGGCACATGCCAGCCTCTCCATCTACGGCGTATGCGCAGCATGCAGCCGCAGAGTAAGGTGAGCCGAGATGACCTCATAAGCATCCATGCCAGCGATCATCTTGATCGATCAAAATCCACCGGGCTTCTGCGGAGGCAAGCTGAATGATATACAACCATTACAACTGCGCACCCATCCCTGAGCAGATCGTCGATCTGGCCTCATTACCGACTGGAGCGCGTGGCGTCGTACGCTCCCTGCGCGGAGGGCGCGGCTTCCTCAGCCGGCTGGCGACAATGGGATTCACCGCCGGCACCGAGGTCACCGTCCTGCAAAACTACGGCCACGGTCCCATCATCACGCTGGTGAGAGGCACGCGCGTGGCCCTGGGCCGGGGCGAAGCCCGGCATATCCTGGTATCCGTGGTAAGGTGAGATCATGGCTCAACCTACGCTCACAGGACTTTCGTGTCACACCAATGGCGCTCAGCAGGTCCAGGCGATCCAGCTCCGGGAGGGTGCGCTCCATATCGCTCTGGCAGGCCAGCCGAATGTAGGTAAGTCCACGGTCTTCAACATGCTGACCGGGCTGAATCAGCACGTGGGCAACTGGCCGGGCAAGACGATCGAGCAAAAGGTAGGGACCATCCACCTGCCGGATATCGATATCCTCCTGGTGGATCTCCCAGGGACGTACAGCCTGACGGCGAACTCGCCCGAGGAGTGCATCGCTCGTGATTACATCATCCGAGAACAGCCCGACGCCATCATCGTCATCGTTAACGCGGCCGCCCTGGAACACAGCCTGTACCTGGTGGCCGAGCTGCTCCAGCTTTCCCGCCCCATCGTGTTGGGCCTGAACATGCTGGACGTGGCCGAGCAGAACGGGCTCCAGATCGAACCTCACGTGCTGGAGGCCGCGTTGGGCATTCCCGTCATCCCCCTCGTGGCGACGCGCAACCAGGGCGTGCGGGAGCTGTTGGAGGCTGCCCGGCGCGTCGCAACCCACCCGGAGCAGTTTAAGCCCAACCGCCCCAGCATCCGTAGCTCCCATGCCGAGGTGCTCGATCAGGTGCGAGGGCTCATCGCCGAGTTCGTGCCGGAGCCCTATCCGGTGGACTGGGTGGCCCTGAAGTTGCTGGAGGGGGATTCGGAGATCACCGCGATGATGCGGGAGGCGACTCCCGCCGAGATCTGGGAGAAGGTCGAGGCGATCCTCCGCGCCCATGAGGACGCCTTCCTCGATATCGTCGGGGGACGCTACGAGTGGATCG
>DUEN01000080.1 GCA_011176545.1 Caldilineae bacterium | reverse complement strand
GACAGGCCATAGGCCAGTGCCGCGTCGGTCAGCTCAGCCGCCCGCCGGATCGCCTCGATCTCGCCCTCATCCTTGACGGCCCGCAGCGGCTCGACCAGATCCTTCTCTGGCACCCAGGTGACGGGGCCTGTATCGGCCATCCAGCGTTGGTGTTCGTCCACGGTGATGTGTGTCGCCTCGAAGCCGATGCGTCGCTCTCCCAGACGCCTGACGAGATCGGGCATCAGATCATCCATCCGATCGGTCAGGCGGATCAGCTCGAACTGGGGCGCCTCCAGCTGGGCCTGCTCCCAATAGCGAAAGTCCGTGATGAGCATGGCTTCGTCCTGCGTGATGAGCAGCCAGCCCGCCGATCCGGTGAAGCCGCTCAGGTAGCGCCGATTCTCCGGCCGGCTGATGAAGGCGCCATCCAGCCCACGCGAGGCGAGCACCTCACGTAGCCGTGCCAGCCGCGATGAGACACCCTCTACTCCGGAGGATGGGCTCATGGCTCACTCCATTGGGATGACGTGGTGTCAGCGTTCACCGTTCGATGAGGGAGGATGATACGTCACCGGTATAGTCTCCTGAGCCGCCACGGCGCCATCAGGCGGGCTCAATAGCGCGCGTACCTGTTGCCAGCCCGTGGCTCCTTCGGCGAGATGGGCCGCCATGGTATGCGCCAACATCTGCGGCGTGATGTGGCGAGGAAGCCCAGCCATCTGGGCGTATCGGGTCACCATCTGGTTCACGGCGATCTTGGAGATGCGCCCTCCCCGGTAGTTTAAGAACAGGGCGGGCGAGCCGCGCCCGGAGATCAACTGAGGGCGTCCCTGCCCGAGGTAGATGGCCAACGTGTGCGTCGTCGCCTCATCGAGCAGGACCACCCGACGCAGCGTCTGTCGCCAGATGGTCACCCGTTGCTGTCCCAGGTCCACATCGCCCACGTTCAGCGCGATGAGCTCGCTGACCCGTGGCCCGCCGCAGTACATTAACTCCAACAAGGCCCGATCCCGCAGCCCCAGAGGGGTGCTCACGTCCGGCATAGACAGGAGCTTGGCTACCTCCTCCGGCGTCAACGTCTCGAAGATGAGACGGGGCCGGGTCGGCAGGTTAGTGCGTCGCATGGGGTTGTCCTCGATTACCCCTTCCTGAACGAGGAACTCCAGCAACTCGTACAGCGTGGCCAGATGGTGGCTGACAGACGGTCGGTCATGCCCCATGCGGATAAGTTGCGCCTGCCATCGCTTAATGAGAGGGACCGTGACCTCATCCCAGGTATCTATATACTCGTCCTGCGCGAACTGTATGAACTCCGTTAACCAATGCTTCTTCTGCCGTAGGACGAAATCGACGGGATGCTCTCGTTCCTCCAGATAGTCAATGTAACGATCGCGTTCCTGTTCCATAGGTCTCCTTAGGTCTCCTTCTTCACGTGATGGTTTTATGTTCTCTATATGCCTTCGTATACACATACAGGGGGAGATCCGACGACGGGCCTGGTGGTATCACCCTCCCACCGGCTCCGGGACCTCCATGGCTGGAGTCTGTTGGAGCTCTTGCTGATCGAATTGCTCCCCACACTCCAGGCAGCGAGCCGTCTTGCTATTGGTGGCCACCAGCAGCCCGCCGCATTGCGGGCATGGCGTCGCCAGCGGACGCTGCCAGGTGCTGAAATCACACTTGGGATAGGCGCTGCAACCATAGAAGATACGGCCGCGTCGCGTCCTTCGCTCGACGAGATCACTGCCGCATTTGGGGCAGGCGACCCCGATCTTGACCAGGTACGGCTTCGTGTTGCGACATTGTGGGTAGTTGCTACAGGCGATGAACTTGCCGTAGCGCCCGTACTTGATCACCATGGGGTACCCACACAGCTCGCAGGTCTCGCCGGTCGGCTCGTCATCCATCTTGCGGTGCTCCATCGTCTGTTTGGCTCGGGCCAGGCTGCGCGAGAAGGGCTCATAGAAGTCACGCAGCACCTGGACCCACTCCGCCTCACCAGCAGCGATCCGGTCCAGCTCGCTCTCCATGCGCGCCGTGAACCCCACCTCGAACACATCGGGGAAGTGCTTGACCAGCAGATCACACACGATAAATCCCAGCTCGGTGGGGTGCAGCCGCCGATCGATGCGCTGGACGTAGCCGCGCTGTTGGATCGTGGACATGATGGGCGCGTACGTGCTCGGACGCCCGATGCCGTGCTCCTCCAAAGCCCGGATGAGCGTCGCCTCCGTGTAGCGGGGGGGCGGCTGCGTGAAGTGCTGCTCAGGCAGGAGCCGCAGCAGATCCAGGATCTCCCCGACCTCGACCGGAAGCAGCAGATTGCGTACCTCTTCATCAGGCGGGGCATCCTCATCTCGCGACTCCTCATACACGGCCAAGAAGCCGGGGAAGCGCACGACCGAGCCGTTCGCGCGGAAGAGGTAGGGCCGCTCCTCACCAGGGCCGGCCTCCACATCGACCCGCATCGTATCGTAGATGGCCGCAGCCATCTGGCTGGCGACGAAGCGCTTCCAGATTAGCTCATAAAGGCGGAGCTGATCGCGCGTGAGGTAGGGCGCGACGGACTCCGGCGTGCGGAACACGGACGTGGGCCGAATGGCCTCGTGCGCCTCCTGCGCCCCCTTGACCTTGGTGCGGTAAACGGGGGGCTTAGGAGGGAGGAAGTCTTCACCGTAGCGTTCGCGGATGAAGCGGCGGGCCTCCTCTTGGGCCAGAGGTGAGACGTACGTGGAATCCGTGCGCATATAGGTAATGAGGCCGACGTTGCCCTCGTCCCCCAATGGAATGCCCTCGTATAGCGCCTGCGCCGTGGCCATGGTGCGACGGGCCGTGAAGCGCAGCCGCCGCGCGGCCTCCTGTTGCAGGGTACTGGTGGTGAACGGCGGGGCCGGCTTGCGCTGGCGTTGGCCACGCTTCACCTGGGAGACGATGTAGACGGCCCGTTCCAGCTCCTGGACGATCCGCCGGGTGTCCTCCTCGGTCTTGAGGTCCACCTCCTCGCCGCGGATCCGGATCAGGCGCGCCACGAAGCTGGGACGCCGCTTCCGCCCGCGCGATTCCTGGCGCGCCAGCTCGGCGTCGATGGTCCAGTACTCCTCGGGCACGAAGGACTGGATCTCGCGCTCGCGCTCCACGACCAGGCGGAGGGCGACGGACTGCACGCGCCCCGCCGATGTCCGGCTACGCACGCGCTCCCACAATAGCGGGCTGATCTGATAGCCGACCAGCCGATCGAGGATGCGGCGCGCCTGTTGGGCGTTCACCAGGTTCATGTTGATGTCCCGCGGGTGGGCGAAGGCCTCCTCAACCGCCGGCTTCGTGATCTCGTGGAAGACCACGCGGCGGACCTGCTCGGGCCTAATGCCCGTAGCCTCGATCAGGTGCCATGCGATGGCCTCGCCCTCGCGATCGGGATCCGTGGCCAGGTAGACCTCGCTGGCCTGTTGGACCGCCTCCCTCAGCTCCTTGACCACCTGGCGCTTCTCGTTGGGAACGCGGTACTTCGGCTTAAAGTCGTTCTCGATGTCCACGCTCAACTGAGAGCGCAGGAGATCGCGCACATGCCCCACGGAGGCACGCACGGTGTACTCCTTGCCCAGATAGCGGCTGATGGTGCGGGCCTTGGCCGGGGACTCGACGATGACCAGGGGGCCGGAGCGGGCGCTCTTCGCCCTCTTCTTGTTGCCCTTACTGCCCTTAGATCGCGCCTTGCGCGCTTGGCCGGAGGAGGCGGGCTCAGGGCGCTCCAAGCCCGCGTGAGCTGGCGTCTCCCCCATGCGGAAGAGCGTCGTGCCGCACACGGGACACCGGCCGCGCGTCCCTGGCCGCCCGTCGGCGGTGAACACCGGCTGCGGGTCAGCCATCTCGCGCTTGGTTCGGCATTTAACGCAGTAAGCTTCCAGGCGTTCCTCTGCCATGGCTCGTTCTCACCTTTTGCATCACAGCACGTCGTAGAGCCCTTGCTCCTCGAGATATTGGACGACCTTCTTCACATCCTGCGCCCGCTCCTTAGGGCAGACCAGGATGACGTCGCCCGTATCGACGATGACGATGTTCTCCAGCCCCACCGTGGCGATCAACCGTTCCGGGCTGAAGATCAGGGAGTTTCGCGTATCGATCCCCACGTGCCTGCCCACCACGACGTTCGCGCCATCATCCGAGGGCGGTAGCAGATCCAGCAACGTGGCCCAGCTACCCACATCGCTCCAGCCCAGATCGGCGGGGATCACGGCCACGTTGTCCGCCTTCTCCATGATCCCATAATCGATCGTCTCTGACTCGATGGCGAGCCAGATCTCCTCCGGGATCTCCCCCACCTTGCCCGTTTCATCCCAGAAGGCCTCGATCTCCATGAGCCGCTGGTACAGGTCGGGCATGTAGCGGGCAAACGCGTCGAGGATCGTCGATGCCTGCCAGATGAACATACCGGCGTTCCAGTAGAAGTTCCCATCGGCGACGAAGCGCTGCGCGTCCTCGAGCTGTGGCTTCTCGATGAAGCGCACCGCCTTGCGTATCTCGGTGCCGTCCGCCTTCATCAGCACCTCGCCGCCTTCGATGTAGCCATATCCCGTTTCCGCGTAGGAGGGCTTGATACCCAGTGTGACGAGGTATCCCTCCTTAGCGGCTTTCTCGGCCGCCCGGAGCGCCCGTCGGAACTCCTTCGTCCGGGTGATGAAGTGATCGGCGGACAGGCACGCCATGACAGCATCCGGGTTCCGGCGACGGACGAAGAGGGCCGCAACCCCGATGGCGGGCGCGGAGCCGCGGCCTTTGGGCTCCGCCAGGATGTTGTCCTCCGGAACCTGAGGCAATTGCTCACGCACGGTGGGAGCATAAGCCTTGGAAGTCACGACGATGAAGTGATCATCCGGGGCCATATCGGCGACCCGTTCGTATGTCTCCTGCAGCATCGTGCGTTCAGGCGATGTGATGTTCAGGAACTGCTTCGGCATCTGTCGGCGGCTGCGTGGCCATAACCGGCTGCCGACACCGCCTGCCAGGATCACGAAGTACATCTTCCCCCTCCTCGTGAGTGATCTTGCGCCTGACTACGACGAGACATCATCCCTTTTCCCTGCGATCAATCCACGCGGTATTCGACGCCGGGCTCTTGCGCAAGCACATAGTTCATGCCGCCCACCTGCCGCACCAGTCCCTTTAGCTCCATCAACGCCAGCGTGCTGGAGACGACGGAGATCGGCAGAGCCGTCGCCTGGGCCAGCTCGTCCACATGGATCGGCTCCGGGCCGAGGTGAGCCATGAGCTGCGCCTCGGTCGGATCCGAGGGGATAGCGGCCCGCACTTCGACTTGTTCCGCGACCTGATCCATGTTTAATACTTCCAGGATATCCGTCGCCGAGAGGGCTGGGTGAGCCCCGTCCTGGATCAGGCGGTTGGTCCCCACGCTGCCCCGTTGGAAGATGCTCCCGGGGACGGCGAAGACCTCTCGCCCCTGCTCGGCGGCGAAATCCGCCGTGATCAATGCCCCGCTCCGCACCCCAGCCTCGACGATCACGACGCCCTTGGATAGCCCGCTGATGATGCGATTCCTCGGCGGAAAGTTGCTGCTCTCCGGCTGGGTGCCCAGGGGATACTCGGAGATAAGGGCACCCGCTTCCGCGATCTGTTGGGCGAGCTGCCGATGCTCGGGCGGGTAGATCACATCAAGCCCAGACCCGAGGACGGCGATGGTGCGACCGCCGGCCTCCAGCGCGGCCCGGTGCGCGACGGCATCGATGCCTCGTGCCAGGCCGCTGACCACCGTGACGCGATGGCGGGCCAGGTCACCAGCCAGTTTGCGGGCGGCCTCCCGGCCATAAGCGCTGGCGCGCCGGGTGCCGACCACGGCTACGGCCCACTCGTCCTCGGGTAAGAGCTCGCCCTGAACGTATAAAACGGGCGGCGGATCGTAGATATGGCGCAGGTTGCGCGGATAATCCGGGCTTTCCCATGTGAGCACCTGGATGCCCGCTTCCTCGATCCGGGCGACCTCCCGCTCTAGGGAGAGGGTCGCCCTGGTCGTCACTAGGTTCTCCAGGGAGCGGCGATCCAGGCCGGCCCTGCGCAGCTCGTCGGCCGGGGCATGCCAAGCGCTCTCGATGTCCCCGAAATAGTCTAACAGCGCCCGAAGCCGTTGGGGGCCGATGCCCCGGACCAGGCTAAAGCCCACCCAGTATCCCAGCTTGGACAAGGATGCCTCCGGGAAGCGTTCGTTCTCCAGACTTCCTCGCAGCGATCAGCCAGGATGACGGCGCAAGGATACTCGAAAGGATGCCTTTTGTCAAGATAGATGTAATGAAATCTCCTTTGATAGGGGCGAGGCGTGCCTCGCCTCTACTTAGCGGCGGGAGCCGGTCGCCTCCTCAAGCCCTGGAGGCAGCGAGACGTACATGCGCCCGGCCTCCAGATCGACCTTCAAGACGACATCGCGGATGGCGGGCACCAGGAGCTCGCCGTGCTCCCCGCGCACGACGTAAACGTCGTTGACCTCTTCCGGGGTCTCGATGACCTCGACGATGCGGCCGAGGTAGCGTTCGCCCTCCCAGACTTCCAGGTTCAGGATCTCATGGATATAGTATTCGTCCTCCTCCAATGGCATCGCCTCCTCGCGCGAGACGAACAGCCATTGGCCGCGCAACTCCTCCGCCGCGTTGCGATCCGGGCACATCTCCAGCTTCAGGAGGGCGTGTCCCTTATGGAGCCGGACGCTTTGGACCTTCGTCTCCCGCACCACCCTGGCCATCTCATCTCCCACGTACACGCGTTCCAGCAGGGCGAAGCGATGTGGCCAACCAGTGTGAATCTCGACCTTCACTTCGCCGCGGATGCCGAAGGGAGCTACGATGCGCCCGATGGCCAGAAATCTGGGTTCCGTCCGCTCTTTCGCCATAGGCTCCATCATGTTTACCGTGATCCTTTTGAGAGACGCTGATATTCGGAACAGCCACCACTAGTGAGCGCAGCATCGCTACGCCCCTACCCTCCCCTGTGCACGGCGAGGGCGATACATTTATATGATGTGAGCGTTGAGAGAAAATCTCTCTGCAAATGAACGCGAGACGGCGGGAGCATGCCCTACGCAGCCTCCCGCCGTTCCAAAGCGATACGTGGCCTTCCTTGCCGCGAGCGATAATGTCAATGATGCCCGGCTCTGCACGTCCTCGACGTGCTCAGGCGTCCTCCGGCTCGACAATGTTGAGGGTCACGCGCTTCCCCTGGCGCATCGCCGCGACCCGGAGCAGCGTGCGCATCGCGTTGGCGACGCGCCCCCCCTTGCCGATGACGCGCCCCATATCGTCAGGGGCGACGCTAAGCTCCAGCGTGATGGAGCGCGGTCCTTCCTTCTCCACCACGCGAACCTGTGAAGGGTCATTGACCAGATTTTTGGCCATGTATGCGACCAACTCTTTCATACTGCCTCCTGACGGCAGGCGGCCCAACGCTCTCCACGACGGTTGGGAGGACAGGCGTAGGCTCAGGCGGCCTCGGAGCTCTTCTCCTTGGCCTTGCGCTTCAGCTCCTCAGCCAGCTCGAAGGCCTCGGTCTTCTTTAGTAGCCTGGCCACGGCCTCCGTGGGCTGAGCGCCCACGCTTAGCCAATAGGCCGCACGCTCAACGTTGATATGAAAGGTCTCAGGATCCGTCCGCGGGTTGTAGAAGCCGACGACCTCGACGAAACGCCCATCTCGAGGCGCTGAGCTCTCCGCGACAACGATCCGATAGGTAGGCTTCTTCTTCGCACCCTGACGACGCAACCGAATGCGTAGCATATCTTTCCCCTCGATCTCCTTAGTTCATGATTTGGGTCAACGTGATGCGGGACATCGCCCGCTATGCGTATGGACGCTCCGATGGATCAGCTACTGGAACAGTCCCATGAGCCCACCCAGGTCGCCGAACCCCCGTCCCTTGCGGGAGAGGCGTCTCATCATGCGTTGCATCTGCCGGAACTGGCTCAGCAGCTCGTTCACATCCTGGACCGTCGTGCCAGAGCCCCTGGCGATGCGCCGCTTGCGGCTGGCGTTAATGATTTGTGGGTTGCGGCGCTCCTCGGGAGTCATGGAGCTGAGGATGGCCTCCATCTTCTTCATCTGCTGATCGGTCACCTCGGGCGCCAGATCCTTGCTGATGCGGGAGAACCCCGGCAGCATCTCCAGGAGCTGGCTCAGCGGGCCGAGCTTCTTGATCTCACGCAGTTGGGTCAGGAAGTCCTCCAGATCGAACTCACCCTTGACCAGACGGCGCCCCATCTCCTCCGCCCGATCGCGGTCGATGCTCTGCTCCGCCCGCTCGATCAGGCTGAGGACATCCCCCATGCCCAGGATCCGGGAGGCGAGCCGATCCGGATGGAACAGCTCGAGGGCGTCCAGCTTCTCGCCCGTGCCCAGGTATTTGATGGGCACGCCGGTGACTGCCCGAATGGAGATGGCCGCGCCGCCGCGAGCATCGCCATCCACCATCGTGAGGATCAGGCCGGTTAGCCCCACCTTCTCGTGGAAGCCCTCTGCCACACGCACGGCTTCCTGGCCCGTCGTGGCGTTGGCCACCAGCAGGACCTCGCGAGGTTGCACCCGGCGCTTGATCTCCGCCAGCTCTTCCATCATCGCCTCGTCGATCTGTAGACGGCCGGCCGTGTCCAGGATGGCCACGGTATGGCCCGCCGATCGCGCGTGGCGAAGCGCGTTGGCCACGATGTCCGGTGGCGCGGCCTGAACCCCTTCACTATAGACGGGGATGTCCAGCTGCTTCCCCAGCACTTCCAGCTGGGTGATCGCCGCGGGTCGATAGGTGTCCGCCGCGACCAGAATCGGACGATGGCCGGACTTACGCAGGGAGAGTGCCAGCTTCGCCGCGGTGGTCGTCTTACCAGACCCTTGAAGACCGACCAGCATGATGGCCACCGGCGGCGAACCCGAGAGATCAAGCCGGCCCGGTTCGCCCAGCGTGGCGATGAGCTCCTCATGTACGATCTTGATCACCTGTTGCGCCGGGGTCAGGCTGCGCATGACCTCCGCGCCCACGGCGCGCTCTCGCACGCGGCCGATGAAATCCTTCACCACCCGGTAGTTGACGTCAGCCTCGAGCAGCGCCAGCCGCACCTCGCGCAGCGCGGCGTCCACGTCGGCTTCGGTCAGCCGACCCCGACTGGCCAGGCGATCGAAGACGTTCTGTAGCTTCTCCGAAAGGGTTTCGAACATGGACCAGCTCCTCATGCAAACGCGCCCATCGTGTGGGCGCGTCCACAGTACGGCATTCTAATCTCTGTTCAGGCTTTCGTCAAGTTTGTGCTATAATCCCCAAGGTTCATCTTGGAGTGGTTGCGGCGGCGCAGCTGCGCCGCCACAACCACCCATTTTCCCGGTTCCCCTTCATCATGAGCATACAGGAGGAACTCAAAGTGGGCCGCCAAGGGGATATATGGGTAACGACGTTTTCGATCGTGGCCTGCGACTTGGCCGCGCGGGAGTGGGGCGTGGCGGTGCAGTCTAAGTTCCTGGCCGTGGGTGCCGTGGTCCCCTGGGCGCAAGCCGAGGTAGGGGCCGTCGCCACGCAGTCGTATGCCAATACCAGTTACGGGCCCAAGGCGCTCTCGCTGATGGCACAGGGATATTCCGCCCAAGAGGCGCTGGACGCCTTGATCGCGGAGGATCCGGGTCGGGCGCAGCGCCAGGTGGGGATCGTCGATGCCCAGGGTCGATCCGCCACGTTTACCGGGGAGGAGTGCATGGCCTGGGCGGGTGGGCGTACCGGGCCGGGATACGCGTGCCAGGGGAACATCCTGGTGGGGCCGGAAACAGTGGACGCCATGGCGGAGACGTTTGAGGCCACCCCGGGCCCTCTGGCGGATCGGCTGCTCGCCGCGCTGGCGGCTGGTCAGGAGGCCGGCGGCGATCGTCGCGGCCAGCAGTCAGCGGCCCTGCTGGTGGTCAAGCCGGAGGGAGGCTATGGAGGCTTCAACGATCGCTACATCGACCTGCGCGTGGATGATCACCCGCGTCCCATCGAGGAGCTGAAGCGGCTCCTGGATCTCTTCCGGCTGTACTTCGGGGAGACGGAGGAGGCGGCGTTGCTGCCCATTACGGAGGAGATCGCGCGGGAGTTGCAGACGCGATTGCGGGACTTGGGATATTATCGAGGTCCCATCACAGGCGTCTACGATGAGGCCACCCGCCACGCGCTGCGCGAGTACAGCGGAGTGGAAAACCTGGAGGAACGGCTGCGAGAAGATGACCGGATCGATCCAGTCATCCTGGACTTCCTGCGCCGCCAGCACGCACAGGCTCAAAGCTGAACTCAGACTGGGGCGACCGGCCGGTCGCCCCTACAGAGGATCGTGCTGTCTATTCCAATAGAACGAACTTGGTAAGCTCTCCATCCGTGTGTTTATGTCTTCTCTATCTTGGGGTCTCAGCGCTTTGGTGGTTCCTTGTCGCGCTTTTCAGAGACACTCTCAGCTCCCAGCCTGCGACTTGACTCGAAATCGCCGTGGGCTGGGGGCTGTCGTTTGACGCTCACGAAGCTGGCGTAGGCGTCGGCATGAGGCGGATAGGCCGAGAGGGCGTCTGAACGGAGACTGGCGGGCTGTAGGCGCGAGTCGGCGTCGGCGCTACCCGGGATGGACCGCTTGCTGGCCTCGTCTGGAGTGAGCCCCTGGGTGGCAGCGCGGGCCTCGGCGTTGCCGTGGGCGACGGCGTCGGCAAGGTCGCGGTGGCGGGAGGTGCTGTGACCGTAGGAGGCGCGACCTCGGTCGGTGTGGCCATGGGAGTCGGGACTATGGGACGCGAGATCTCGGTCGGCGTAGCCTGGGGCGTCGCCGTCGGCTGAACGATCGGGGTGATCTCCCGTTTGATCGGCGCGGACGTGGGCAACGGGCGCGTGGTGGGCGTCGTCACGGTGTCGGAGGAGGACGGTGGCGTCAGTTTCCGCGCCGGTTGCGTCGGTTTCGGCGTGGGCAACACCCGGCTCCTCGTGGGCGAGTCCTGAGGCATGGGCCGGCTCATTGTCGCGGTCGGCAACTGGCGCAGGCTTCTGGGCTTTGTCGGCGTCGGCGTCGCTACGCTGGGCTGCCATGGTATTATCCAGAGGTGCTGCTGGTAGGCACGAGGCGGCGTGGGCGTCGCCGTGGGCGTCGGGGAGGGCGTTGGCGTCGGCGTCGGCGTTGGCGTCGGCGTCGGCGTCGGGAATCCCAGGAGCCAGATCTCCAGAGCGAGCGGCCTATCGCCCCGGGGGATCGCTATCACTCGGACTTTCATCCCTTCCTTGGGATCTCCAAAGATCTCCTTCCAATGAACGATTGTCTCCTCATTAGTCTCGAACTCGAGCCCTCTGACGCGCATAGAACTGGGGGTGAGTTCCTGGATGATTCCCCAGACCTCGAACTTCGTCTCGCGTCTCTGCTGAAGGACGATGCGCGCCTCCTCCCAGCGACGCTCTTCGAAGGTCTCCTGAAGATGGGCCCGCTTCTCCTCATTGAACGTTATGAGAAGCTGAATTTGCTCCGTAGTCCTTTTGACTGGATACAGTGGATCGCCGGGCATGTCGTCGAGCGAGGCAGCCACGATGATGCCCACGAATATAATGGCCAGCCCCAGCGCTCCCACAGCGGGAGCCCAGCGCCGCGGCTGCAGGCGCTCGGTGAGCCATTCGAGCCACCAGGAGAAGCCGCGATGAAGTCGTCCACGGGGCATCTCCGCGGGAGCGCGGCGTCTCGTCGGAGGTGTGAGTGGCTCCTCTGAGCCTGAGGCCGGCGTGGCGGCCTCCTTCTCGGCCGCCATCTGCCTGGCGGTCTCGAGGAACTGCGCTTTGGCTGCGGCTCGGGCGGCGGGGGATCTCGGCACTGGCTCTGCCCGGATGGCATGCAGCTCGACCACCGTGCTCAGCGCCGGTTCCAGTTCATCCGCATATTGGGGGTGGCGTTCCAGGATCTTCTGGACGCTCTCCCCGCGCTCCAGCCGCTCGACGCACTCTTGGAAGATATCTTCCAGGCTCTGATACTCGTTCATGATTCCCGGTCCAGCATGCGCCTCAGGGACATGATGGCCCGATATTGGAGGGCTTTGACGGCCCCTTCGGTCTTACCGGTGATCTGAGCGACCTCGGCGATGCTTAGCCCCTCTAGGAAGCGAAGGCTCACGACCTGTGCCTGTTCCTCCGTGAGCCGGTTGAGGGCCCTGCGCACGCGCTCGCCTTGAAGGCGACGCTCGGTTGTCTGTTCGGGGTCCATATCCTCCGCCGGGATGGCGGGGGCGTCCTCCAGGGAGATGTGCGTGGAGCGGGCGCGGCTGCGATAGTGATCGATGACCAGGTTATGCGCGATGCGATAAAGCCACCCGGAGAAAGAGGACCGCCATGTGTTCTCGCTCTGGATCGCCTCCAGCATACGCAGAAACACTTGCGCGGTCAAATCCTCGGCGACTTGAGCATCGCCGACCCGATGGTAGATGTAACTATAGATCTTCCCCTCGTAGCGATCGTAGATGGCGCTTAGGGCCACCGGATCGAAGGCTTTCGCCTGCTCGAGGACTTCCGCTTCATCTACCGGCATGATTGAGCTCTTCGCCTTCTAGAGGCACATGCCAGCCTCATGGGGCCGCTGATGACCCATCCGGGATACGGGAAAGCCGATGATCGCCCTCGTGGCGGAGGAGACGTGGAGGAAAGATCGTCGCGATCATCTGTGAGGCGGTGGGGCCTTTCCGCACAGAGGCGTTGCCCCATAACCTGCGATGGGTCTTCCATGGCCTGTGGCGGATGATGTGCCTCCATCTTGGGATCGATCCTGATGGCAAGCCTGTGCCGAACGCACCCTGGTGGCGGGATCACACGGCCCCGTCGTCGCCCAGTTAGAGTTTCCCAGAACGTACCCAGGGAGACCAAGCACTGGCTCAGTGGTCGGGAACGGCCCTCCGCGGAGCCGGGCCTCCACGCACCGGAAAGCGCAGCGCCTGTCCCCCTCGTTCAGACGTGCTCTCGAGCGAACTCAGCCGCCGCGTTCCCCTCCGGTAGCCCGCCATACAGCGTAGATGCGCTGTAAAGCGGTGATGTTGGAGAAGATGGCCAACACCCATAGCGCGAGCGGGACCTGGTTGAACAACAGTCCCAGCACCAAGGTGCCCCACCGTTCGGCGCGAGTGAAGAGCCCCACCTTACAGGAAACGCCCACGCCTTCCGCGCGAGCGCGCGTATAGCTGACCAACAATGATCCGATAATGGCGACGTAGATGAGGACGACCTCAACGATTCGGTCGGCTTTAGTGTAGTAGAGGAGCAAACCGAGGAAGCAGATGGCCTCGGAATATCGATCGAGCGTAGAATCCAGGAACGCCCCGTAGCGACTGACCCGGCCGGTGACACGCGCCAGCGCGCCGTCTAAGGCGTCGAAGCTTCCCGCCACGAAGAGCACGATCCCCGCGATCAGGAAGCGTCCCTGGGCGATGAAAACGGCCGAGGCGGCGGTCAGACAGAACCCTATGAAGGTGATGAGGTTGGGGGAGACCCCGGTCCAACGGATGAAGTTCGCGATGGCCGTAATGACGCCGCCCAGCAGTTGTCGGCCTAGGTTCGTCAACATCTCGGGCGCTCCGGTATCGATTGCAAGCGAGCCTTACCAGATATCGAGGACCTGACCCCCAAAGGGAGCGCCTGATATCCGGTGACGCGTTTCTATTTCCCAGATAATCTTACTATGAAACCATAGGGTATGTCAAACGCTGTTCATCGCTGACGTTCCCTTGCCGCTCGATGCGCTTTGTGCTATACTCTGTATCGACCCCGCGTAAGAGGCCGTCGGCTTTCACATTTTAACCGCCTGGTGGTTCGTCTATTCACCGACTACAAATGGTCGTATGTGCGTTTGGTCTGCGAGCATACTGAATTCTCCCCCTGTGTATCCACGACATCCAGATATCATGGGGATAGGCCAAGAGGCATTTTAACATGAGCTGGAAAGGAGGTGTGGAGCGGGAGCATATCCAGTGGTCTCGTGATGGGCTTACGCAGGATAGAAAGGAGAGATAGCCATGCGAAAGACCCTGCTTGTTCTGCCTCTGATTGTGGCCCTGATCATCGCCGCCTGCGCGATGCCGGCAGCCCCGCCGCCGGCGGAGGAGGTGAAGGCGCCGGAAGCTGCCCCGCCTGTTGAGGAGGAGCAAACGCTCATCTTCGCGCACTCAGCAGATGCGGGCACTCTGGACCCCGCTTTGGAGACCAGCGCGAACAGCCTCGCCCCGGCCAGCCACATCTATGAGGGACTAACTACCTTTGAGCCTGGTGGAACCACCCCGATCCCCGCCTTGGCGACGTCCTGGGAGGTCTCCGAGGATGGGTTGGAATGGATCTTCCACCTGCGCGAAGGCGTGACGTTCCATGATGGAACCCCCTTCAACGCGGACGCCGTGGTCTTCAACTTCGAGCGTTGGTGGGATCCGGATCATCCGTATAACCTGGGTAAGGACCAGTTCATCTACTGGGACTATATGTTCCAGGGCTTCAAGGGTGACGAGACGAGCGTCCTGGCCGGCGTGGAGAAGATCGACGATATGACCGTCAAGCTCATCCTGAACCGGCCGAACGCCAGCCTCTTGAACACCCTGGCTATGGAGAACTTCCGCTTCGCCAGCCCCAAAGCGATCATGGAACAGGGCGATAAGTATGGCACGGCCGAAGGGCGCGCTGTGGGGACCGGCCCCTTCATGCTGGAGGAGTGGGTCAAGGAAGATCACATCACCCTGGTCCGCAACGAGAATTATTGGGGTAAGAAGCCGACGCTGAAGCGGATCATCTACCGCGTGATCCCAGATCCCTCCGCGGCATTCCTGGCCCTGCAGGCCGGCGAGATCGATGCCATCAGCCTCTGGTCCAGCCCTGGCCCTGATGAGATCGCCCAGGCCAAGGCGGATCCGAACATCCAGGTCATCTATAATCCGGCCTTCAACGTCGGCTATCTCGGCCTGAACCATGCCAAGCCCTGGCTACAGAACATCAATGTGCGGCTGGCCATCGCCCATGCCATTGATAAACAGGCCATCGTGGACACCCTCTACCCCGGTGATGCCGAACCGGCCAAGGAGTTCATGCCGCCCAGCCTGTGGGGTTACAACCATGAGATCGAAGATTATCCCTATGACCCCGAGCTGGCCAAGCAGTACCTGCAGAAGGCCATCGATGAGGGCGTGGAGATCCCCGATCCGGCTATCTTCTACGTGATGCCGGTGGCGCGGGCGTACTTCCCGCAACCCCAGCAGACGGGCGAGCTGATCCAGTCCATGCTGGCGGAGATCGGCATCAACACCGAGATCCGGTCTCCAGCCTGGCCGGATCCCTACCTCAGCGACCTGGAGGAGGATGGGACCAAGCACGACCTGTTCATGCTAGGCTGGGTCGGCGACAACGGCGATCCTGATAACTTCCTCTGCGTCTTCTTCTGTGGTGGCGACACCAGCTTTAACAACGATGGGCAGGGCGGCGGATTACCGCCCGATGAGGAGATCGCCCAGTTGTTGCGGGATGCTGTGGCTGAGACGGACTTCGAGACCCGCAAGGCTATGTATGAGGAGGCCAACCGCCTGATTCACGAGCGTGTGTTGGGCGTGCCCATCGTGCATCGAACGCCACCCACGCTCTTCCGGGCGAATATCAAGGGATATGTGCCCAGCCCGGTTCGCGAGATCCTGACCTACCTTGTGAAAGAATGAGATCGATGATGAGGATCGGCCGGGGGGCTTTTGCCTCCCGGCCTTCCTATATCACGGCCAGACGGGAGTTGTCATGGGACAGTATATCCTTCGGCGCCTCGTCCTTTTGATCCCCGTCTTGATCGGGGTGACGTTCTTTGCCTATGGGATGCTATTGCTCACTGGCGATCCGGCATCCGCCCTGGCCGGAGAGCATGCATCGCCGGAGATGCGAGAGGCTCTGCGTGAGCGTCTGGGGCTGAACGATCCATTGCCAATTCAGTATGGCCGCTTCCTCTTGAGGCTTCTTCAAGGTGATTTGGGGACTTCCGTGATGACGCGTTCCCCGGTGGCCGCAGAGCTACGGCAGTTCTTCCCAGCGACCGTGGAGCTGGCGTTGGCGGCCATGATCATTGCCGTGTTGGTGGGGATTCCCCTGGGGGCTTTGGCCGGTTATAAGCACAATACATTTATCGACCTGGGCACGATGTTCGGCTCCCTGGTAGGCGTATCCATGCCGATCTTCTGGCTGGGGCTCATGCTCCTATACGTCTTCGCCTTGAAGTTGGGATGGTTCCCCACCAATGGACGTCTCGACCCAGGCGTCAGCCTCAAAACGATCACCAATTTGTACATCCTGGACAGCATCCTGACCGGAAACGCCAGGGCGCTGGTCAGCGCCCTTCATCACCTGGCGCTGCCCGCCTTTGCTTTAGCCACTATCCCGACCGCCTTCATCGCTCGCATGACCCGTTCAGCCATGTTGGATGTCCTGGGCGAGGATTACGTGCGCACCGCCCGCGCGAAAGGGCTGGATGAATGGGTGGTGATCGCCAGGCATGCCTTGAAAAACGCCCTGTTGCCTGTGGTGACGGTCATTGGCCTGCAGACGGGATTCCTGCTGGCTGGTGCCATCCTGACGGAGACGATCTTCGCCTGGCCGGGAATGGGGCGCTGGATCGTCAATGCCATCGTGGCGCGCAATTTCCCCGTCGTCCAGGCGGGTGTCCTGGTCTTCGCTGTCATCTTCGTCTTCATCAACCTGATCGTTGACATCGCCTATGCCTGGATCGATCCGCGCATCCGGTATCAATGAAGAGGTAGGCTCAGTGGAAGAGTCCATCGGTCAGGTGAAGGTAACTACGGCGTTTTCCGAAGAGTTGTGGCGACGGCGGGGCGCTCGTTCGCCATGGGCGGAGGCCCTGCGTCGTCTGATGCGCAACAAATTAGCGTTGGTGGGCATCGCCATCATCGGGACGGTGGTCTTTGTGGCCTTGTTCGCCCCCGTTCTCGCCCAGCAACACCCGGACAAGAACGGGATTTGGAAGGCGTTTCCCAAGGAGAACAAGCTGCCGCCATCTCTGGCCCATCCCATGGGCACGGATGACCTGGGGCGGGACATGCTGAGCCTCATCATGTATGGGGCTCGGATCTCCCTCCTGGTCGGTGTGTTCTCGGTGAGCTTGGCCATCGTCATCGGATCGACGCTGGGCGCGATCGCTGGTTATCTGGGTGGGGCCGTCGATAACCTTATCATGCGGCTCATGGACGTCATGCTCGCGTTCCCCACCATCCTGCTGGCGCTGGCGATCGTGGTCGTCATTGGGCCGGGGCTCTTCAACGCGATGGTGGCAGTGGGTATCGTCTCCATACCTACCTATGCCCGCATCACGCGATCGACCGTGTTAGGGGAAAGCAACAAGGATTACGTGCTGGCGGCCAGCGCGCTCGGCGTCCGCAAGAGGCACATCCTCTTACGTCACATCATGCCCAACGCGTTGTCGCCCATCATCGTCTCCGCCTCGCTGGGCATCGCCACCGCTATATTGGACGCCGCCGGGCTTGGCTTCTTGGGGTTGGGTGCCCAGCCCCCTACGCCGGAATGGGGATTGCTGTTAGGGCGGAACAAAAGCCACATGTTCACATCCCCCTGGATGGTCTTCTTCCCTGGCGTCTCCATCATGTTTCTGGTTCTGGGGTTCAATCTGCTTGGGGATGGCCTGCGCGATGCGCTGGATCCTCGGCTGCGCCATTGAGGCCCACTAGCTTCCGTCGGTCTTTCGATAGAAAGGGGACGTGCCCTCGGGCACGTCCCCTCTTTTTCGTTTCACTCACATCGTTGGAGTAGCAGCATCATCCTGTCGTAACGCAGCGGCGCAGCGCCGCTGCGCTCGCTACATTCTTGAACCAGATGTTACCGAGACAACGCATGCATCGCCCTTATATTTTACACTCTTTTAACACCCAGGTGAAGATCATGTAACCTCCTGCGCCTAGGATGATGCCAGACAGGCGATCCCGACGTCGGGAGGATGGGAAACGAGATGTGCATCCGAAACCCATTTTCGGCCTGGCCAAACACATCCAAGGAGGGAGGTACTATGAAGCGGAAGATGATCCTCATGCTCGTGTTGGTGATGGTCATGGTCCTGGCCACCAGCGCGGTGGCCTGGGCGGATACAGGGGAAGAAGAGGAAGGTGTTGGGACCATCGTAGCTCACGGCGTCGGCATCGCTATGCTGCGCGGGGATGGCCGCATCGATATCCGAGGTCATGGCGTGGGGGTGGTGTGGATCGCTGGCGCCGAGAATCTGGACGTCTCAGGCGACGGATACCGTCATGACTTCGAGCAAGGCGTGTTACTGGTCGGCTGGAAGGGCGAGATCCACGCCGTTGGTGAGAAGATGACCGTACGCATGGCCGGCGGCCTCATCGACTTCAAGGCGACAGGTCGTGGCTTCGTCTTCCTGAAAGGGGAAGGATGGTATCGCATCGGGGATCAGGAGGGCCGGTGGCATCCGCGAGGGCGGCGCTTTCGGCTCGGTATTCCCCCGCAGGCCCCACCCCCGCAGGCTCCACCTCCACAAGCTCCACCCCCGCCGAGCGAGCCATAACAACGTCTCGTCGCCCGGAGAAGGAGGGGAAGAAAGGATGGGGGCGGGTCTCAGATCCGCCCCCATCCACGTTAAGTTAAGTGAAATGGCGCGCTGTTCGGCGACGCAATCAGTTCACCCCTCCCCCCTGTAGTCCCCCTCCCCAATTCGCTTCGCTGGGGGGGGACTGGGAATGGCTTGTGGTGGCGGCGCAGCTTCGCT
>DUEN01000008.1 GCA_011176545.1 Caldilineae bacterium | reverse complement strand
CCTGTTCGCTCTTGTGTAGCAGGCTACACAAGAGCGAACGCTTAGACCGAACAGAGACAAACGGAGGATAGAGGATGAAAGCAGAGGAGATTACTCGCGATTTCTTCGACAAGGAGCTCTATGCCATCTACCTCGCCGCCTGGGAGGAGTGGGGAGATGAGGCATGGAAGATCGTCTGGCGCTCCGGCGAGATTATGCTCGATGAGATCGAGGCGGAACTGGACCTGGATGGCACCACCTGGATCGAAGGGTTGCAACGGCTGGCGGACTACCTGGCCAAGGTGGGCTACGTCCGCTACATCTCGGTCAAACAGGTCGGCGAAGATCGTGTGGAATATGACATGTTCGACCCGGCTATCCTGCCTGGCGCCAAGCGGCTGGTGGCGATGGGGGCCGTACCCGGACATGTCTCCACCACCTTAATGTTCGCCCTGTTAGCCAAGCGCTATGGCCTGCGGGCCGAGATGATCGGCGACCCCGACCTGCGCGACGACGGTCACGCGATCGAGCAGTGGCGCGTACTTCCCCTTGAGGAGAAATGAATCTGTGACGGAGAGCAAGTGGCCCTACACCGAGAGAATTGCGGAGTACTCCGCTACCTTTCGATTCGAAGACCTGCCGCCAAAAGCGGTATCCATGGCCAAGTGGATCGTGCTCGACACGTTGGGAGCTCTGTTCGCCGCCTGGCCTGATCGGCACCCCGCCTCCCGTCTGATCGGCGACTTCGTCGCGCAGATGGGAGGCAAACCGGAATGCACCGTGCTGGGACGAAACTTCAAGGCCCCGGCGGCCAACGCAGCGCTGGTGAACGGCACCATGGGCTATGCTGCCGACATTGAGGGAGCAGGGATCGCCCGCATGCACGCCGCAGCCGTCTTCGTGCCGACTGCCCTGGTGATGGGTGAGCGACAGAGGGTAGACGGCAAGACCTTCATCGCCTCCCTGGCGCTGGCTTACGATGTGGCCGGCCGGGTGAGCGAAGCGAACCGCGCGGGGTGTCCCTACCCTCACTCCTTTCATCCCTCGGCGGTTTTCGGCACCATCGGCGCGACGGCCATCGCCGGCTACGATCTAAAACTCGACCCCTCGCGCTTCATCAATGCCTACGGATTGGCGGGCAACGTGGCTTCCGGGCTGATGGCATGGGTTGAAGATCCGACGGAACATTCGCGTTCCTATGGCATCGGTGTGGCCGCGCGTAACGGCGTGACCGCGGGCCTGCTGGCGGAGATGGGCTTCGGTGGTCCCCGAGGCATCTTCGACCCCATGAAATACAACATCTACGACGCCTTCTCGGGGGCCATGCACCTGGAGGAACTCACACGCGACCTGGGCGTCGAATTCTACATTGAGCGGGCGGATGGTTTCAAGCAGTACCCTTGCTGCGGCGATATCCATTCCGGAATCGATGCCCTGCTCATGATCATCAACGAGCACGACCTGCAGCCGGACGAGATCGCCGAGATCACCCATATGGTCAAAGAGACTCGCCGACCGGTGATTGACAACAACCCACTTCGATCCCACTGCTCACAATACATCATGGCGGTGGCCGCGGTGGAGCGGCAGATCCGCTGGGATGACTTCCTGCGCGATCGCCGCAAGGAGCCAGCGATCGGCGCGATGGCTCGGAAAATCCGTCTGATGGGCACGTCCGAACTGGCCGACTCGCCCGCCGCTGCGCCTGCCATCGTGGAGGTCAAGACGACCGATGGGCGGGTCTTTCGCAAGCGGGTTGACTTTGCCAAAGGACGCAGCGAGAACCCGTTAAGCCGGTCTGAACTGGAGGCGAAATTCGTGAGGCTGGCTGCCCCGGTGGTGGGCGAGGCGCAGGCGCAAGAGATCCTGTCCATGGTCGAGCGGCTGGACGAATTGCCGGATATCCGCCAGTTGATCGAACTTATGCGCCGATGACTCGGAGGATCGGATCCCGAGAATTCCGGGCGAAAGGAGAAGGTAGCCTATGAGTGTCCTTCAACTTCGCGGCATGATCATCCCCCTGCTGACCCCTTTCCAGGAGGACGGCTCATTAGACGAACAGGCGCTGCGGCGGCTGGCCCGGCGGTTGATCGCCGCCGGTGTCCATGGACTTTTCCCGGCGGGCAGCACGGGGGAATTCTTCGCGCTGAGCCAGGAGGAGCGTTGCAGAGTCATCGAGATCGTCATTGAGGAGGCCGCAGGGCAGGTACCGGTCTACGCGGGCACCGGGGCGATCAGCACCCGAGAGGCCATCCAGTTGACCCGTGCCGCCGAGGCGCTCGGGGCGGACGCGGTGGTGGTGATCACGCCCTTCTATCTGGCTCCCTCACAGGATGAGCTTTACGCGCATTATGCCGCCATCGCAGAAAGTACCTCGCTGCCGGTGATCCCCTACAATAACCCCGGACGCACCGGTGGCGTGAACCTGGCACCGGCCACCGTAGCGCGACTGGCAGCCATCGACAACCTGGTGGGAATCAAAGACTCCAGCGGCAACCTGGCTCAGACGGCAGAATATGTGAGTGAAACACCGAATGACTTTGCTGTCTTCCAGGGGCGAGATGATCTCTTTTTCCCTTCATTGGCGATGGGGGCGGTCGGCGGCGTGGCAGCCACGGGAAATGTGGCCCCTGAGTTGGTGGTGGAACTGTACGAGGCCTTTATCGCTGGCGATTGGGAGCGGGCGCGTGCTGCGCAGATCAAGCTATCTCTCCTGCGCCGCGCCCTCTCCTTAGGCACCTTTCCCTCGGTGCTAAAGGCCGCCATGGGCATGATCGGCGAACCCGTCGGACCGCCGCGTGGTCCTGTAGCACCATTGTCCGAAGCGCAACATGACGCTCTGCGAGAGGTGCTCACCCGGATGGGCCTCACAGTTGCGGTCTAAAATGTGAGAATTCGACGCTGTGTGTGCCGTCGGTAGCTCTGCACTCAGCCGTGGTCGTTGCAAAGGCGCCACGCCAGCGCGGTGGGAGACACGATATGTAGGGCCGGTTTCTATACCGGCCACAAGATGGCGGGTGAGAAACTACCGCGCCGTCTGTCGTACAACAGGTTATGAATGAATGACTCGATGGAGGGCAGAAGAATGTCCAAGAAAGTCGGTTTTGTCGGCGTAGGCACGATGGGCAAGCCCATGGCCAGCAACCTGATCAAGGCAGGGTTTCAGGTCACCATTTGTCCACACGTCAACATGGCTCCAGTGAAAGCGCTGGAGACGGAAGGCGCAAGAGTGGTGGCCAATCCGAAGGAAGTGGCTGCCGCGTCGGAGGTCGTCGTCACCTGTCTTCCCGACGCGCCGCAGGTGGAGGAGGTGCTCTTCGGCCCCAATGGGCTATTGGCGGGAGCCAAGCCTGGGCTGACGATCATTGACACCAGCACCATCAGCCCCATCGCCACGCAGCAGTTTGCCGCTCGCGCGGCGGAAAAAGGCTGTACTCTGCTCGACGCGCCGATGAGCGGCGGGGAATCCGGAGCCATCGCCGGCACGTTGACCTTTATGGTCGGCGGAGATCAGGCCGCCCTCGAGGCCTGTCGGGATGTGTTAGAAGCCATGGGTGAGAAGATTTATTACGTCGGTGGCCCGGGTATGGGGGAGGTGGTGAAGATCTGCAACAACCTGATGTTGGGGATCAACCTGATCGGCGTTTGCGAGGCCTTCACCCTGGGAGTCAAAGCAGGGGTGGATGCCGCGACCATGGCGGAGGTGGTGCAGGCCAGTTCGGGAGGCAGCGCGGTGCTCGAACGCTACTTCCCCAAGACCATCCTCAAGAACCAATATAAGCCGGGGTTCATGCTCAAGCTGATGTGCAAAGACATGGGTCTGGCCCTCGATACGGCCAATGAGTTGGGGGTGCCCACCTTCGCTGGCGTCGTCGCCGGACAGGTGTTGGACATGGTGAAGAATATGGGGAAAGGAGACGCCGACTTCACGGTCGTCGCCACTTTATACCAGGACGTCGCAAGAGTCGTCATCGGCAAGGAGGAGTAGTGCGCGATTAGGCTTACCCCTCGACGCTGCAGAGCTGAGGCTCCACGCGTCGAGGGGGACGTGAGGTCGCCGTCTTTGATGCCCATCTGTCCAGCTCTGCATTGAGAACGTTGGAGGGATGAGCGTACCCAGTAGGTGTGCTCACTACGCTGTGGTGTACTTTCCATAGTCGAAGTTGTGAGCGGTAGCACCTCATTCAGCCGTGGAGAGTATGTGGGCGGGTTTCTTACCCGCCCTCTTGCTTTTGCAATCACCACGGTTAAGTAGTGGAGCTATCGGAAAAGTTATTGGCGGACGAAAGGCGGCCAGTGATTTCCCGGTCACCATCCTGCGTCTGCCGGCCATCCAAGGTCCCGGCGATCCCCTGGCATGGGAGTGGTTCTGCGTCTGGCGCGTGTTTGACTGCCGGCGCCGCATCGTCTTGCCTGATGGAGGGCTGGGCCTCTTTTTTCTTCTTTACTTCTAATAGACCATTGACGAGTGTTTATTGTTCTGATATAATGATAGCGCTATCATGACAGCGTTATCACGATAACGTTATCATCCAGGAGAGAGATCATGCCTGTCACCATTCGCGATGTCGCTCGCCGAGCCGGCGTCTCCCCCATCACCGTCTCCCGCGCCTTCAGCGGCACCCACCCCGTCGCCGAGGAGACGCGACGCAGGGTGCTACAGGCCGCCGAGGAGCTCGGTTACGTGCCCAACCTCGTAGCCCGAGGCATGGTGCACAAGCGTGTCCCCATGATCGGCGTGGTGGTGCCGGAACTCGCCAACCCTTTCTTCGTCCCCATCATCGATGCTGTTCAGGCGGTGGCCCGAGAACGGAACCACATGGTCGTCATCAGCCAATCTCAAAGCGATCCGGACATGGAACGCGCCAGCATCAACCAGTTCCGACAGATGCGCATGGCCGGTGCACTGATCACGCCGGCCTCGATGGCGCCGGAGCATCTGCGCTCCTTGCGAGATCACGACATGCCCATCGTGGTCGTCGCCCGATGTTGGGATGATGGCGATTGCGTTACTGTGGATGATGTGGCCGGTGGCCGCCTGGTGGCCGAGCACCTGCTCCGACTGGGACATCGGCGAATTGGCTGCGTGGCCCACGGTGGGCCTGGAAATGTGGCCGTGCAGGCGCGCATGAAGGGATTCCGGTCAGCACTGGAGGCAGGAGGCTGCTCGCTTCCCTCGGAATGGGTGATCCGCACCCAAACGGTGCGGTTGGCGGATGCCATCCAGGCGGCCGAGGCGTTCCTTGAGCTCTCTGAGCGACCTACCGCTGTCTTCGTGACCGCCGACCGTCTGGCGATCGGCTTCATCCACCGACTGCGAGCACGCGGCGTACGCGTGCCGGAGGATGTAGCCGTCGTGGGATATGACGATATCCGCTATGCGGAGTTCCTGGAGGTCCCGCTCACCACGGTGGCCCTGCCCAAATACGAAATGGGGAAACGAGCAGCGGAGATCCTCTTCGAACGCATCTCGGAGGAGGGCGACGGCAAGCTATATCGCGTCTTGCTCGAGCCGAAGCTCATCGTGCGAGCCTCCTGTGGCGCGCAACCCGCGAATCGCCAAGGCCATCCGTTCGCCTTTGAAAGCGTGTCTGAGAATCCCTCGTAGCGGCGGCGATGAAAAACGCGCCGCCTGGATCGCTTTAGAGCCTGGGCACCGTGCTTTCAGCCGGAGCCTGGAAAGCGCCAAGCGAGGAACGTCATGCGATCTGCTTTAACCCTAGAAGTCCGTTACTACAGAAACTACGCCACCGCCGACGGCCCAGCCGGCCGTGTCACCAAGCGCCTGACCCTGGACCCGTCTGCCACGGCGCTGCTGCTGGTTGACGTGTATAACGGCATCCAGGACGACGAGGACATCGAGGACCTCTCAGGGACGTTGGGGGATCTATGGCGACAGACCGTGCGGCGCATCGCCATCGCGCTTGGCGCGGCTCGTGACTGCGGGCTACCGGTGGTATATGCCATCAACAGCGCCCCCCGCATCGCGTTAGAGCGCTCAGAGTTCGGGAGGCACTTTCAACGCAGTTGGGGCCGTGACTTCAACCACGCGTTTCGAGAGGGCGGCGTGGATCCCCGTGAGTATCACGGTGGGCGCCCCACGCCGCTCACCTTCCCCGCCGAGCTAGAGCCGCGTCCAGGTGACTACTACATCCGCAAACATGTCTATAGCGCCTTCTTCGATACCCGGCTGGACACCCTGCTGCGTAACCTGGGAATCAACACCCTGGTCGCGGCCGGGTTCTGGGCCGATATCTGCATGCTCGCCACCGCGCTGGACGCCTTCTACCGGAACTATCGCGTCATCTGGCTTCGAGACGGCACGCTCGGCGGCAATCGGGATGAGGGCCCGAAAGCCGCTCTTCAGGCCACCGACTGGACGATCCGTTTGTTCGAGAACGCCATCGGCTACACGGCGACCACTGAGGACTTCGCCGCTGCCTGTCGTGCTCTGCGAGGGGAGGAAGCTTCCCGATGATCATGCCGCTAGAGGGTCTGAAGGTCGCCGTACTGTTAGAGCGTGGTGTCAATGAGATCGAGTTCCACTATAGCCGTCTGCGTCTGCGCGAGGCTGGGGCGGAGGTGCTCCTCGTCGGCAACGATCGGCTCGACTACACGGGCGAGGATCACACGCGCCTGCACGCCGATGTGACCATCGACCAGGTGGATGCCGCCGACTTCGATGGTGTCGTCGTTCCCGGCGGCCTGGCTCCGGAAAAGCTACGCCAGAATCCCCAGGTCGTCCGCTTCGTTCGCGAGCTCTACGATCGGGGCAAGATCTGCGCGGCCATCTGCC
The DNA here is from genome assembly GCA_011176545.1 of Caldilineae bacterium. GTDB lineage: Bacteria > Chloroflexota > Anaerolineae > DUEN01 > DUEN01 > DUEN01. Next base: position 24,176 of record DUEN01000008.1, on the reverse strand, counting down.
ACGGGCAGCAGGTCTTCATCTCGGCCGGGCTGCTTCGCGGCCGGCGTGTCGTCTCCGCCTGGAGCATGGTGGACGACATGGTCTTCGCCGGCGCGGAGCACGTCGAGGACGTCCACGCCGTTCGCGATGGGACGCTGGTGACGGCGCGCTATCCTCAGGATCTCCCCGCGTTCTTCCATCTGGTGTTGGAAGCGTTCGCCGAGACGGAGGGACGCTCACTGCCGCTTGATTACGGCCAGCGCCTGTGGGATCGGCGATTCGGCATCATAGCGGAGAGGGCGACCGATGCCACGCAGCTCTTCTACGCCCGCTATCGCATCGAAGAGGAGGGAGGGACGGTCCTCCTGCTGGGCCGGGAGGCCAACGCCGAGGTCCAGCTGGGGAGCCCTACCTGGGAGTGGGCCGAGCATGGTCCTACCACGAAGATCGATCGATCCCTGGATGACGTGGAGGCAGCACAATTCGACGGCCTGATCATCCCCGGCGGCCTGGGCACCTGGCTGATCCGGGGGCATCGCGGCCTGCAAAAGCTGGTCCGAGAGATGGACGTCGCCCACAAGCCCATAGCAGCCATCGAGCGCGGTCCTAAAGTGCTCCTTTCCGCGGGCATCCTGACCGGGCGGACGGTGACCTGTAGTGGGGAGATGCGTGACGATCTGATCGCGGCAGGCTTATCCTATTGCGACGAGCCGATCGTGCGCGATGAGTATTTGCTTTTCTGCCAGGGAACAGAGGCCCTGCCCGAATGGGGACGGGCCTGGATCGAGATGTGGGAGAAGATCGTCCCCCAGTGTGAATGATCACGGAGCTCAGGGAGTAACCAATATGGCCATCATCGAACTGACCTTCAAGCCAGGGTTGACCACTCAGGTGGAGATCGACGACCGGAACTTGCTCTTCTACGCCGTACACCGCAAAGACGGCCATATCCCAGACCAAGCACGCGTCATCCAGGAAGCGCTGGAGCATCCCATCGGTACGCCGCGGCTGGAGGAGATGCTCCGGCCGGATCAGGATGTCGTGATCCTCGTGGACGACGCCACGCGGCCCACGCCGGCTGCTAAGATCCTTCCCCTCGTCCTGGAGCGCGTCAAAAAGGCCGGCATCCCCGACGACGCGATACGCATCTTCATGGCCATGGGCACGCACCGTCCCATGACCGAGGATGAGCTGCGCATGAAGCTGGGGGACGAGATCCGGGAGCGGTACGAGGTGATCAACCGGGACTATCGCGACGCGGATTTCGTGTCGCTGGGTACGACCCCGAGCGGCACCCCCATCGAGGTGGATCGCGCTGTCGTGGAGACCGATTTCAAGATTGCGATCGGAAATGTGGTACCCCATATCTCAGCCGGCTGGGGTGGCGGCTCCAAGATGATCCTGCCCGGCGCGTGCAGCCGCAAGACGACGGACAGGATGCACCTCACGGCCTGCATCGTACAGCCGGTGCTGGAGGTCATCGGCACGCGGGATAACAGGCCGCGTGCCGAGATGGACGCCATCGCCGAGCGGGTAGGGCTGGACTTCATCGTCAATACCGTCATGGATGAGGACAAGAACCTGCTGGGCGTGTTCGCCGGGCACTTCGTCGAGGCCCACCGCAAGGCGGTGGAGCTGGCCGAGTGGGTCATGGTCATCCCTATCCCGGCGCAGGCCGACATCCTCATCGTCTCCGCCCATCCCTGCCACTTCGACTACTGGCAGGGCGTCAAGCCGTATGTGTACTCGCATCGGGCAGTGCGAGAGGGAGGCATCATCATCTTCCTGCTAGACGGCGAAGAGGGCCTATGCGGCGATGCGCCCTCGCACGAGGAGACGGTGAGGAAATACCTGCTCTGGTCGTTCGAGGATCAGAAGGCGGCCGTGGATCGAGGTGAGGTAGAGGACCTGGTTGGGCTAAACGTCCCTATGTACCACGCGATGGTGCGGCATCGGGTGAGGAAGACCATCTGCGTGACCAACCATCTCGCGCAGGAGGACATCGCCGCGCTGGGGTTCGATTCGGCTCCGGATGTTCAGACCGCGCTGGAGCAGGCTTACGCCATCTTGGGCCGCGACGCCAAAGTGGGCGTGATCCCCTTTGGCGGCGAGACCCTGGTGCGCGTCGCCACCTAATCTCCAATCTCTATCTCCCAATCTCTACACCAGAGGAGAACAGGCGATGAAAGCAGTCCAAAAGTGGGGAGACGGCAAAGACGGCATGGGATTGGTGGAGGTGCCCGAGCCCGAGGTCGGCCCTGACGACCTGTTGATCGAGGTGGCCGCGGTGGGCATCTGCGGTAGCGACCTGCACATCTGGCGGGACGAGAAGGAGCACAGGCGGCCGGTAACGCTGGGGCATGAGTTCTCCGGCGTGGTCATCGGCAAGGGCGAGAACGTGGGCGATGAGTGGCAGATCGGTGATCGGATCTGCGGCGATCTGGAGACGTTGCACGGTCGGATCGGGACGCACGTCAACGGGGCGTACGCGGAGCGTATGGCGTTGCCCGCCCGGCTGGCCCATAAGCTGCCCGACAATTTGTCCTTCGCCGAGGGCGCGCTCATCGAACAGGTGACGTGCATGAGCCACGCCGCCATGTATCGCACCCGCATCAATCCGGCGGACTTCGTCGTCATCACAGGCCCTGGCCCCATCGGTCTGACGATGCTGCAGATCGTCAAGCTCTTCAGCCCTCGGGCCGTCATGGTCACCGGCCTGAAGGATGATACGGTCCGCCTGGAGAAGGCTAAGGAGCTGGGCGCCGACTACGTCTATTACAGCGAGGACGATCCGGTACAGGAGGTGCTCCGGCTGACGGACGGCGTCGGCGCGGACGTGGTGATCGACTGCTCAGGCGGGGAGGCGGCCATCACCCAGGCCACCCGTATGGTGAAGAACGGCGGCTGGATCACGATCATTGGCCTGTGGGGCCACGACATCACCGTCAATCTGGACAGGGTCCCCTATAACAACCTGACGGTGCGCGGCAGTTGGGGATGGGCCGGCATGGAATACGCCGATCAGGCGGTGCGCATGGCGGCCGGCTGGCACTCGTGGGAGCGCGCCTTACAGATCATGGCCATGGGGAAGATCAAGTTGGAGCCGATCATCACCAGCCATATCCCGCTGGAGAGTTGGCGAGAGGCCTTCGAGCGGCTGGAGAGGAAGCAGGAGATCAAGGTGATGATGTATCCTAATGAGAAGTATATGCCGAGGTGATACGGAATACGGAATACGCAATACGCAATACGTATTCCGTATTGCGTATTGCGTAAAACGTAAGGGCTGGAGCCTACTACGCTTCTTCGTATATCGTCGCGGAGGCCAAAGGTGAAGTACTTGTTTCGACCTGAGGAGTTGAGAAGGGGCTTGAGGCCCGAGCAAAGCGGCCTGGAGTTCTTGTCATGCCAGCGCATGGAGCTGGACGAGGATCATCCTGCTGTGACCATCGAGACTGGCCCGGAGGAGGTGGCTCTGGTCTGCATCGCTGGCCAGGTGAATTATGAATACAACGGCGCCATGGGGACGGCGCGTTTCAAGGACCTCCTCTATGTGCCCTGGAAGAGCACGATCCGCGTGCATACGACTCACAAGGCCGTCTTGATGCGCATCGGGGCACCCAGCGATCGAGACACCGACTTTGCTCATATCCGCTTCTCAGACGTGGATCGGGACCCAGCCAGGCATCAGGTTTTTGGATCTGCTGAGAACAACACCCTGCGTGATGTCTACATGTACATTGACGATCAGTTTAACGCCTCGCGCTTATTGATGGGGATCGGACAGGGGAGCCCGGGCGGCTGGACGGTATGGCCTCCTCATGAGCACGGAGATGAGAAAGAAGAGCTGTACGTGTACTTCGATATGGGCAGGGCGTTTGGAATCCAGTGCGTATATGAGTCACTGGACGAGCCATTGTTCTGCGGCATCGTCCGAGATGGCGACATGGTGGCCGTCCCGCGGGGCTACCATCCCAACGTCGGTTGCCCCGGCGGCAGGATCTCCTATATCTACGCCATGGCGGCCAGGGTCGCAGGCCAGCGCGATTTCATGGCCCTGCGCTTCCAAAAGGAGTTTGGGGAAGGATTTTAGCACATGAAGTTCTCGCAGTCGTCGTTTGTGTACTTCAATTACCCGCTGCCGGAGGCGATCCGGCGCCTACATCGATACGGCTATCAGGGCGTGGAGATCTGGGGCGGCCGGCCCCACGCCTATCGCCGAGACCTGGACGATCAGATCGACGAGATCATCGCCCTCCTGGATCGCCTTGAGATGGGCGTGCCCAACTTCGTTCCGGCCCAATTCCGCTATCCATCGATCCTATGTTCCCTAAACGAGGCCGTGCGCCGGGACAGCGTGCAGTACATCAAGGACGAGATCGACACCGCGCTGCGCTTAGGGGCGCCATCCGTCAGCCTATGCCCAGGCATGACGCTTTACGGTGAGGATGTGGACAAGGGATGGGCTCAACTCCGCAAGAGCATCATGGAGTTGCTCGATTACACGGAAGGGACGGATCTGTTGCTTCTGATCGAGCCTGCCCATAGGGCGGAGAGCACGCTGATCCTCACTGTCGACGACGGCCTGCGCATGGTCGAGGAGATCGGATCAGAGCGATTGGGCATCCTGCTGGACACTGGCCATGCACACGTCAATGGAGAGGATCTGGCCGAGGCCGTTCGCAAGCTGGCGGGAGTGCCGCTGCACATCCATATCGATGACAACCACGGCGACAGCGACGCCCACCTGATCCCTGGCGAGGGAAGCATCGACTTCAAACCCTTCGTCCAGGCGTTGGGGGAAATCGACTACCAGGGATTTCTCTCGGCGGAGCTAGGATTCCAATATACCATGGATCCAGACGCCGCCGTCGAGGAGACGTACGCCGTGCTGAGCCAGCTATTTGCCCCAGACCAGGGCTAAGCCTGGCAAGTTCTGAGGAAAGGAGGTGGTGGGATGGGCACCTAGTCAGGAAAGCCAACATATCGGTTCTGTTCCCTCGCGAGCTTGTTTAAGGAGGAGGGTACCATGTTGTGGCGTAAGATCTTTGTCCCGGTAGTCGGTCTGGTCGTTCTCGCCATGTTCTTGTCCGCCTGCGCCGTACCTGCGACCCCCGCGGCAGCCCCCACGGAAGCAGAGGAAGCCACCCCGGCGCCCAAAGAAGAGAAGATCGTCATCCAGTGGTGGAGCCATTGGGCCAACGAGCCGTCCAAGCGCAAGGTCATCGAGAAGATCGCCGATGACTACGAGGCCGAGCACCCCAACGTGAGCATCGAGGTAACCTGGTGGGACAAGAACCCCTTGCGCGATGCCATTCGCAGCACGATGACCGCCGGGGAGGGCGCGCCGGACATCACGACGTTCGACTCAGGGCAGATCGAGTGGGTGGAGGCCGGCTGGCTGTTGGACCTGACCGATGCCCTTCCATGGGATAACTTCATTGACAGCGCTAAGTTCGATGGCACCTACCCCAATCTAGGCTATCCCGGCCATTACAAGTTCAACATCGCCTCTACCATTTACATGCTTCTGTATAACCCCGATATCTTCGCCGAGCTGGGCATCGAGGTCCCCGAAAACTATCAGTTCACGGTGGACGAGTTCCTGGACGTGGTGCGAAAGTGCCACGAAGCTGGCTATGCCGGCACAGCGACAGCCATCGGCAATCGCCCTTACCCCGGTGTGTGGGCTGTCCAGTACCCGCTGTGGACGCTGGTGGGGCCGGAGGAATTCGACAAGTACAACGCCGGTTTGAAGCCGTGGGACACGCCTGAGGCGCGTCGGGTCCTGGAGTACTCCGTGCAGCTCAGAGATGCCGGGCTGTGGCCGGACACCTTCGCCACCATGACCATCGATGAGTTCCACGTCTACTTCCACACGCAACGCAAGGCCTGCTTCATGTTCATCCCCACGTGGTATACCGGCCGCGCCTTCAAGCCCGTGGAGGAGGGTGGCCAGGATCCCAACTGGCACTTCGGCATGCTGCGATACCCGGCCTGGCCCGACGGCAAGGGGAACGACATCCTGTGGGCCGGATTCGAGTCGGGCTACGCCGTGCTCTCGTCCACCAAGCACCCGGACGTCGCCAAGGACATCCTGGCCTTCGCCGCCCAGCCTAAGTACGGCGCGCTGTGGACCGCGGTCACCAACATCCCGTCCGCCATCAAATACGATAAGGAGAAAGATTGGCCCTCGGACGAGCTCCTGCAAGAGCTGGGCGTCGAACCCGGCAAGTGGGACTGGTATTGGGAGGAGTTCAACAAAGTCTATGGCGGCATGTCCACGGCTATCGCGCCGACCCCGCGGTGTGGCGATTTCAAAGATGCCGTGGTTACGGCGCTCAATGAAGGGTTACCGGAGGGCTTGATCACCGTGGACGAGGCCATCGAGATCTTGAACAAGAACCTGTGCACGAAGTAGCCCGCGCGGGACCCTCAATCTGATCTCCCGGGGGTAGCGGAGGGTATTACCCTCCGCTACCCTCCCATGGCGATCTCATTCATCCAAAGGGCGATTAGAGCGTGTCTAAAGTCTACCGGTAAGGCGTCTGAGGGTTTCCCTCAACCACCAGCTCTACAGGGGGAGGTGTGGAGGGGATCTCCCCTCCACAGAAATCCCGCTTTTCCGGCCTGCACCTGCCTTTCTCGGCCCTTTCCGCAGGGGGCCGGGCCGAGACCGGGCAGGTCAGAGGCGGGAGAGAGGCTTTTTCCGGAGGAGCGGAGCCCTTCCGGACCTCTCCATAGCAGGAGCGACGGCATTTCTCAGACACGCCCTCAGAGGGGAAGGCTGAAGTCCATATGTTGTGATTTATGGAAGGATGCTATGGCAACAGAAGCTTTGGCCGAAAGCAGACCGGTCGTGACGGCTGCCAAGGGTAGGCCGTTCCGTAGGCCATGGGGTGCGATCGCCCTCTTCCTCGGGCCGGTGATCGTGTACTATCTCATCTTCGTGATCTACCCCCTGTTGGCCACGTTCTATTACGCCTTCCACACGATCGCACCGGCTAAGGGGAAGCTCGTCACCACGTTCGTCGGGCTGGAGAACTTCAAACATTTATCCAGGGACGACATCTTCATTCGCGCCGTGAAAAACACGTTAACTTGGGGCGTCGTAGGCCCCACCATCGAGATGGTGACGGCAACGACGTTGGCGTTCATCGTTTATCTGAAGGTGCCGTTGTACCGTTTCTACCGGGTGGCCTGGTTTACGCCGATCCTGGTCTCCGGGGTCATCGTGGGGCTGGTGTTTCGTTGGATCTTCAACTATGACTGGGGGCTGCTGAACGCGGTGCTGCGCGCCATCGGTCTGGACGTGCTGGCGCTGAACTGGCTTGGCCGCCGGGACACGCCGCTGTGGGTGGTCATCTTCGTGCATTACTGGGCCACCTTCGGCTACTCCTTCGTGCTGTTACTCGCAGGGCTCACCGCCATCCCAGACGAGATTATCGAAGCCGCTTACATCGACGGTGCCACAATCATCCAGGCCGTGACCAGGGTCATGCTTCCGCTCCTCCGGCCAACCTTTGTGACCGTTCTCATCCTCTCTTTCATGGGCAAAATGCGGGCCTTCAATGTGGTGTGGGTGCTGACCAACGGCGGGCCAATGCACTTCTCGGAGACGGTCGCAACCTATGTGCAGAAACGGGCCTTCGGGTGGGGCTCGCTAGACCTGGGATACCCGTCCGCGATGGCCGTCGTGTGGTTTGGCGTGGTCATTATCGGCGTCAGCCTTATCAACCGCTGGCTGAAGCGCCAGGTGGAATATTAGGAGGCAAGCCATGGCCTTGGCCCGAGCTGCCGCTCGGACGCGGCAAAACACCCTCGCCCGCTGGCGGCGACGGCTCACGCTGACGCTGCTCACGGTCGCCCTGCTGGCGTTCACGCTGATCGTGATCATCCCCTTCATCTGGATGCTTCTCATGTCCGTGCGCACAACGGGGGAGATCCTGAACGACCCATATGGACTGCCCAAAACGATCCGCTGGCAGAACTATGTGAAGCTGCTGTTCGACCCAAGCATTCGATTCTATCGCTACTTCATCAACAGCGTTCTCGTCACCACATTTGCCCTGATCCTCACCATCTTCTTGGCGACCTTCGGCGGCTACGGCTTCGGCCGTCGTCGATACGAGTTCAAATTCCGCGGCACATTGTTCACCATGCTCCTCTTCGGGCTCATGCTCCCGCGGCAGATCCTGTACATCCCGCAGTTCACGATGATGAGCCGCTATGGCCTTCTGAACACCCGCTGGTCACTGGTGCTCGTGTACACGGCGATGGCCATGCCGGTGAGCACGTATTTGATGGCTACGTACTTCTCCCAGCTACCATCGGAGCTGGAGGACGCGGCCCGAATCGATGGCTGCTCTGATCTGGGCACGTTCTGGCGCGTCATGCTGCCCCTTGCCCGTCCCGCCTTATCTACCGTCATCCTGCTCAACTTCCTGAGCTTCTGGAATGAGCTGCTGCTAGCGATCACCATGGTGACCAAGCCCGATCTGCGCACGCTACCCTCCGCGATGATGATGTTCGTCGGCGAGCATGGATCCGACTACGCGATGGCCGCAGCCAGCCTGGTTACCGCCATGTTACCTGTTCTCATTTTATACCTCATCTTATCCGACAAGTTCATCGAGGGCCTGACGGCCGGGGCGGTCAAAGGATAGTTGTAAGGGCGAAGCGCCGCTTCGCCCCTACCTTCTGCCCTTGGCCTGCCGTTCCCGGCTTGCGCAGCAGCCCCAGACCGGGCGCGGGCAGGCGCAAGGCAAGAACGAAAGGGTTCCTCTGGAGGGGTTGCCCCTCCAGGCCTCCCCAGTGACCGAGACCGAGAATGATCGAAGGCGGAGACGATTGATCGTTTCATGCTTGACAAAACGCTAGATTCCCTAAGAAACAAAGGCAATCCCCATAGCCTACTAGGGGAAAGCACATGGGACTGACATATCGAGAGCGTGTGCAGGCCCTGCTCTCCGGCGAACGGCTGGACCGCCCCGTCGTCGATTTAGGCGGCCGGGTCGCCTCGCTCAACGTCTCAGCATATTTGGACCTGAAGGCTTATCTGGGTCACGGCGACCACCTGGAACACGAGACGGTCACCCTGCTCAACACCATTGGTCGTTTCGACGAGCGTGTCCTGCAACGCCTGGATATCCCCTTCCGCCGCGTCTATCTTCGTCCGGCTTCAACCTTTAAGCTGGACATTGCGAACGATGGCTCCTTCAGGGACGAGTGGGGCGTGGGGTATTATCCTGTCGGCCCTTATAACGAGCGTGTGTACCACCCACTGGCGAACGCGACCCTGGAAGATCTTGACCATTTCCCATGGCCTGATCCGCACGATCCAGGCCGCGTGGCAGGGCTGCGAGAGGAGGCACGCCGTCTCTATGAAGAGACCGACTACAGCCTGGTGGCGGGGCACATCTCGGCGGGGATATTTCAAGACTGTTGGAACCTACGCGGCATGGAGTGCTTTCTAGAGGACATGGCGCTGAACCGCGAATTCGCTGAGGCGCTATTAGACCGCGTGCTTGCCATCCACATCGCACTATGGGAGCACTTCCTGGACGCCGTAGGTGATTACGTCGATATCGTGGAAACGGCGGACGACCTGGGCGGTCAGACGGGATTGCTCATCTCGCCGCGGATGTACCGCGAGCTCATCAAGCCACGACACGCCGCGTTGAATGCCGCCATTCGAAAGCGCACGCAGGCCAAGATCCTCTATCACTCCTGTGGCGCGATCATGCCTTTGATCGATGACCTGATCGAGATCGGCGTCGACATCCTCAACCCGATTCAGCCACTACCTGGGTTGATGGATCCAGAGGAGCTTCGGACACGCTACGGCGATCGCCTGATCTTCCACGGAGGGCTGGACGTGCAGTCGCTCTTGCCCGCTGGCAGTCTTGATGCGGTACGTGCTCATGTGCGCCGTTACCTAGATGTACTAGGGCCTGAGCGCTATATCATGGCGCCGGCCAACACGGTTCAGCCAGGAACGCCGCCGGAGAACATCGTCGCCGCCTACGAAGCCGCCAGAGATTACCCGATCGGCTAGATAGCCGCCAGATCCATATTTCTGAAATCTGGAGGGAAAGGATGACCGCCTGGGTGAAGGAGATACGAGAAGACGAACTCGCGCCAGTGGCGATGATGGCACAGGGCGTGTGGAAACGCTACGTTTCCATAGAAGATGACGGGCGCGGCATGATCTTTGGCATGGGCCGCCTGGAGCCCGGCGAGGAGGTCGGGCACGCGCATATCGAGGAGGAAGTCTTCTACGTGCTGCAGGGTCACGGCGAAGCGACCTGGGAAGAAAATGGTGAAATGCATCGAGCCGAGTTGAGGCCTGGTGTGGCCTTCTACAAGACATCTCATATCTACCACACGATGCGCAATACGGGCGATAAGCCACTCGTGGGATTGTTCTTCAAGGTGTAGCGTGAGCGAATCATTCGTTATCGCCAGTGATCTGGGCTCCAGCGCCTGCAAGACCATCATCCTGAATACGCGAGGGCAGGTGGTGGCAGCCGCCCAGCAAGAGTACCCAACTTTCTACCCCCGGCCAGGATGGGTAGAGCAGAACCCGGAGGATTGGTACGCTGCCTTTTGTGCTACCGTGCGTGCTGTGCTCCAACAGGCCGATGTTTCTCCCGATCAGATAGCTGGGGTGGGCATCGTCGGCGTGACCCATAACGTGGTCTTGATGGACGAGCACGACCGTCCTCTCTGTCCGACCATTCTCATCTTCGACAACCGTAGCCTTCCCCAGGTTCAGGAGATCCTGGCCCGTTGGGGTCAGACGGTCTGGGAGAAGACGCTGAACGACGTTACCCCTGTGTGGACCTGGCCTCAACTGCTCTGGATTCGGGAGCACAGGCCGGATGTATGGCGGGCTACACGGCGTATTCTCTTCCAGAAGGATTACGTCCGTCATCGGTTGGCCCCGGCTCCGGTGACTGATGTAATCGATGCCAGCGGCACGTTGCTGTTTGATCCTATTCAGGAGGAGTGGATTCACCCCTTCTGCGAGGATTTAGCATTGGATCCCGCGTGGCTTCCGCGTGTGGTACGCCCGCTTGACATCGTGGCCGAGGTGAGCCCTCAGGGTGCGGCCGACACCGGGCTGGCGGCGGGTACGCCGGTGATCGCCGGCACCACCGACACCGTAGCCGAGATGCTGGGATCGGGAGCTCTCCGTCCCGGCTTCGCCATCGTCAAGCTGGCCAGCGTAGGACGTATCGCTGTGGTGACCACCGAGCCCCTGCGTCGTCCTCACATCTTCAATTATCGACATGTCCTCGACGGTCTATGGTATCCAGGCACAGCCAGCAAGTGCGCGGCCTCGGCTTACCGCTGGCTGCGAGAGGCCCTCTGGTCCGACACGCGCGATGATATAGCTTACCGGCTGATGGATGAGGCAGCCGCGCAGGTACCGCCGGGGTGTGATGGGCTTCTCTTCCACCCGCATCTGACGGGGGAGTGGGCCCCCTATTGGGATGAACGTATGCGCGGGGACTTCATCGGGCTGACGACCCGCCACACTCGCGCGCATTTGACGCGAGCCGTGTTGGAAGGGGTAGCGTTCGGCCTCAAGGATGCCCTGAGCGAGATGGAGGGGTTGGGCCTGAAAGCCGAGAACATCCGCCTGATCGGGCAGGGGTCCAAGAGCCTGCTCTGGTGCCACATCGTGGCCGATGTGCTCAACCGTCCATTGCAGATCCCAGAGCAACCGGACGCGGTGTACGGCGCGGCGTTGATCACGGCCATGGGGATTTACGCCATCGAGCGGACGCCTGAGGCGTTGGAGGCCCTCATCACCATCCGCCAGGCCATCAGCCCGGACCCCCAGAAGGCGGAGATCTACGCGACTTTGTTTGACATCTACCGTGATGCGGACGGCGTCCTGCGTGCCATTTCGGCCCGCCTACACGATTTCGAGCAGCGACAAGGAAGATGAGAAAGGGATTGGCCTCACGATGTATCCGCTACAGCGTCAGATGATCGAGACAGAACTGATCGACATCGTCGGTCGGGACTACGTCCTGACTGAGGAAGCCGATCGCATGATCTACGGCGTGGATTACTTCTGGGTGCCTCGCATGTTGGTGGACCGGGGCTATACGCCGCCTCTGCCAGATATAGTCGTCTTACCGGAGACGGTGGAGCAAGTCGCGGCCATCGTGCGCCTTGCCAATGTCTATCGCATCCCYGTCATACCCTGGGGMGGYGGCTCYGGYTCGCAAGGGGGCGTGATGCCCGTGTATGGGGGGATCACGTTGGATCTCAAGAGGCTCAACCGAGTGGTGGAAATCAACGCRCAGGCMCAGACGGTRACRGCSCAGGCCGGGATCAGCGGGTATGACCTGGAAAGCGCGCTCAACGAGGAAGGATTTACCCTGCCTCACTACCCAGCYTCTGTCCATTCAGCAACACTAGGCGGGTAYCTGGCCTGCCGTGGCTCYGGCGTCCTCTCGACCAAGTATGGCAAAGCAGAGGACATGGTCCTTTCCATGCAGGTCGTCCTGCCCAATGGCGACGTGATCCGTACGCTGCCGGTGCCCAATCACGCAGCCGGCCCCGGCATCCTGCACCTCTTCATCGGCGCCGAAGGCTCCTACGGGATCATCACAGAGGCCACCATGCGCATCGAACGGCTGCCGGAGGATCGACGCTTCCGGGCCGTCCTGTTCGACGATCTCTCCAGCGGCCTGGAAGCCGGACGTCGTATCATGCTGGACCGGCTGCAGCCCACCGTCATTCGCCTTTACGATGAACCAAGCACCCTGAAGCGGGTCAACCGGATCTTGGGGCTCTCCATCGAAAGAGGCGCCTACATGGTGATCGGGTTCGATGGGTGGAGGGATATCGCCGAGATCCAGGAACGACGGGCCCTGGACATCTGTCGGGAGTTGGGGGCAAGAGACCTGGGACCCGATCCGGGTTGGGAGTGGTGGAATCATCGCTACAACTTCTATTTTCCCCCAGATGTCCTCGATCTCCCGTGGATGTTCGGCACGATGGATACCCTGTGCACCTTCGACAAGATCGAGAATCTCTATTGGACGAAGAAGCGCACGCTGGAAGAGCGATACGCTGCCTGGAAACTGCAATACATCGCCCACTTCTCCCACTGGTTCCCCTGGGGGGTGATGATATATGACCGCTTCATCATTGAGGAACCACCCTGGGACCCACAAGAGGCTCTGGCTCTCCATAACGAGATCTGGAACGTGAGCGTGCGCACGTCCATCGCCTGCGGTGGCGTGTTGAACGAGCACCACGGCGTAGGGTTGAAACTGGCCCGGCTCGTGCGGGAACAATATGGCCCGGCTTATCAGGTTCTGGAGGGGCTGAAACAGAGCCTGGATCCCCACAACATCCTGAATCCCGGTAAAATGGGCTTTGGCCCGACCGTATGATGAGGTAGAGCGCGGTGGCAAATAACCTGAGCGCTTACAGCGATTTCCTGTCTGGGTGTCGCTTCTGTCCAATGTGCAAACCCGCAGGTGAGGTGGCGAATCTCACCATGCTGGAGAGCCATACGACCCGGGCGCGAGCGATGATGCTTTGGCGAATCGCCCATGGGCTCACCACCTGGCAACCGCGAGAAGTGGAGCTTCTCTACCAGTCCACGCTGGATAGCATCAGCCAGGCATGGTGTGTGAACCACTATCCGGTGAGCGAGTACGTGGCCGCGGCCCGGGCCGATGCCTTCGAGGCGGGGTTGACACCGGAGCCGGTGCTGCAGGCTTTGCGACGCGCAACGCCGGAACCTACACCTATCAGCGGTGAGGTCATCCTACTCGCGTCGGAGATCGCGGAATTAGGGGATGAGGCCGGGCTTCAGCTCGCGTTGCGCGCGCTGGCGCAGGCCGGCATCCAGGCCCAGCCCCTGGTAGCTGCCAGTGGCGCGCTGGCATATAGCCTGGGCGACCGCGAACGCGCTCGTGGACAGGCCGCTCAGGTGGTTGGTCTGATCCAGGAAAGCAACGCCCGGATGGTCATTGCGGACGGCCCGCAGACCCTCTGGGCCCTGCGTCGCATTTATCCAATCTTGGAGGTTCCGCTCCCCAGTGGTGTAACGATCACCTCGCTCTCCGAGCATTTGGCCAGGGCGGTGCAGCAAGGTCAATTGACACCGCCTCGCGACGAGGGGAGGAAGATCTTCTTCCACGACAGTCGCAGCGCCTGCCTGGTGGCGGATGAGATGGCACAGCCGGAGGCTATCCAACCCGGGTATCGAGGGCCGGAGGAGACGCTGGGGAAAGGCGAGGTCTTCGATGCACCCCGACGGTTAGTAGATGCTATGGGCATGGAGCGGCTTTACTCCGTCTGGTCCCGCTCGCTGAGCAAGAGCTGTGGTGCGGATGATGGGCTCTGGCTCACCTACCCAAAGCTGGCCGAGGGGCTGGCAAAGCAACGCTTGCAGGAAGCGAAGCGGCAGGGGGCCGAATTGCTCATCACCGACTCATTCCTATGTGCGAGGCACCTGGCGCGCGCGGTCGGAGAAGGCGATATCCCGGTCCGCTGGCTGCCCGAACTGTTGGTGAGATAGAAAGCGGACGGTTGGCGGTTAGGTAGTCAATATTGATGCTCCGAGTAAGGTGCAACGCACCTCTACATCGGGCATGTGATGTGACTCTGGCCCGCTTTGCAGCCGCTGTTAGAGCGATTCTACGATAGGCAACGGTGCGTTGCACCTTCATCAACAAAGTAAGAGATCACCAGCGGCTAGAGGATATAAATGACAGAGAATAGACCCCCACTCAAAACACCGCTCGTGCCCGAACGCGATCAGGCCTTCGTTCGTGAGCTGAAGCTGAAGGCTGTGATGGTCCGCAAACAGATCGTCGAGATGGGCCATCACTCCCGCATCCGGCTCCACTACGGGGCGCTGATGGGCATGGTCGAGATGGTGACCTTGCTCTACTTCCACTGGCTTAACGTTCGGCCTGATGACCCGAACTGGCCTGAGCGCGATCGATTCGTGCTGAGCAAAGGACATGGCGTACCTTCCCTTTACGCTGTACTGGCAGAGAGGGGCTTTTTCTCGAAAAAGCACTTCGACAATTTCCGCCGCTTCGGGAGCATCCTACAGGGCCATCCCGACCGACTTAAAACGCCCGGCATCGAGGCCAGTTCCGGCTCGCTGGGACAGGGTCTCGGCGTGGCTTGCGGTATGGCTCTCGCCGCGAAACTCGATGGTGCGTCATGGCGCACTTATTGCCTGGTCGGCGACGGCGAATGTAACGAGGGCAGCATCTGGGAGGCGGCCATGATCGCTGGCAACCAGCACCTCGACCATCTGGTCGTGCTGGTGGACCGCAACAGAAAATCATCTTACGGGCCGATGGCGGGGCGCAACGATATCGAGCCGCTGGTGGATAAGTGGCGTGCTTTCGGATGGGCCGTTTTCGAAGCGGATGGCCACGACTTCTATGATCTCAGCCAGGCGATGGCCCGGGCCGATGTGGTTGAGGGACGGCCATCGGTGGTCATCTGCCACACGATCAAAGGGAAGGGGATCCCCTTCGTTGAGAATTACCCCGCCAAGCCCAACATTCTGCTGACTGAGGAACAGTATCGGGAGTGCCTGGATGTGCTCAACCGCACTGAGGAGGCAATTCGCAGTGGCCGAGATGAAGGACATCACGACCGCCTATAGTGAGGCGCTGGTCGAGATCGGATTGGCCGACCCGCGCGTGGTCGTGCTCGATGCAGACTTGCCCGACTCGTGCAAGACCGAACCTTTCTACAAGGCCTGCCCTGGCCGCGCCATCGACCTCGGTGTAGCAGAGCAGAGCTTACCCACGGTTGCCGCCGGGCTGGCGCTGGCGGGTAAGATACCATTCTACAACACTTTTGCCGTGTTCGCTGTGGGTCGTTCCTTTGATATGATTCGGCTATCTATCGCCTATGCCAGAGCAAACGTCAAAATCATCGGACATGCAGCAGGGCTCTCGTTGGGTTACGCCGGGCCGAGCCATCATGCCCTGGAGGACGTGGCCATGATGCGGGCCTTGCCCAACGTCGTTGTTTTGCAGCCCGCGGACGCTGAAGAGTGTCGCCAGATGGTCTGGTGGATGAAGGACTACGTCGGGCCGGTCTATCTACGACTGATGCGTGCAACCGTGCCGAACGTCCATGCGGAAGGTTGGCGCTTCGAGGTCGGCAAAACCGAGCTGCTGCGTGAGGGCTCCGATGTGACGCTTTACTCCACCGGCGACTTGTGCGTCAACGCACTGCGCGTCGCTGAGATGCTGGCCGGCGAAGGGATCAGCGCCCGGGTGGTCAACGTCTCAACCCTCAAGCCATTACCACCGGAGGAGATCATCCGCCACGCCGAGTTGACTCGTTGCGGGGTCACGCTGGAAGATCACAACATCATCGGCGGGTTGGGGAGCGCGGTGGCCGAGATCTACGCCGAATTCGCGCCTGGTAAGCCGCTCAGGCGACTGGGCATTCGCGATATGTTTACGGAGTCAGACGACTGTGAGGTGTTGCGCGATCATTACGGACTGGCCGACGCGGATGTGGTGGCAGCGGTTCACTCATTGCTAGACAAGACCTAGGAACTTGATGAAAATGCACTGCCGAGGCGCAGAGAGCGCAGAGATTATGAGGATCTTCGGGCTGTACACAAGAAATCCGTCTCGGCTTCGTTTTTTCCTCCGCGTCCTCTGCGTCTCTGCGGTTTTTCAGTACTCTCTTAGCCACCCAGTAAGTACGCCGAAGGGAAAGGGGCTACTCAATGCTTGAATCCGTGCGTTTTTCCGTCTTGGCCTCCACGTTCAGTCCTCACCGCGACCGGTTTATGCCGTCACCCGTTGCGCCTGTGCCAACAACAGTGCAGCTGATTGAGATGGCCGCCTCTGTAGATGGGCTGAGAGGCATCGAACTGGTCCACCCAACCCATGTCACGCCGGAGAACGTGGCGGAGATCAAGGCCGCGCTCGACGCGAATGGACTGGCGTGCGCCTCTGTCGCCGCTTCGGTTTCCAGCAAGTGGGAATACCTGGGCGGATCGCTGACCGCCGATGATCCCGCCGTGCGCCAGCAAGCCATTAAAACCATCAAGACCGGCATAGACCTGGCCGCTGAGCTGGGGGCGGGGCGCATCAATCTGTGGCTTGGCCGTGATGGCTTTGACTACGCCTTTCAGATGGATTACGACCAGGCCTGGGGACGCATCGTTGAAGCCCTTCAAGAAGTCTGCGCGTACCGGCCTGAGATCAGGATCGGCATCGAGTATAAGTCCTTCGAACCCCGCAAGCGCCTGCTGGTCTCCACCGCGGCTAAGGTGATCGCACTGCGACACGACGTCGGCGCGAAGAACCTCGGCGCACTGCTGGACACGGGCCACGCGCTCTATGCGCAGGAGAACCTGGCCGAAGTGGTCGCCTTCCTGGCCCGCCACGATGCGCTGGTACATGTCCACTTCAACGATAACTACCGGCTGAGTGATGACGACCTGATCGTGGGCACAGTCAACTTTCTGGAGACGATGGAGATGCTTTACTGGCTTGAACGGGTCGGCTACAGAGGTTGGCTGTCGTTCGACCCGCACACAACCATCGAGGACCCTATCCGTGCCGTGGAGGAGAGCTACAAATTCGTCAAGGGGCTGATCCATACGATGGTGCGCATCGGCAAGGCAGAGATCGAGAGGGCCATTGCCACCCATCAGGTCACGGAGATGATGGCCCTGTTGAACAAGGAGCTGTTCCAGTAGGGGCAAGGCACTGCCTTGCCCGGAGCCGTGGCAAGACAGGAGGAGGTTTGGCAGAATGATGACCTTTCCCGACGATCCCCTTCGCCTATTCTCCGATTACGTGAGGGTGACAGGCATAGGCCGCCTGGAGCCAGAACCTGGAGGTGATCCGGCGCTTGTGGGCAAACGACTTGGCCTGATCAATGGCGCGTCCTGGATCACGCTGTGGTGCAACTACTTCGGGAAACTCTACCTGCCAGGCGTTCAATTGGTCAACGCCGGTAACGATGCCGTCCAGCTCAACTTCACAGAAGCTTACGTGAGGGGCGAGCCCTGTCCTCCGCAAGAGAACATCGACGCGTTCGTGCGTATGGCCCGGGACCTGGTGGAGCTCGGCCGCGTGGACGCTATCCTCATCACCTGCTCCACGATGAACCGCAGCTATCCGGCTGTGGCGGAGGCCGTGGATGTGCCCGTGGTGCAGATCGACATGCCGATGATGGAGGCGGCCGTTAACCATGGAGGGAAAGTGCTGGTGATCGCCACCCTCGTCACGACGGTGAACAGCACGCAAGCGCTTTTGGAGGAAACCGCCCAACGCCTGGGTAAGGACGTCGTCAGCGCTGGCGTTACCGTCGAGGAGGCGTGGCATCGCCTAGCTGCGGGGGATATCCAGGGACACAATGAGGCGCTGGCTCAGGCGATCCGAGAAGCCACCGCGCGCGAGCCGTTCGGCTGTGTGGTGCTGGCTCAACTCTCGATGACGGTCTTCATGCTCTCTTACCCAAATCCGGAGGCAGAGTTCGGCCTGCCCGTGTTCACCAGCGGCCAACTGGGCTTCCAGCGGGTGCGCGAGATACTGACGGGGCGGGTCGGCTAGTAGGGATGTGCAACGCACCTCCGAGGTGCGTTGTACCTTTAGAAGAAAGCATGAAAGGAGACGTTCCCAATGTACCTTGGCCTGAACACCTTCGTGTATGAGATCGCCAAAGTCCCCATAGAGAAGGCGTTGCAGAGCGCCAGCAAGTTCGGGTTCAGATATATCGACTACGCCGCTTATCACTCCGGCGATCCCACTCTGATGAACAAAGACAGACGGCGTGACGTGATCCGGATCTTTAAGGACAACGGCTTCGTGTCCTCGCAATTGCTCCTCTTGAACACCCAGGACATCGCATCTCCTGACCCGGAAAAGCGGAAAGAAACGTTGGACTACATGAAGGCGTGTGCTGAGTTCCAGCTCGAGCTAGGCGGGAAACAGGTTTTGATCTGCCGGGGGGCCGGCATTCACGAGCCGACCATGATGCGAGAACAAGCCTGGGTGAACATGGTCTTATCTCTCCGGGAATATGCTCAATGGTGCCTGGACAAGGGCATCCTGATCGATCTGGAAATCGAGCCCCACGTGTACTTCGTCTTGAACAGCACAGCCAAGATGGCCAAGGCGATCGAGGACATCGGCATGCCGAACGTCGTCGCCAACGTGGACATCGGCCATCTGTGCATTACCCGGGAAGGGCCTAACACGCTGGAGAAGCTGAAAAGCAGGATACTGCACGTCCATATCAGTGAAACGGATACTTTTGAGCACACAAACAGCATCATCGGAACCGGCGTCGCCGATTTCAGGGCATATATTGACAAGGTGCTGGAACTGGGCATCGAGGAGAACTGCAAGAGGCATGGGGAGCCATGTGTCGCCGGGATTGAGATGGGCGAGCGCGGAGGGTATGTCGATGATGCGGAACGATGGATCAGGGAAAGTCTGGACTACCTCGCCAGGACTCTCCCAGAGCTCAGCCTTAAGTAGTCTCCCATCCGGCCTTGCTGAGAATAAAGGAGCGAGGAACCGCAAAGGACGCAAAGAGCGCCAAGATATTTAAATTCACTTCTCCGAGATCTTGCATGCAGGTTCTCCAGGGCCCGGTTAGATCAAATCTTTCGATCCTCTCTGCGTCCTTTGCGCTCTTTGCGGTTGGGAGAGCAAGATGAACCAAAGGAAACCAAACATCCTATTCATCATGGCCGACCAATTGATCCCATTCCTGACCGGGGCCTACGGCCATCCGGTGGTGAAAACGCCCAACCTGGACCGACTGGCTGAGGAAGGCGTACGCTTCGATGCCGCCTACTCGCCCTGCCCGGTCTGCGCCCCAGCGCGAGCCGCCCTGATGACCGGCAAATACGTCTCGAACATAGGGGCTTACGACAACGCGGCGTCCTTCTCCTGCGAAGAGCCCACCTTTGCCCACTATCTGACGCTGGCTGGATACGACGTCGTCCTGGCCGGGAAGATGCACTTCATCGGACCGGATCAGCTCCATGGCTTCAGGAGCCGTTTCAATACGAATGAGTACCCGGCGGATTTCGCCTGGACCCCAGCGCGTGGGGCTGACCAGCAGGTCTCCCACAACCACGCCCTGCAATACGTGGGGGAGAACATCAAAGTGGGGCGATGGAATCAGTTTTTAAGCTACGACGAGGAAGCACATTTTCGGGCGTTAGAATACCTGCACGCCAAGGGCGTGGAATGGCAGATCGCGCAGGAACGGGGCGAGCTTCCCCAGCCCTTCTTCCTGTGCGTCTCGTATCACCACCCTCATGAGCCTTTCTGGCCGCCCAAGGATCTGTGGGATCTGTACGAAGGGGAAGAGATCGAGATCCCAGAGTTTCCGGACAACCTGGAGGAAACCTATTCAACCCTCGACAAATGGCTCAATTTCTATCATGGGGTGGCAAAGGCGAAGAACCTCAGAGATCCGGGAAGCCTGTACCGGGTCAGGCGGGCCTACTACGCTCTGGTCACGTACATCGACATCAAAGTGGGCGAGTTGCTCGCCTCGCTGGAGGAGAACGGCTTCCGTGAGAACACCATCGTGGTCTTCTGCAGCGATCACGGCGACATGCTCTGCGAGAAAGGCATGGTGCAGAAGCGGACTTTCTATGAATGGTCGAGCCGGATACCGCTCATCATCCGTTTCCCCGATGGCTGGCAAAAGGGGGCCGTTTGCAGGGAACCGGTTAACCTGATCGACCTGGCTCCCACTTTCCTGGGCATGGCCGGAGTAGGAGAGGAAGAGCGGCTGCCCATGGACGGTAGGAGCCTGATGGGGCTGCTGGACGGGAGTGATACGGAAGAGCGGGTCGTTTTCTCGGAATACCACTCGCAAGGCGCCCATGCCCCTTGCTTTATGATCCGGGAAGGCAAGTATAAATATGTGTACATTCACGGCTACGACTCTCAGTTGTTTGATCTGGAAACCGATCCTGGTGAGTGGCATAACCTGGTCGGCGATCCGAGATACAAGGATGTTGAAGAGCGGTTGAAAGCCTGCATCCTGGAGCAGTTCGATCCGGATGCTATCGATCGAGCCGTGACGGAGAGCGTGCGGAAACGGGCATTGATCAGACGAGCGATGGAGATCACGCAAACGCGCTGGGATTTCGAGCCCCGCTTTGACCCGACGAAGGGGATCCTAGACCAATATCTGGCGGGAGGGAGCGTTGACCATATACCCAGATGATGGTAGTACCCTGGGGAAACAGCGAAGGGAGTGGCCCCTGCATCTTCCCTGCTTCTAGTGAGGCACACATCCTCTCAGGCGGGAGTAGCGAATATGAGTAACGCAAATGTGCAACGTCCCAATGTCCTATGCCTCGTCACCGACCAGCAACGCCACGACCATTTGGGATGTGCTGGCAATCCTATTATCCAGACGCCAAACATAGATCGACTCGCCCGGAGCGGTATACGATTCGAGCGCTGCTACGTCAACAACCCGATCTGTATGCCCTCACGGGCTACCATGTGGACAGGACAGAGCGCCAACGCACACCATGTGCGCTGTAACGGCATGCCCCTCGATCATCGGATCCCAACCATCGCGTCAGCGTTGGCAGAGGCAGGCTATCGTACTCACGGCGTAGGGAAATTCCATCTCTCCCCTTTTCGCTCCCT
This sequence comes from Caldilineae bacterium, assembly GCA_011176545.1. Taxonomy (GTDB): domain Bacteria; phylum Chloroflexota; class Anaerolineae; order DUEN01; family DUEN01; genus DUEN01. The sequence continues at coordinate 2,526 of DUEN01000008.1, read as the reverse complement.
GAACGGCGCCGACCCCGCTTCGCTCAACCCGATGGATTGGCCTGAGAGCAAGGAGATGTGGGTAAGTGGTCGAATCGGCGCGTTGCCTGCGCCATACTACGGGTTGCAAAGCGTCCTATTCGTGGGCGGCCATGGCGACTTCTTCTGGGGTGACTACAGGCGTTGGCTCATGCACGAGGCGCTTGACGTCATTGAGCGGATCGAGACATGGGTAACGGAGATGGGATGGGAGGACTGGGAAACGATGGGACCCTCCCTTGTTCCCGCTGAACTTCATCACAGCCGTTGGATCGCAGATCGCGTCATCGAATTCCTGCGGGAGCAGACTTATACCGGGCAGCCTTTCTTCTGCTGGTGTTCTTTCCCCGACCCACACCACCCCTATCACGCACCTGAGCCTTATCACAGCATGTATGACCCGGCAGATATGCCGGTTCCCGCGCGACGCGAGGGAGAACTCGACGACCTTCCACCCCATTTCCGTCGCATCCAGCACGAACATCTGCGCGTGGAAGGGGTAACGGGGCCGGTAACCCGCCTCTACGAGCATACGCCTGAGATCATGGCTCGAACCTATGGTATGATCAGCAACGTGGATGCCAATATCGGCCGTGTGCTGGATGCCCTGGAGGAGTTAGGATTGCGAGAGAACACGCTGGTTGTGTATCTATCTGACCATGGCGATCTTATGGGAGACCACTGGCTTCAGCAGAAGGGACCGTTCCATTTCGATGGCCTCATCCGTGTGCCCTTCATTTGGAGCTGGCCCGGCCACATCATCCCGAATACGGTGAACACCAGCATCGTCAGCTTGCTCGACTTCGCGCCAACGATCCTGGACCTATGCGGCGTCCCTATCCCTGAAGGGCTAAGGCCAGAGGAGCCCTTCCTGCCTTTGGAACTTCCTCCATGGCCTGGTCATTCGCTCCGCCCCATACTCGAGGGCCGTGAGAAGGCCGTCCGTGATACCGCGTTTATTGAACACGATGAGGACTGCCTTGGGCTACGATTGCGGACACTGGTTACGGAGAGATATAGGCTCACCTGGTATGCGGGTCAGCCGTACGGCGAGCTGTTTGACTTGCAAGAAGATCCCCAGGAGCTGCACAACTTGTGGGATGACCCAGCCTATCGTCCGGTACGTGATGAGCTGACCGCTCAACTCCTGGACCAAGTGATCATGAGCGACTCTCGCCTGCCACGCCGATTGTCACGGGCCTGAACACATCCCCCAGCGAGCGGGCAGATGCTGAAGTGGCCATGAGCGCTTCGTTCCAGCATGCCGGTCTGGAGGTGCTCATACTACTGGCAACGGATGTAGGATATGGTTCGTGAGGTACGCTCAAATGAAGGTTCTCATCTCGGTAGATATCGAAGGGATTTCGGGCATCGCCAACACGAACGAGATCTGGGCCCGCCAGGCGATCACCGATGACACGAACGCCGCTATTGAGGGAGCGCTCGCCGGAGGAGCGACGGAGATCGTGGTCATGGACTCCCACGGTGCCACCAAGGACAACATCTTGTGGGACAGGCTTCATCCCCAAGCCTCCGTGATCCGAGGAGGGCCGAACACGCCGCTCTACTTCCTGGAAGGCCTGGACGAGGACACGGATGCCGTCTTCCTGGTGGGATGGCACGATAAGCCGGGGGGCAGAGGGCTGCTGGCCCATTGCTTCTTCCGCCACCCCTTCATCAAGATCAATGGCGAAGTGGTAGGCGAGGGGCAGATCGCCGCTGGCTTAGCCGGAAGTTACGGAGTGCCCATCGCACTAGTGACCGGCGACGACGTCGTCTGTGCGGATATGAAGGCATTCTTAGGCGACGTGGAGACCGCAGTGGTGAAACGGGCCATTGACTACAACACGGCCGAGTGCCTACCCGCGAAGGTGGCGCGAGATCGCATCCGAAACGCCGCCCAAAGGGCCCTGGAACGACTGTCCGACTTCAAGCCCTATAAGTTCGATACGCCCACTGTATTGGAATTTGAATGTGTCCGGTATAGCCACGCCAGGCTGCTGGCCCGAGTGCCCGGGATTGAATTCGTGGAACCGCGCACCGTCCGCTTCGTCTCCTCTGACTTCCGTCAGATCTTCGACATGATCATCCTCTTCCGCTTTTTGATGCTCGTAGCGGACAGATTCTACGGGCAGGAGTAGTCCCGGATGAAAGTCGGCATGAGCAGCTACGCTTTCCGGTGGGCCGTCGGAACGAGGGACTTCACGCCCCCCACTCCTTTGACGGCCTTCAAGCTCTTGGAGAAGGCGGCGGCCTTAGGCGCGGAAGTGGTGCAAATCTGCGAGAACGTGCCTCTCGAGGGCCTGCCAGAAGACACGTTGAACGATCTCGCCCGGCATGCCGTTGAACTGGGACTGGTCCTGGAGGTTGGAACCAGAGGAAGCCGGCCCGAACACCTGCGCCATTACCTGGGCATAGCCGAGCGGCTTGGCGCTCACCTGCTCCGAGTCGTCTTGACCGACGCCGGGTGGGAGCCTTCCTTCGACGAGATGGTGGACGTTTTCAGGG
>DUEN01000079.1 GCA_011176545.1 Caldilineae bacterium | reverse complement strand
TTCCGGGATAACTCTTACGCTTTACGTTTTACGTCTTACGTTTTGCGTAAAACGTAAAGCGTAAAACGTAAAGGCGTAATGCGTAAAAAGGAGCTTACTCATGCCCTTCGATCCCGTCCTGCGAGAGTCCCTGGATCATATCCCTCTGCCGGTGATGTACCCAGCGTGGGTGCGATTCCTCGCGCCCCAGGTTCGCGATCTGGAGGAGGCGGTTCGCGAGGCGTTGCGTACCGGCGACATCCTGGACCGGGTGCGGCCGGGCATGCGAGTGGCCATCGGGGTTGGCAGCCGCGGGATGGCGCGTCTCCCAGAACTGGTCCGCGTCGTCGTGGAGGCCGTGCGAGCTACTGGCGCGGAGCCTTTCATCGTCCCGGCGATGGGCAGCCACGGCGGCGCCACGGCCGAGGGGCAACGCGAGGTGCTGGAAAGCCTGGGTGTGACCGAGGCGACCGTCCACGCGCCCATCGTGTCCAGCATGGAGGTCGTGGAGCTGGATCGGCTGTCTCCCTTGGTGCCAGTGTGCATGGATCGCCACGCTTATGAGGCCGACGCCACCATCCTGATCAACCGCATCAAGCCGCATACGGACTTCCATGGCCCTATCGAGAGTGGGCTGGCCAAGATGTGCGTCATCGGCCTGGGCAAGCAACGCACGGCCGAGGCGATCCACGCCTACGGCCCTAACGGCCTGCGCGACCTGATCCCACAGGCCGCTCGCATCGTGGTCGAGCGAGGCCGCGTCATCGGCGGCATCGCCACCATCGAGAACGCCTATCACGATGTGGCGGAGATCGTAGGCGTGCCGTCGGAGGAGATCGGAGGCCCTGTCGAACAAGCCCTGCTGGAGCGGGCCAGGGAGCTGATGCCCGCCCTGCCCTTCGATCACCTGGACGTGCTCATCATCGACGAGATGGGCAAGGACATCAGCGGGACAGGGGTGGACACCAACATCATCGGCCGAATGTTGACGCCAGGCGTGCCTGAACCCGACCGCCCGCAAATCAACGCCATCGTCCTGTTGGGCTTGACGGAGGCCACCCACGGGAACGCCCTGGGATATGGCCTGGTCGATGTGATCACCGAGCGATGCTTGAACCAGATCGATTGGGAGGTCACGCGGATCAACGCGCTGACGGCGGGGATCATGAACGTCTGGCGCGGGAAGCTGCCCTGGGTCGCGCAGGATGACGCCGCGGCCATCCGGCTGGCCCTGCGGCTATGCGGCCGCCCCGATGCCCAGAACGCGCAGATGATGCGCATCCGCAACACGCTGGCCCTTGGCCACGTCTGGATCTCCGAGTCGCTCGTGGATGCGGCCCGTGAGATGCCCCATGTGACTGTGGGGGAGGAGCCAGTAGAGTGGGCCTTTGATGTCGCGGGGCGCCTTAAGCCGTTAGACATCCCTGAGCCGGGGGAGATAACCCGTTGACAGCCCGATGTAGGAGACCTATAATGGACCAGCCGCTGCAAGATGAAGCGGAAATACCAGAAGCCTCGGGAGATCATGCGCCTTAGATGCCTGGCCTGTGAGGTCTTAGCCCGACCATTATATCTCTGCGCGGCCTACTCACCGCATGTTGTGGATGTGGAGCTGTTCCGACGCGGGTTACATAACGACCCTCCAGACCTGCGGGCGCGGCTCCAGGCCCGTATCGACGTCTTAGCAGACGAGGGATACGACGCCATCTTGTTAGCGTACGGGCTGTGTGGGCAGGCCACGGCCGGGCTGGTGGCCCACGGGGTGCCCCTGGTCATCCCGCGAGCTCACGATTGTATCACGCTCTTCCTGGGGTCCAGGGAGCGCTATCAACGGGAGTTCGAAGAGTGCCCTGGCACCTACTGGTATAATCTGGACTACATGGAGCGCTCGGATGGGAGCGGGGGCAGCGTGGCCCTGGGCTCGCACGCCAGTACGGATATCGATGCTGTGTATCAGGAGTATGTGGAGAAATACGGCAAGGACAACGCCGATTATCTGATGGAGGTCATGGGCGCCTGGCAGCAGCACTACCAGCGGGCGGCGTACATCGACATGGGCGTTGGCGATAGCTCGCACATCGAGGCGCAGGCCCGCGCGCAGGCGGAACAGCGCGGCTGGCGTTTCGATCGGCTGGCGGGAGACCTGGTGCTGATCCGCCGCCTGCTTTACGGCGACTGGGACGAGGACTTTCTGGTCGTGTTACCTGGACAGCGGATTAAAATGACCTATGATGACCGGGTGATGGAGTGCGAGAAGGCGCGATATGCAGCCTCCACACCTGAATGATGGCGAGCATGTGGTCATATGCGTCGGGCCGAACTTTCATCCTTTATCGTCTCTTCGCCCCGAGCGCGGCGAGGTGAGTGATGAGTACGTTGATAGGCGTTTTGCGAGAACTCCTCGAAAAGCCTGAGGTCTCTGAAGAGGAGGTGCGTCAACGCCTCTCGGAGCTGTTAGCGAGCGTTCCCCGGCCGCGCAAGATGACATACGAGGAGTTCCTGGATTGGGCTGACGAGGATACACCAGCCGAGTGGGTGGACGGGGAAATCATCATGGTCACTCCGGTGAGCAACGAACATCAAGACATCGTCGATTTCCTCACCAGCATCCTGCGGACGTTCGTAGAGACACGCCGACTGGGGCGAGTCCTCAGCGCGCCATTTCAGATGAAGTTGGCGCGATCGGGAAGAGAACCAGACTTGCTCTTTATCGCGAATGAGCATCTGGATCGTTTAAAGGAAGCCTTTCTGGACGGCCCCGCTGATCTAGTGGTCGAAGTAGTGTCTCCGGAGAGCGCTGGCCGCGACCGCGGGGAGAAGTTCTATGAGTATGAGGCGGCTGGCATCCCTGAGTATTGGTTGATCGATCCAGTGCGACAGCAGTCTGAGTTCTATCAACTAGACGAGACGGGACGATACCACCTGGTCCCGCCGGACGCTGAAGGGATTTATCACTCGCGTGTGCTTCCTGGATTTCGTCTGCGCATCACATGGCTATGGGATCGACCGCAGATATTGGACGCGCTTCGGGAATTGGGTGTCTTATCGTGACATTAGCGAAGATAAAGTTCGCTCTAGAGCGGTCACATCTACCGGAGCAGTTTAGTTCCAAGGAGGAACTATGATCAACCTCTACGGACGCTCGCTTTCCCGCGAGGAGCTGCTGCGACGGGTCGGCGATATGCGCCAGGTGGCCGGGGTGCGGCTGGCGGAGCTGGCCGACGGCCCCGAGCGCGGGGTGCGCGTCGCCGACGTGTATACAGGGAGCGGCTTCTCTTTCACCGTACTCCTGGATCGCGGCATGGACATCGGCGCGGCCACGTATAACGGCCGGGCACTGGCCTGGCAGGCCCAGCCCGGCACACCCGCCCCTTCGTTCTATGAGCCGGAAGGCCTGGGCTGGCTGCGCACCTTCCACGGCGGCCTTATGGCCACATGCGGGCTCACCCAGGTGGGCGCCCCGTGCGAGGATCAGGGCGAGGCGCTGGGACTGCACGGGCGCATCGGCCACATCCCCGCCCGCCATGTGTACGCGGACGCCGGGTGGGACGGCGACGAGTACGTGATCTGGGTGCAGGGGAAGATGCGGGAGACCGTGGTCTTCGGCGAGGACTTGTTGCTGACCCGCCGCATCTCCGCCCGGCTGGGCGAATCCCGCCTGTTCATCGAGGATACGGTGGAAAACATCGGGCATCTACCCACCCCACATATGATGCTATATCATTGCAACTTCGGCTGGCCCCTCATCGACGAGGGAACGGAGCTGATCGCCCCCTCCGTCAAGGTCGTGCCGCGGGATGCCGTGGCGGAGCCGGGGTTGGATCAACACGCTCGATTCGAGGCGCCCCAGCCAGGGTATGCAGAGCAGGTCTTCTTCCATGAGACGAAGGCCGACGCCGATGGATACGTGACCGTCGTCGTGGCCAATCGCTCGTTGGATAATGGAAGGGGCTTTGGCGCGTACGTACGGTATCGCCAGGCCGAGCTCCCCCGGCTGATCGAATGGAAGCAGATGGGGGCCGGCACCTACGTCGTCGGGGTCGAGCCGGCCAACTGCCTCGTCATGGGGCGCGCGGCCGAGCGGGAACGAGGCACACTGGTCATCCTGGAGCCAGGGGAAAAGCGTGAATATCGGGTAGAGATCGGCGTGTTGCCCGATAACGAGGCCATCGATGCCCTGGCCGATCGCATTCGTTCGCTTCTGTAGGGGCGCACGGCCGTGCGCCCTTACCACAAGATCGGTGTCGGTTATTCCAGATATGAGCGTTTGAATTCGCTCATAGTACGAGGGGAAACATGAATCTCAAAGATCGTGAGGAGGTCTCGTTATGGAAGGCAAATACCGCTGGTTACGCATCCTCGCCGTGGTCTCGTTGATCCTGGCGGCCATCGTCCTGCTCTGGGGATTGTGGAACGGCCTCTCCTGGCAGGCGAAAGCGGGTTATGAAGGGTTGACCGCTCCCGGCGGCGTGAGGCTCGTCCTGCGGCTGACCCTGTTCTTCCTGCCCTTCGCGCCGGCCCTCTTCTTCGCCGTGCTGCTGTTCATGGCTGCCAGCGGGCTGCAACTCATGCTGGATACGGCTGAACGCACTCAGGCGTTGGTGGAGGATCTGCAGAAGCAAGCCCGCGGGAGCTGAACCTGCCCGCCATGTTCAATCTCTTCCAAGTTCAAAGCTTGCTGCGAGAGGCCGGGTGGGGGGGATGGCTGCTCTTCGACTTTCGCGGCAGTAATCCCATCGCTCGGCGTGTGGTGGGCTTGCCAGAGCAGGGAGTATTCAGCCGCCGCTGGGCTTATTGGATCCCGGCGAGCGGCGATCCCGCGTGGGTCGTTCCGCGCCTGGAGGCGGATCCGTTTGAGCCTCCGGTTCCGGGCCGCGTCTTCACCTATGTGAGCTGGCGGGACTGGCTGGATCGCTTGCGAAGCCTCATCGGCGGGGCAGGCACCATCGCCATGGAATACTCGCCTCAAGGGGCCATCCCCTACGTCTCCCGGGTGGATGGAGGGACGCTTGATCAGATCCGTGGACTGGGCGTGGAGGTCGTCTCCTCCGCCGACCTGGTACAGGCCGTGGAGGCCCGCTGGACGCTCGCCCAACTGGAAGGCCACCGTCGCAGCGCGGCCGCGCTCATGGAGGTCAAAGACGAAGCCTTCACGCTCATCTCGCGGACGCTGGCGGAGGGTCGCGTCCTCTATGAACACGAAGTGCAGGCGTTCATCATAGAACAGTGCGCGGCTCGCGGTATGGTCGGCGCCAAGGCCACCGTAGCCGTGAACGCCCATAGCGGGAGCCCCCACTATTTCCCCTCGCCTGAGCGACCGACGCCGATCCGCCTCGGCGATTGGGTGCTGATCGACCTCTGGGCCAAGCAGGCGGAGCCGGACGCGGTGTACGCCGACATCACTTGGGTAGCCTACGCGGGGGCGCAGCCGCCTCGACGACACCAGGAGATCTTCGACATCGTGCGGGAGGCCCGGGATGCGGCGATTCAGTTCGTCCAGGAGGGCGTGAGAGTTGGTCGACCGATCCACGGCTATGAGGTGGACGATGTGGCGCGCGGCGTGATCGCCCGCGCGGGCTATGGCGAATACTTCATCCACCGCACCGGTCACTCCATCGGCGTGGAGGGACACGGTAACGGCGTGAACATCGATAACCTGGAAACCCAGGATCGCCGGCGGCTGATCCCGGGCATCGGCTTCTCCATCGAACCGGGAATCTATCTGTCCGAGTTCGGCGTGCGCCTGGAGGTCGATATGTACGTCGGCGAGGGGGAAGCCCAGGTCACCACGCTACCGTTACAGGATGAGATCATCCGGCTGACATCATCATGAGGCATCCATCTGCACCGCCTCCGTTCGCGCAGCGCGTGCGTGACGCGCTGGAGGATCGATACCTGCGGACGGCACTACAGCGTGCCACGGTCCAATTCACCCGCCAACGGGCGCAGGCGTTCGCGGAGCTGGCCGATCCGGAGGCGTTACGTGACCATGCCCGCGCGGCGCGAGCCTACGCGATCGCCCACCTGCCTGAGTTGTTGGAGCGGCTGGAAGCCGAGGTCACCGAGCGCGGCGGGGTGGTGCATTGGGCTGAGGATGCGGCGCAGGCCAACCAGATCGTGCTGGATCTGGCCGCTTCACGTGGGGTGAAACGGGTCGTCAAAAGCAAGTCCATGGTTTCCGAGGAGATCGGGCTGAATCACGCGCTTCAATCCGCGGGCCTGGAGGTGACCGAGACCGACCTGGGCGAGTTCATCATCCAACTGGCCGGCGAGACGCCCTCCCATATCGTCGTGCCCGCCGTTCACAAGCGGAAGGAAGACATCGCCGAGGTCTTCGAACGCCATCTGGATGTGCCGCGCACGTTGGAGCCGGAGGTATTGACCGCGACGGCCCGTCGTCGGCTGCGACGTCAGTTCCTACAAGCCGACATGGGCATCTCCGGCGTGAACTTCGCCGTGGCGGAGACGGGCACGCTGGCGATCTTGACCAACGAAGGGAATGGGCGCTTCGTGACCGGCTTACCCCCCATCCACGTGGCGATCATGGGTATCGAGAAGGTGATCGCCACGCTGGAGGACCTCATCCTGCTCATCCAGATGCTCCCGCGTAGTGCCACCGGCCAGAAGCTGACCACTTATGTGAATCTCGTCAACGGTCCTGCGCGGCCCAGCGACCCCGATGGCCCGGATGAGCTCCACCTGATCTTGCTCGACAACGGCCGCAGCCGCATCATCGCCGAAGGCTATGCCGAGGCTTTATACTGTATCCGGTGCGGGGCCTGTCTTAACAGTTGTCCTGTATACCGGGAGATCGGCGGGCATGCCTATGGCTGGGTCTACCCTGGCCCCATAGGTGCCGTGGTCACCCCCCTGCTCCTGGGGCGAGCCCACGCGGCGGACCTTCCCTACGCCAGCTCTCTGTGCGGCGCCTGCCGGGATGTGTGCCCCGTGCGGATCGACATCCCCCGTCTCCTGCTGCACCTGCGCGGCGAACTGACGGCGGGAGGTCACCTGCCCCGTTGGGAGCGATGGGGGATCCAGGGCTGGCGTTGGCTTATGGCTTCGTCGGATCGATATCGATGGGCCGGTCGACTGGCCCGCTGGGGGAGCGCCCTGCTGGCCCGAGGAGGGCGCATCCGCTGGCTTCCGCCGCCTCTCCACCGATGGACCCGTTCTCGGGATTTTCCGCCCTTCGCCGCCAGGCCGTTCCGGGCACGTTGGGTGGAGCGATCCCATGGCTCAGGGAGGCGGGCATGAGTGACGCCCGACGGACGATCCTCCATCGCGTGTCTCAGGCGCTCCAGGAGCGGCCCCCGCGGCCCGAACCGTATAGGCCTCCCGCCGGCCATCCGCCGGTGACTCAGATCGTCGGCGGGCGTGAGGCATGGCTGGAGCGCTTCGGCCAGGAGCTGACGAGGCTGGGTGGCGACTGGGATTACGCCGAGTCCATCGCCGCCGCCCGATTGCGCCTGCTGTCCCGGCTACAGGAACAGGGCGTCCGCCGGATCCTGGCCTGGGATCCAGACCGGTGGCCGCTTCCCGGGTTGTACGAGGCGCTGACGACCATAGGGATCGAGATCCTGGCTCCCGATCTTCGGGCGGGGGATCGGGAAGAGATGTTGCAACAAGCCGCCGGGCTCGACATCGGGCTGACCGGGGCGGAGGCCGCCATAGCCAACACCGGGACGCTGATCCTCCGCAGCGGGCCGGGCTTCTCCCGTCTGGCTTCGCTCATCACACCATGGCATCTCGCCCTGGTCCCCATGTCTCGATTGTACCCCAACCTGGAGGCATGGCTGGCTGACCTGCGGGCCACGGGATGGGATCGAGAGTACTTCATGGGGACAAGCAAGGTGATATTCATCAGCGGGCCCAGCCGCACAGCGGATATTGAGATGACGCTCACCTTGGGCGTCCATGGCCCCAGACACGTAGAAGTTCTCTTCTTCGAGGAGAGGTAGGCAATGCTGGATCTCTCAACGTTTCAATCACCCCCGAAGATCTATGGAGCCGCGCCATTCTGGTCGTGGAATGACGATCTACAGGAAGAGGAGCTGGTACGCCAGATCGGCCTGATGGACGAAGCCGGCTGGGGCGGCTTCTTCATGCACTCCCGCGTGGGGTTGATCACCCCCTATCTGTCTCGCCGCTGGTTCGAGTGCGTCAAGGCCTGTGTGGCGGAGGCGAAACAGCGCGGCATGCACGCCTGGCTGTACGATGAGGACAAGTGGCCCAGCGGTTTCGCTGGCGGGATCGTGCCCGCGCTGGCGCCGCAGAACCGAGCTAAGGCCCTCTACTGCCTGGTGGACCATAAGCCCACCCACATCGCCGAGCGGCTGGGGGTCTGGATCGCCCGCCGCGAGGGCGGCCAACTGGTCGATTTCCAGCCCGCGCCGGATCCCTCGAACTTCGACCCTGCTACGCATGCCTGGATCCAGATCTATCCGGTCACCGAGCCGCTGACGGATCCCTGGTTCAACGGGTATTGTTACTTCGACGCGCTGAACCCCGAGGCGGTGCGCGCCTTCATCGAGAGCACATACGAGCCTTATGCCCGCGAGGTGGGAGAGGCCTTCGGCACGGTCATACCAGGCGTGTTTACGGATGAGCCACAATACATCCGCTGGCCTCGCTACCAGCGTTATGGGGCCAATATGGTCCCCTGGACCGATGATCTTCCCAGGGTGTTCCGTGAGCGCAACGGCTATGACCTGATCCCGGAGCTGCCCAGCCTCTTCTTCGACACGGGCGATTACATGCGCGTGCGCTATGATTTCTGGCGCACCGTCACGCTGCTCTTCGTCGAGAGTTTCACCCGCCAGGTAGGAGAGTGGTGCGCGGAACATAATCTGATGCTCACCGGCCACATGATGGCGGAAGATACGCTGGAAGATCAGATCCGCTGGATCGGCGCGGCCATGCCGCACTATGAATACATGCAGCTTCCCGGCATCGACAAGCTCTGTCGCCATATCGATCAGCCGGTCACGGCCAAGCAGCTCGACAGCGTCGTGTGTCAGTTGGGCAAGCCGCGGGCGCTTTGCGAGGCCTATGGCTGCTCCGGACAGGACTTTAGCTTCGCCGGTCGAAAATGGATCGGCGACCACCTCTACGCGCTGGGGATCAGCCTGCTGAACCCTCACCTTTCGCTCTATTCGATGCGCGGCGCCCGCAAGCGGGATTTCCCGCCCAATATCTACTATCAGCAACCGTGGTGGCCTTACAATCGGATTCTGGATATTTATTACACGCGCTTGAGTTACGCGCTCACTCAGGGACAGCGGGTCGTTGATGTCTTGGTTATTCACCCCATCGCCAGCGCGTGGACCGTCTATCGACCCCGAGGGTTGCGCAGGACGCAACGCCTGAGCCAGGAGCTGCGCGCCTTGAACGACGCGCTGTTGGCGATCCACCGGGACTACCATTTCGCCGACGAGATCCTGCTTGAGCGTTACGGCTCGGTAAAGGACGGGGTGTTCCGCGTAGGGGAGATGCGCTATAAGGTGGTGGTGATCCCGCCGGGCACGACGCTGTCTCGCGCCACGGTGGACCTGCTCCACGAGTTCGCCGAGCAGGGTGGCCCCGTCATCGCCGTAGGAGAGGCGCCCACGCTGGTGGATGGCCGCCCGGCGGAGCGCGTGCTGCCTCCCAGCACGATCCATATCCCCAACGAGCGCGCGGCCATCGCCCAGGCGCTTGATGACCATCTCCCCGCCGACGTCGTGATCGAGGGCGAGGGGGCCGAGGACGTGATCTACCACCATCGCCGTGATGGCACACGAGAGATCTTCTTCCTGGTCAATCAGGACCTATACGCAGGCCGGGAGACCCGGGTAAGGCTGCCAGGGACGGGACGCCTGGAGCGATGGGATCCCTTTACCGGACAGGTGGAGCCCCTCGCCGGGGACGTCGCCGATGGGCATACGGAGATCACGCTCTCCTTCCCGCCGGTAGGCTCACATCTGTTGGTCATGCACACCGATCTGCCCCCGGCCTCCTCATCGTCCCAGCCCGCGCCTGCAACGGAGGAGACCATCACCCTGCCTGACCGGTGGACATTCCACCGGCTCGACCCCAACGCGATCACCCTGGACTACTGTGCGATCAGCATCGACGACGGGCCGTGGAGCGAGTGGAAGCCGGTATGGCAGGCTCATCGCGATGCGATGGTGGCCGGGACGGGGACGCCCTTCAAGCTGCGGTTCCGCTTCCAGGTGGAGGCCCTCCCCTCCGCCATCGAGTTGGTCCTGGAGTGCCCCGAGCGGTTCCAGATCACGGTCAACGGGCAGCACGTGCCTTACCGGGACATCGGATACTGGCGAGACATCTCCTTTAAGCGCGTGGATATCCGTCCGCATGTGCAGGTGGGCGAGAACCTGATCGAGCTAGCCGGCGTGGTCGCCGAGGACACCGAGCTTGAGGACATCTACCTGATCGGGGACTTCGGCGTGAGCGCCTGTCGCATCGGCCCTGAGCGTCACGGCGCGGAGGGGATGGACTTCGATCGCTATGCCCCCGAGTTTGCCATCATCTCGGAGAAGGGCGAGGGCAGCAGCCGGGACTTGAACCTGCAGGGATATCCCTTCTTCGCCGGCACCCTCTGTCTGCGCCAGACGGTGGAGCTGTCCGATCCGGGGCAGAAGGTCGTCCTGACGCTCGATGGCCTGCACGCCATCGTCGCCGACATATGGGTGAACGGTCAGCAGGCGGGGGTGATCCTGATACCGCCCCATCAGGTGGATATCGGCCATCTCCTCAAGCCCGGCGCCAACGAGCTCGAGATCCGGCTGGTGACCAGCTTGCGCAACCTGCTAGGCCCCCTGCATCGGGCGGGCGGTGATCAGGCTTGGACCGGGCCCAATGACTTCATGGACCTGAGCCAATGGACGAATGACTACATCTTCGTACCCTTTGGCTTCGACGCCGCCCACCTACGGATCTTGCGGCCATAACCCACATCCTGGACCCTGCACCCTGTATCCTGGATCTTGAATCCTGCATCCTTCCTCAGGAGGTAACCATGGCGAAGACAGTGAATGTCGCTCTTATAGGCTACAAATTCATGGGACGGGCGCACTCCAACGCCTTCCGCCAGGCGGCCGTCTTCTTCCCTGAGCTGCCGGTCAAGCCGGTGTTGAAGGTGTTGGTGGGGCGCAACCGTGAGGCCGTCAAGGCCGTGGCCGATCAATTCGGATGGGAGGAGATCGCGACGGATTGGCGCGAGGTGATCGAGCGGGATGACATCGACGTCGTGGACATCGCGTCCCCAGGCAACACGCACGCCGAGATCGCCATCGCCGCGGCCAAAGCGGGGAAGCACATCATCTGCGAGAAGCCGCTGGCCAACACGCTGGAGGAGGCTAAGGCGATGGTGCAGGCGGCCAAGGAAGCGGGCGTCACCACGCTGTGTAACTACAACTACCGCCGGGTGCCGGCCATCCGCTTGGCCAAGAAGCTGATCGAATCGGGGGCGTTGGGCGAGATCCGTCACTACCGCGGCGCCTACCTGCAGGACTGGATCGTCGATCCCGAGTTCCCGCTGGTGTGGCGGCTGCGTAAGGAGGTCGCCGGGGCGGGTGCGCTGGGCGACATCGGCTCCCATAACATCGATCTGTGCCGCTACCTGGTCGGCGAGCCCACCCGCGTGACGGCCCTGACCAAGACCTTCATCAAGCAGCGCCCTCTCCCGTCCGAAGATATGGGCGCGTGGGGCTCCTCGGCCGGCGGCGGCATGGGCGAGGTGACGGTGGACGACGCCGCGGCCATCATCGCGGAGCTGGACAATGGAGCCGTCGCCACCTTCGAAGCGACCCGCTTCGCGCTGGGGCGCAAGAACTACAATCATTTCGAGATCTACGGCTCGAAGGGGTCCATCGCCTTTAACTTCGAGCGGATGAACGAGCTGGAGTACTACGACGGCACCCTGCCCACCGATCGACAGGGCTGGTCCGTCATCCAGTGCACCAACGCCGGGGATCACGACTTCATCGACCACTGGTGGCCGCCCGGCCATCCCATCGGCTACGAGCACACCTTCACCCACGCCGTTGTGGACTTCCTCAACGCGCTGGCCAAAGGCGAGCAACCTGACCCCGACTTCGTGAGCGGCGCGCAGACGGACGCGGTAGTTGACGCCGTGTTGAAGTCGGCCGAGTCCGGAGAGTGGGTGACGGTGGAGCGCATCGAGTGAGCCCTGGGATCCGTCGGATCCCCATCCAACGCGATACGCGGGGGCCGGGAGGCGTACTCGGCCCCCGCCTTATGCACCATTCGCATCAAAAACGAAGCCTTTCATCGGGAGTCACCATGATCACTGCTGCGATTATCGGCTGCGGTCGGATCGTCGCGGAGGGGCACGCCTACGCCTTCCAGGCGCTGAAGGATCGCGTCCAGGTCATCGCGGTGGCGGACCCGGTGCCTGAGCGCAGGGCGTTGATCGGGGAGATGCTGGGCGTGCCCGAAGAGGCCTGGTACGCGGATTATCGCGATCTGCTCAGCCGCGAGACGCCCGACTTCGTCGATCTGGCGCTTCCGCATTTCCTGCACGAGGAGGTGACCATCGCATGCGCCCAGGCCGGGCGCCATATCCTCAGTGAGAAGCCGCTGGCCACGTCCCTAGACTCGGCGGACCGCATCCTGGAGGCCGTGGACAAGGCGGGCGTCTACCTCGGCATCATGCACAACTACCGCTATCTCCCTCATAACGTCCGCGCCCTAGAGCTCATCGCGGAGGGGAGGATCGGCGATCCCTTCTTCGTGCGCAACGAGGGACTGGGCGGTGGCCACTATCGAGGGGCCTCGGAGTATGATCCGCACTGGCGAGCCAAGGGCGAGCGCTCAGGCGGCGGAGCCCTGCTGGACAACGGATACCACAACATCTACATGGCTGAGGCCCTGATGGGCTCGCCGGTGAAGTCCGTGTACGCCCATGTCGGCACTTACGTGCAGAAGCAGGATGTCGATGATCTGGCCGTCGTCCTCCTGGAGCATGAGAACGGAGGCGTCTCCTCCATCCAGGTCAGTTGGGCCGTGCGCGGCGGCGGGCAATGGGTCTCGGAGGTACATGGCACCGCGGGGAGCCTGCGCTTTGCCAATGGGCGGTTGGAACTTTTCGAGAATGGTCGGGGAGAATGGCTGCCGCAGGACGCGGGCGGGTTCGACCATCGATCCTCCTTCGTCACGCTGTTCTCCGAATTCATCACCGCGCTGGAACAAGGGCATCCTCCGAGGTTGGATGGGCGCGCCGCCCGGCACAACCTGGCCATCGTCATAGCCGCCTATGAGTCCAGCCGTTGCAAGCGCCCCGTCGCGCTCAGCGAGCTAGGCGAGTGAACGAGGAGAGGAGGTCGCTGACGTGAGATTGGCCATCCAGCATACCATGGTGCGCGGGAAAAGCCTGGTGGAGCGGTTCCAGCGCGCCGCAGAGTATGGTTTCGCTGGGGTTGAGTTAACCACCGGGGGCTTCTCAGGTTCCATCTTCGATCATGTTGAGGAGATTGAGGAGGCCATGCGCGCCAGCGGGCTGCCGGTGAGCAGTATCTGCACCCGTAAAGCGGAAGATCTGATCAGCCCGGACCCTGAGGAGCGCGCCGCTCGTCAGGAGAACCTGATCCGATTGTTGCAGCTAGCCGAGCGGTTGGGTGCCTCCGGCGTCGTGTGCGTTCCCATCCGGCCGCCGGCCCGGCTGGTGGATCTCTCCCCAGTATGGACGGAAGAAGAGCTCATCGAGCGCCTGCTGGTCGTCACGCTCCAGGACATCATCGCGAAGACCGCGGATCTAGACGCTGCCATCTTCCTGGAGCCACTGAATCGGTATGAAGCTCGCTTCCTGCGGACCATCGCCCAGGCCGTCCATATCGGCCAGTCGGTGGGGCATCGTCGCGTTCAGGTGCTGGCGGACTTCTTCCACATGAACATCGAGGAGGCCGATATGCCCAACGCGATCCGGTCCGCGGGCTCCCGCATCGGGCATGTGCACCTGGCGGATTCCAATCGGCTGCTCCCGGGCCATGGGCATATCGACTTCGCGACGAACTTAAAGGCGCTGCGGCGCGCTGGTTTCAGCGGCTGGATGGCGCTCGAGTGTGGGATCCCGGGCGATCCAGATAAGACGTTGCCCGCGTGCGTCGCCTTCCTGCGAGAGCGATGGCAGCAGGCCTGATCGAAGGGAACGATCATCATCAAGATCCTGTGAGTGTACTGAAAAAGTATCGCAGAGACGCCGAGAGCGCAGAGATTCTAATGCCTTCGCTCATTCTTATGGGCGAGGCATGCCTCGTCCACATATAAAGCGTATAGGCCTGGGTCTCCTCAAAAGCCCATGTCGTCTATGCTTATGAGCGAACGTCTTTCTTCCGCGTCCTTTGCGTCTCGACGGTCCTTCAGGGAACTCACCCTTATGAAGTGGAGAGGGGCTTATGTTGAACGTTGGAGTCCTAGGAGCAGGCACCATGGGGACCCTGCACGCTCATCATCTGTGCCAGATCCCCGACGCGCGTTTGGTGGGCGTCACCGCTGTCCCCGCCAGCGACGCGGACCCTCTGGCCAGCAGCCTGGGCGTGCAGCGGTATGATTCCACAGAGGCGCTGTTGGCCGATCCGGCCATCGACGCGGTGGTGATCGCCACACCCACGCCCACCCACGCTGAGCTCATCATCGCGGCCGCGCAGGCGGGCAAGCATATCTTCTGTGAAAAACCACTGGCCCGCCACCTGGAAGACGGCCGACGCGCCATCGAGGCATGCCGCGAGGCGGGCGTGAGCCTGATGATCGGCCACGTGGTACGCTTCTTCCCGGAATACGTGCGCATCTGGGAGCTGATCGACCAGGGGGCGATCGGCAAGCCGGCCATGCTGCGTTTCAGCCGGGTTGCCCCCTTTCCACGGGCAGGCAAGGATAACTGGTACGCCGACCCCGAGGCCAGCGGCGGCGTCATCCTCGACCTGATGCTGCACGATATCGACACCGCCCGCTGGTATTGCGGCGATGTCCTCCGGGTCTATGGTTACAGCCTGACGGGTCGCACGGAGGCGGAGCGGGATTACGCCCTGGTCACCATGCGCATGGCCTCTGGTGCCATCGTCCATCTGGAGGGCTCGTGGTCCCACCCCGGCGGCTTCCGCACCAGGGTGGAGATCGCTGGCGACGGTGGGCTGTTAACCGTCGATAGCCGGGAGAGCTCCCCTATCCAGACCGAGCGCTGGCAACGCACAGGAGGAGGCGGCGGCGTCGCCCTGCCGGAGAGCCCGCTGGCGGAAAGTCCCTACTTGGTGGAGTTACGTCATTGGGTGGATCACGTTCTCCACGGGACGCCGCTCAGGATCACGCCCGAAGACGCGCTGAAGGCGCTGGAGGCCGGACTGGCCGCGATGGAGTCAGCCGAGACAGGGAAAGTCATCGCACTGCCCCGGGGAGGTATATCATGAAGATCGCCATGCTCAGCTTTGCTCACCTGCACGCGCTCAGCTACGCCGAATGCCTGCGGCAACTGCCGGATGCGGAGCTCGCCGCTATCTGGGATGAGGACGCCGAGCGAGGCCAGGCCATGGCGAACCGCTTCGATACGCGCTTCGTGAAGGACCTGGACGCGCTCCTGCGTGAGGAGGATATCGCCGGCGTCATCATCACCGCGGCCAACGCGGATCACAAGGATCTGGCTATCGCGGCCGCGCAGGCGGGCAAGCACATCCTATGCGAGAAGCCCATCGCCACCTCCGTAGCCGACGCACAGGCCATGATCGACGCGGCGGAGGAGGCCGGCGTGAAGCTCATGACGGCCTTCCCGGTGCGATATAACCCGCCGACCCGGCGCGTGTACGAGCGCGTGTGCGCTGGGGAGATCGGCCCTATCCTGGGGGCGAAGTGCACAAACCATGGCACCATGCCCGGAGGATGGTTCACGGATAAGGAAAAGGCAGGAGGCGGCGCGGTCATCGATCACACCGTCCACGTCGTAGACTTGCTGCGCTGGATGCTGGAGGACGAGGTCGTCGAAGTGTACGCGGAGATCGACAACCTCATCTATCCTGACATCCACATCGATGACTGTGGGCTGCTCTCCATGCGCTTCTCATCGGGGACCTTCGCCACGCTGGACACATCCTGGTCTCGCCCTCCCATTTTCCCCACCTGGGGTGACGTGACCATGGAGCTGGTCGGCCGGGACGGCGTGATCTTCCTGGACGCGTTCCGGCAGAACGTGGAGCTTTACAGCCAGACGCAGAATCGCATCGCTTGGGTGCACTGGGGTACCAACATGGACCTGGAGATGATCCGGGACTTCGTACGCGCCATCCGAGAGGACGCGCCGGTCCCCATCACCGGGTACGATGGGTTAAAGGCCATGGAAGTGGCGTTGGCAGCCTATCGCTCGGCGGAGACAGGACAACCCGTCTCCCTGCCTCTGAGCTCCTAGGATCGCGGGAGATCAGGCCGCCTGATGGCTCGACTGGATTGAGCCATTAGGGTCGCTCATATTGGAGTACACAACATGAGGTGAGGGGCGAGGCGCCGCCTCGCCCCTACAATGTGGCGAGGGTGATGATCAGATCAGCCCGGCGAAAGCGGCCACTGTATGGGCGTACTGGGCTGGACGGCCGATATCGAAGGAGCGACCGTCAACCTCGTAGGCCCAGAGCGTCTCATCCTTGAGCATGAGTTGGAGGGCTGATGTAAGCTGGATCTCGCCGCGCTCGCGCAGATCGTGGTCGATCAGATATTCCAGATGGTCGAAGATGGAGGGCATGAGTGCGTACTGACCGTAGATCCCCAGATACCACCCATCGGGGAGGCCACGGGTGCGGAGATGTTCCCAGGCATAATCAGCGGCTGGCTTCTCAGCGATGTTATATAGCCGGTAAAGCCGCTCGATCTGGTTATCCTGCTCCCCCGCCATCACGCCGATGGCATAGATCGCGTTCTCGGGGACGCGCTGGGTAGCCAGGACGGAGTTCTCCGTATACTCAAAGGCATCAACGATCTGCTGAGCGCAGGTACGCGGGGTAGCGCTGCGATAAAGATGATCACCCAAGAGGAGCAGGAAGGGCTCGTCGCGCACGAAGGAGCGCGCACAATACACGGCGTGTCCGAAGCCTTCCTGAGTGGGCTGTACGACGAAATGGAGCCGCTCAGCGATCTCCATGAGATGCTCGGTTTGCTCGATAGCCTGAGGCAACCGGCTGAGGCGGCCGTTCAACTCCTCGGAGAGGGGCTGGCTGAAGTACCGACGGAAGACTTCCTCATCGCCAGGCCGGACGATCAGGCATACCTCCTCGACCCCTGTGCTCAGGGCCTCCTCGATGATGCGCTGGATGACCGGCTTGGCGACGCCATCGGGCCCTACAATGGGGAACAACTCCTTTTTGACGGCTCTGGTGGCGGGATAGAGGCGGGTACCCAGCCCTGCCGCCGGGATCACGGCTTTACGAATGCGAGACACGCCTTCACTCCTGTGCTATGATTTAAAACGGGACGCCGCAACGGCAGATGGAGGTAGGACTTTCTTCAGGAGTAGGGGGGCCAACGGCGCTGAACCCCTACCCGAGAGCTAACGGAGCCTCGCGTTTCCATTCAGCCTCATTGTCTGATAGTCACTCCAAGAATCATTATAAATCATTATAGCCTAGCTTGGGGGGAAGGCCAACTATGACGAAGCAACGTGAGATCGCCTGGATTCCTCAGCCGAAGTCCATCCGATGGCTACCCGGTCAGTTTTCGTGGGATGGCGTGGAAGCTCTCGTCATCTCGGAGAGCGGCGATGATCGCCTTCTGACCTGGGCGAGGGCTTTACGGGAGGAGTTGGCGGGCCGATTGGGCCGCAAGCTGGCCATAAGGACGACGCCAGCCGTCGAGCCGGGCGTCTGGCTGGCCGCCACGGCCGATAGCGATGTCTCCTCTGTCCAACTGGATCTCCCGGAATCGCCGGAGGGATACGTCCTGCAGATCACGCCGACGATGCTAGCCCTCGCGGCGCGCCGCCCGGCTGGCCTCTACTATGGCCTTCAGACGCTGCATCAGCTCCTGGCGGATATGGCCGACGAGTCACCGAACCTGCCCGCGGTCCATATTACCGACTGGCCCGACCTGTCCCTACGCGGCATCCATCTTGACCTCAAGGGGGCGATGGCTCCCTTCGAGTACTGGCGCGAGGTGATCCGCACGTTGGCGCATTACAAGATCAACGCGTTGTTGATCGAGTACGAAGACAAGTTCCCATACGAGCGCCACTCGGACATCGTGAGCCCCGGCGCGCTGACCCAAGGGCAGGTGGCCGAGCTGGTGGAGTTGGCCCGCGAACATTGCATCGAGGTGATCCCCCTGGTCCAGTGCCTGGGACATGTCGAATACGTGCTTCGCCACGAGCGCTACGCGAGCCTGCGAGAGGCTGGCGAGCTATCCCAATATTGTCCCCTGGAACCTGGGGCGGCGACGTTGTTCCGGGAGATGGCCGATGAGGTCATCGCCGCCCACCCGTATAGTCGCTACTTCCACCTGGGCGCTGACGAGACGTGGATCCTAGGACAATGCCCGCGCTGTCGAGAGGCGGTGGCCCGTAAGGGGAAGCTGGGGCTTTATATGGACTACGTCGTACCCGCTATCGAATACGTGAGCTCGCAGGGTAAGACCCCCATCATATGGGACGACATGGTGTGGCGTACCCCCGACCCGGATCGGGTGAGCCAGCTCCCTCCGGAGACAGTGATGTGTGACTGGTTCTACCACATCACCGAGCCGGAGGTGCCCTACTTCCTATGGGGCGATGAGACGGACATGAGCCGGCGATGGATCTCCCGGCGATGGCGTGAGATCGACCCCACCGTGATCCCGGCGAACGCGCGGCCCCTGGAGGAGTTGCCAGAGGCGGG
>DUEN01000078.1 GCA_011176545.1 Caldilineae bacterium | reverse complement strand
GGGCTGATCGTCCTCAGCGGCATCTTCGCCCTGGTCTTCTGGCTCACCTATGCGGTGGCCACGCCTCTCCAGAGCTGGCTGGACTCGGCGATCGTGCAGCCCCTTATCACGGGCATCCAGAGCGTGCTGGCCGGTGCTCCCGGCTGGCTCGTCGGATTGCTGACGGAAGGGGTGCTCGGCGGCGTGGGCACCGTGATCACCTTCCTTCCCATCCTCATCCTCTTCTTCGCTATGCTCGGCCTGCTAGAGGACGTCGGATATCTGGCCCGCGCGGCCTTCGTCATGGACCGATTCATGCACCTCATGGGCCTGCATGGGAAGAGCTTTCTTCCCCTGTTCCTCGGGTTCGGATGCAACGTACCTGCCGTGATGGGGACTCGCATCATCGAGGATCAACGCGTTCGGTTGATGACCATCATCTTAAGCCCCCTCGTCCCCTGCGCCGCCCGGCTAGCTGTCGTCGCGTTCCTGGCGCCGGCCTTCTTCGGCCCACACGCCACCATCGCCACCTGGGGGCTGGTGACCTTCAATATCCTCGTGTTGGGCGTGTTGGGAGCGCTGATCCATCGTCTGCTCGCCGCCGACAGCGACTCACCGTTTATTATGGAATTGCCGCTGTATCATCTGCCGAACGCCCGGACCATTGGGTTGTTCGTCTGGCATAACACGCTGGCCTTCCTGCGCAAGGCAGGGACGATCATCCTGATCTTCTCCGTGCTCATCTGGGCGCTCTCCGTGTTGCCCTCGGGCGAGGTCGAACAGAGCATCCTGGCATGGCTGGGACGCGCCTTGACCCCCATTGGGCGGTGGATGGGATGGACCGACTGGCGGTTGATCACCGCCCTGCTCAGCAGCTTCGCGGCCAAGGAGAACACTATCGTCACCCTCGGCATTCTGTATCGGGGCGAGGGCATGGACCTCGCCCAGAGGGTATCCTCCACACTATCGCCGGCGGGCGCGCTGGCCTTCCTGGTCGTACAGATGCTCTTCATCCCCTGCGCGGCCACCACGGCGATCATCCGGCAGGAGGGCGGCGCCTGGAAATGGGGCGCCATCAGCGTGGGCCTGCTGTTGATCGTATCCCTGGTTGCTGGGATGCTGGTCTATCAAGCTGCGGCCCTGCTCGGCCTTGGGGTGTGACATGCCGGAGGCACAAGCGTCCAACCCGCTGGTCCGGGTTTTACAGGCCATTACCCACGGCGGGCCACGCTCCACGAGCGATCTGGCTCGAGAGTTGGGCGTCAGCAAGGAGACGTTGCGGCGGATGTTGACCACGCTCGCCTCACGCGGCTATATCCGCCGCAATGTTTCTACATGCGAGAGCCGGTGCAATCAGTGCTCATTACGGAGGACGTGTTTTACGTCGGATACCTCCTTCTGGCTCCTCTCGGAGAAGGGACGAGAGGCGATCGCGAAGGAAAGGGAATGATGCGTAGGATTGCGGTCTGAGGGGGTAGGGACACAGCGGCACTGCGTCCTTACTTTACGTTACCTTCGTGGTCGTGAGTTCAGGTGACCGGCACCTTCGGGGGTGCCGGTCACCTATTGCATTACCAGTTAGTGAACGATCCATCCAGCCGACGGAGGTGAGGCGGCTCCCACATCCGGAAAGGATGCTTCCTCGCCGCCTCACGATCGAACTCGATCCCCAGGCCGGGACGTGTCGGTGGCAGCAGGTATCCCTCCTCCCATTCTGGCTGTATGGGCACGACATCGGTCAGCATCGTCCCCGGCCTGCGGGGTTGCTCCTGCACACCGAAGTTAGGGACGGCCAGGTTCAAATGCAGGCAGGCGGCCGTGGACACCGGCCCCAGAGGGTTGTGCACGGCCAGCTTGATATAGTGCGTCTCGCACCACCCCGCGATCTTCTTCGCCTCCGTGATGCCCCCCACGATGCACAGATCGACACGGGCGTAGTCGATCCACTCCTCCTCGATGAACTGGCGGAACTCCCACTTAGAGCTAAACTGCTCGCCCGCGGCCAACGGCACTCGCGTGCGGGGCCGCAACGTCTTGAACGAATCCGGGTTCTCGGAGCGCAGCGGGTCCTCGATAAAAAATGGATGGAACGCCTCCACCTCCTGGCAAAGCCACAGGGCGTCCGGCGGATCCAGCCGGGTGTGTACGTCGAAGACGATCTCGATCTCATCCCCGACGGCCTCTCGCACTGCCCGGAATTGTTCCACGGCGGTGAGCACGGCCCGACGCGGCTCCAGCACTTCGCCGTCCTGGGGCAGTCCCCATCGCACGAACTTCCACCCCTCCTCCTTAGTTTGGAGACACGACTCCACAAGCGGCGTGATCTCCATCCCATGTCCTACGTTGTGCGGATAGCAGACCACGCGATCCCGCACGCGCCCGCCCAGAATCTCGTACACCGGCACACCCAAGGCCTTCCCCTTGATGTCCCACAAGGCGATATCTATGGCGGAGATGGCCGCGGTGAGGATACGCTGAGCGGGGAAGAAGCCGCCGCGAAAGAGAAGCTGCCAGATATGCTCGGTGCGCATGGGGTCCTGACCGATCAGTAGAGGCTTAAAGTGCTCGATCGCCCCCATAACAGCCAACTCTCGTCCGGTGATCCCTGCCTCGCCCACGCCGTAGATCCCCTCATCAGTGTCCACGACGACGAACAGGAAATTACGGTGCCTGCCCCACACCGGATATGGCTCAACATTTGTGATCTTCATCGTCCCTCACCCCCCGCCATCTCCTGGTTCAGGGTAGCCACAAGGGCTGCCCCTACACAAGACATCCAATCCAAGGATAGGGACGTCCCTTGTGGACGCCCCGAGTTCATCGCATCACCGCGCGCTAACGGGCGAACGCTCGGAATGGGTTATCGTGTATAATCTACCAGATGGTCACCTCGTCCACGCCAGCGGCCTGTAGCTTGAGCAGAAACACCTCTTGGATATAGGTGTAGGGCCTGGGCGTCCCTCCGCCGGGCTTTGCAGCATCGTACCATCCCCGATCATGGCTGAGCAGGATGCGATCCCCAAAGCCCGCGTCCAGCATACGCCGAATGCGCTCGATGAAGAAGTCGTCGCTAAAGCGTTCGCCACCGATGGCATCATACTCGATCCAAACGCCGCGTCGCGCCATCTCCACGTTCAATGCAAAGTCGGGCTCGTTCTGGGCGTGGATCCAGATGAAGCGCTCCGGCGTATACCCGGCCTCCTCGATGATCCTGAGCTGCTCTCGTACGACATGGCCGCGTACGGTATGGCTCCCGATGACGGCGTTCGTCACCGCGGCCGCGCGCGCGGCCGCTCGGAGGATCTTGGCCTCGCATTCTGTAATCCCGTTGTCGCCAGCGCTCAGCTTGATCCAGCCGGCCTGCACGCCGCTCCCCTCGATCTCCCCCTGTAATTCTCCTAGCATCCAATCCCTCAACTCCTCCTCGCTGGCCGCGTGCGCCCAATCGGGGACCCACGGCTCGCGATAAATGCCCGTGGGCGCGACCAGGGGGAAGTTAGTAGCCTCGGAGACGACCTTCAGGATATCCGCCCGTCGCCCCGTGCCGACCGCGCTGCACTCCACGATAGCCGAGATCCCCACCGCCCGAGCCTTCTCTATCTCCGGCGCCATCAATCGGATGACGTCCGCGGGGTCAGCTCGCGCATATCCGGGTTGATCCGACGTCCGCAGATCGACGAAGACGTGCTCATGGGGCAGGATCGCCTTCAGTTCATCGGCCGCCTTAGGTCCAAGCGTCGTGATCAATTGAGCCATCAGGTCCTCTCTTTGGGTTCATGTAAAACCTTGGTTAGACAATATCCTTACCTGCCATAGTAGGCAGTATAACAGCACACTCCATGAGCGCAAGCTCACAGGCTTAACATCAAGAAATCCCCCTTAAGGTACATTATCTCTTGGACATTCCTTGCACGAATCGGTGGGACTCAATACAATGCCCATGTCCTTTCCCACTCTCTGAAGCGTTTCCCGCTGGCCGAGGGACTTACTTCCGCCCTCTCATCATCCTGAGCCTCAGGATCGAACACAGCTTGCCTTTGGGGCTATCTGCTTCACTTCACGGGGACCCGGTTTCAACGAGTGATACCCCAATAAAAAAAGACGAAGCGCGTGGAGGAGACCCCTTCGTGGATGCTTAAGGGCAAAAACCTAGAAGGCCCTCTCTTCAAACGAGAATGCCATTGAGGACAATTGTGTCTACTTGAGAGGAAACAATGACTCATAGTGATAAATCGGCGAAACGAGCACTTGACAGCCCGCGATAACGATGCTACACTTTCTCTTGAGAAAAACCCTTCAACCCTACGTGGCGCGAATCGATATCTGACTTGAGTGGCCTTCCTTCCTCGACGCTGAAGCGGCATAGATATATCATTGCGAGCGTTAGGGTCTTTCCTATCCCTTCGGCTGCAAGCGACACTGCTTCGTGAAGTAAGTACGTTAGGAAGCCAATGCCCATAGGAGGCGTGATCTCGGTTGGGGTGCGTGGTAAGCCTGGCGGGTAAGCTTCGTTAAAGTCATCTTTTCAAAGAAGCGAAACCTGACAGTCGGCTTTCCACTAACAGCAGTCGGAGTGCGTCGTTCCTCCTACAGCTTCTTTATTCTACGCCCTCCGCGCTGTCTAGCCCCAACGGTGTGGTCTCATCATTGTTTTTTCCCACTCCCGAGAGTTCAAGGCGAAGGGAGGTGATCCATCCCCAAATTCCATAATGATCACTTAGGTATCTCCGTCCTGGCAAGCCGGGAGTGTAGAAATGCTCTTCCCCCATCTCCGGGCTTGCAATGGTGGCCAACCGTTCACATCTTGACCAGGAGGTTTTCTTATGGCCAGAAGAAAGCTCACCCGTCGAGAGTTCCTGCGTCTATCGGCAACGGCGGCGGCTGGCGTCGTCGCAGTAGCCTGTGCTCAACCAACCCCTGAGGTGGCACCGGAGGCACCTCCTGAGGAGAAGAAGGAAGAGGCCCCCACCGCTCCTCCCGCGGAGGAAGAGGAGATTCACGAGGCCCCGATGCTGCACGAGCTGGTCAAGCAGGGCAAGCTGCCGCCATTGGAGGAGCGCATCCCGGCCGAGCCGCTGGTCATCGAACCCTTCGAGACCATCGGCAAGTACGGTGGAACGTGGCACCGCTTCGACACCTCCTCATCCGGCTCCCATGTGGCCATGGCCATGTACGGCTACTCGTTAGTACATTGGGTCAAGGATGGCCTGGGCAAGCGCGGCGGCCTGGCCAAGAGCTGGGAGTCCAATGAGGACAAGACAGAGTGGATCTTCTATTTCCGCAAGGGCACCAAGTGGTCTGACGGCGAGCCCTTCACTGTGGATGACATCCTCTTCTGGTGGGAGGACATGGTGCTCAATCCTGAGCACTCCGACAGCCCGCCCGACTGGGCCATCGCCGGCGGCAAGACCATGGAGCTGGAGAAGATCGACGACTACACCCTCAAGTTCAAGTTCGCCGCTCCGGCCCCGCTCCTGCCCGACCGGCTGGCCATGTGGCCCAACGGCGTCATCGCGGAGAAGGTGGTCGTCCCCAAGCACTACCTGATCCAGTTCCATCCCGACTACTCGGATGAGTACGACGATTTCACCACCTTCGATGAGAAGCTCGACTGGCGGGTTAACCCCGAATGCCCCGTGCTGAACCCCTGGCGCCCCATCAAGTACGAGCCGGGCGCCCGCCTGATCCTGGAGCGGAACCCATACTACTACGCGGTCGATACGGCAGGCAACCAGCTCCCATACATCGACTACGTCGATGTCACCTACGTGGAGAACTTGGAGGTCTCCAAGCTGAAGGTCATCGCCGGGGAGCAGGAGTTCTGTGGCCGGCCGTGCAAGTACCAGCCGCTGAGCGAGCTATCCCTCTTCAAGGAGAACGAGGAGAAGGGCAACTATCGCACCTTCCTGTGGGACGGTGGCTCTGGCACCGGCTCCGTATACTACCCCAACTGGAACCACCCGGACCCTGAGAAGGCCGCGGTGTATCGGGATAAACGGTTCCGCCGGGCGCTGTCACATGCCATCGACCGCGACAGGATCCAGAAGGTGGTCTACTTCGGCACGGGTTATCCGACCACCGGGACCCTGAGCCCCAAGGCCATCGAGTACAACCGCACCGAGGAAGGGAAGAAGCTGTTCGAGCAGTGGCGCGACCTGGCCGTCGAGTACGATCCCGAGAAGGCCAAGGCGCTGCTGGATGAGATGGGCGTGGTGGACCAGGATGGCGACGGCTGGCGAGAGCTGCCCAGCGGCAAGAAGCTGGAGCTGCGCATCGACATGAGCGCCGAGGCTTCCCGCGAGTACAGCCTCTGCTCCGAGATGGTTAAGGAGAACTGGGAGGCCATCGGGCTGAAGACCATCTTGAATCCTGTGCCCGGCGAGCAGCTCACGGTCATGCAGGAGACGGCCGAGTTCGATATTCGCAACAGCTGGGAGGTCGGCGACGGCCCCAACCACCTAGTCTTCCCGCAGTGGTTCGTGCCCATCGGCAACCATCGTTGGGCGCCGCTGTATGGCGCATGGTACGCGGTGAAGGGCACGGCCAAGGAAGGCACCGAGCTGGACAAGGACCCGCGAGATCGCACGCCGCCGCGCGATGAGCCTCCGGCCGACGGCCCGGTGGCCCGCCTGCAGGCGCTGTACGACAAGGCTAAGATCGAGCCCGACGATGAGAAGCGGGAGAAGCTGGTCTTCGAGATGATGAAGATCCACATCGAGGAAGGCCCCTTCTTCATCGGAACGGTGGCCAATATCCCGACCATCGTCGTGGCCAAGAAGAACGTGGGCAACGTGCCCACGCGAGAGCAATTGGGCCTGGGCGGCTTCACCAACCCGTGGATCATGGTCTACTTCGGCGCCGTATATCCGGAGCAGTTCTTCTTCAAGGACATCTAAGCACGCCTAGAGCCATAGGGGCGAAGCGGTGCTTCGCCCCTACTTAATCGCTCATACTGGCGTATACGAAAAATAACGTAGAGGCACGGCATGCCGTGCCTCTACCTGTGGGAAATGGGTAATGTAGGGGCGCACGGCTGTGTGTTCCTACGAGAGGACAACAAAACGTAGGGGCAACGCACGCGTTGCCCCTACTGCATCAACGTATAGCGAAAAAACACCAGGGGTTAAGAAGAGGTTGGCCTAATGGCAGCGTATATCGCTCGACGCTTCATTTATATGATCACCACCCTCATCTTCGTCTCCATGATCGGCTTCTTCATCATCAATCTCCCGCCCGGGACTTATCTCGATGTCTATCGAGCGCGGCGTCAGATTCAGGGCACCAGCACCGCGGAGGAAGAGATCGAGGCCCTGAAACGCCGATATGCGTTGGATCGCCCGGTCTACATCCAATATCTGAAATGGGTCTCCGGATTCGTCCGCGGCGACTTCGGCCGTTCCTTTGAATACAACCGCGAGGTCAAGGATCTAATCTGGGAGCGCCTGGGGTTTACGGCCCTCATTTCCTTCTCTACCCTGTTGTTCACCTGGATCGTAGCCATTCCCATCGGCATCTACTCAGCCACGCATCAATACCAGATCGGGGATCACATCTTCACCCTTATCGGCCTGGCGGGGCTCTCCATCCCCAACTTCATGCTGGCCCTGATCCTCATGGTCATCGCTCAGCGCACCTTCGGCCAGTCGGTGGGAGGACTGTTCTCACAAGAATTTGTGGACGCCCCGTGGAGCTTGGCCAAGTTCATCGACTTCTTAAAGCATCTCTGGGTCCCCATCGTGGTCGTGGGCACCTCGGGAACGGCGGGACTCATCCGCATGATGCGTGGTAACCTGCTAGACATCCTGAACATGCAATACATCCAGGCCGCGCGGGCCCGGGGATTGCCGGAATCCAAGGTCATCATCAAGCACGCCGTTCGCAACGCCATCCACCCTTTGATCATGCTGCTAGGCATGAGCCTGCCGGAGATCATCTCCGGATCTACGGTGGTGGCTATCGTGCTCAGCCTGCCAACGACCGGGCCATTGTACTTTAACGCACTCCGCCAGCAGGACATGTTCCTGGCCGGCACCTTCCTTATGTTCCTATCCATGATGCTGATAATCGGGAACTTCCTGGCGGATCTGCTCCTGGCCTGGATCGATCCTCGCATCCGGTTCGAGTAAGGTTGGCTCTCATGATCACTGCCTCATCTGAGGGATCCTCACGCGCTCATCAGGCGATTGATGGCGCGCACAGACAACATCAACTGGGAGCGAGAGGGTAGCTTTCATGTCCGAACAAGCGGTTGAGATCACACCTAGGCTAGAGGATGTCGGGGTCGAAGAGGCCGCCGTACCTGAAGTGGGACGGATGTCCCTGTGGCAGCTCACATGGCGACGCTTTCTGCGCAACCGTCTGGCCGTCGGCGGCGGCATCGTGCTCATCATCCTCTACATCCTCGTCATCCTCGCCGATTTCTTATCACCCTACGATCATCTGACGATCTGGGAGGACTATATCTTCCTGCCGCCGCAATGGCCGCGCTTCATAGATAATGAAGGGAACTTCCATCTACGCCCCTTCGTGTATGGGGTCGAGACCACCCTGGACATGGAGCGGCTGGAATGGATCCACAAGCCGGACTATGACAAGAAGTACCCCATCTACTTCTTCGTGCACGGGCGGCCCTATAAGCTGTTCGGCCTTATCGAGACGGATATCCATCTGTTCGGCGTCGAGGAGCCAGGGACCATCTTTCTCCTGGGGACGGATCGGGTAGGTCGGGACATGCTCGCCCGCATCCTGAAAGGAGGCCGCGTCTCCCTCACGGTGGGGCTGGTGGGCGTCTCCCTGACCATCTTCTTCGGCTCCGCTCTGGGCACGGCCTCGGGGTACTTCGGCGGCATGACGGACACCATCATGCAACGCATCATCGAGCTGCTCATGTCCTTCCCCACCATCCCACTATGGGCAGCCTTGGCGGCCGCGCTGCCCCCGGATTGGTCCACGGTGAAACGGTACTTCGCCATCTCGCTGATCCTCTCGCTGGTGGGATGGACGGGGCTGGCCCGGCAGGTGCGGGCTAAGGTGCTCGCCTACCGGGAGATGGACTATACCTCGGCGGCCAGGGCGGCTGGCGCGTCGGACTGGCGCATTATCTTCGTGCACATGCTGCCCAACGCGCTCAGCCACATCATCGTGGTGGCCACCCTCTCCATCCCGGGGATGATCCTGGCCGAGACGGCACTGAGCTTCCTTGGGTTGGGCATCCAGCCGCCCATGGTCAGCTGGGGGGTGTTGCTACAGGACGCGCAGACGGTCAGCGTGGTCGTCCAGCACCCGTGGCTCATGATCCCCGGTATCTTCGTCATCATCGCCGTCCTGTGCTTCAACTTCGTGGGCGATGGGCTACGGGACGCCGCCGATCCGTTCGCCATCTGAGGGTGAGACCATGACGAAGCTTTCGACTCATAACGCACACCCGGATACAGAGGCATTCGGCCTGGAGCGGGATGAGATCTTGCGGGTAGAGGACCTGTACGTGCAGTTCTTCACCCAGGAGGGCGTGGTCAGAGCCGTTGATGGTGCCAGCTTTTCCGTGAAACGCGGGCAGGTTCTGGGCATCGTCGGGGAGAGCGGATGTGGGAAGAGTGTCACCGCGCTGGCGATCCTCAGGATCATCCCGCCCCCGGGCCGGATCATGGGAGGAAAGATCCTCTATCACCGATGGCGCCGCCGAAACGGCGACGAGGAGGCTCAGGTCGTAGACCTGACCGAACTGCCGCCAAGGGGACGGGAGATGCGATCTATCCGCGGCGGCGAGATCTCCATGGTGTTCCAGGAGCCTATGACCTCGTTGGACCCCGTGTACACCATCGGGGACCAGATCATGGAAGCGATCACGCTGCACCAGAATGTGACTAGGCGTGAGGCGCGCGAGCGGGCCATCGAGATGTTGCGGCGCGTGGGCCTTCCTCAGCCGGATCAGATGGTGGATAGCTACCCCCATCAGCTGAGCGGCGGCATGCGTCAGCGGGTGATGATCGCCATCGCGCTTAGTTGCAATCCCAGCCTGCTCATCGCGGATGAGCCCACCACCGCGCTGGACGTAACGACCGAGGCGCAGATCCTGGAGCTGATGAAGGGCCTGCAGCGGGAGATGGGCACGACGATCATGCTCATCACCCATAACCTGGGCGTTGTCGCCGAGATGTGCGATGACGTCATCGTCATGTATCTGGGGAAGGTGGTGGAGCACGCCGACGTGGACACCATCTTCTTCAACCCCAAACACCCCTACACCCAGGCCCTTCTGAAGTCCATCCCGCGCATCGAGTCCACGACCAAGGAACGCCTGCAACCCATCCGGGGCATCGTGCCGGATCCATACGCCGTTCCCAGCGGCTGCCCCTTCTGGCCGCGCTGCGATGAGTTTATGCCCGGCCTCTGTGATCGCGAGGAGCCCGCGTATATCACCGTGGAACCAGATCACGAGGTGCGTTGCCATCTATACGATACGGAGACGGAGAGGGAAGTCCATGCCCAGTCCAGCGCAGGATGAGATCCTTCTAGAAGTTCGTAACCTCAAGAAACACTTCCCCATCCGACGGGGTTTTCTTAGACGCACGGTTGGTTATGTCAAGGCAGTGGATGGGGTCACCTTCTACATCAAGCAGGGGGAGACCTTCGGACTGGTGGGTGAGAGCGGATGTGGCAAGTCCACCACCGGCCGGTGCCTGTTGCGCCTCATCGAGCCCACGGAGGGGGAGATCATCTTCTATGATGAGGAGGCCGGGCCCCTTCACGTGGAGCAACTGGACAAGGAACAGATGAGGCGACTCCGGCGCAACATGCAGATCATCTTCCAGGATCCTTATTCGTCCCTGAACCCACGCCTGACCCTGAAGCAGATCGTGGGAGAGCCTCTGATCGTGAACAATGTGGCTCGGGGCCGAGAGCTGGAGGACCGCGTGGCCGCGCTGTTGCGGGCGGTAGGGCTACGCCCCGAGTATATGGATCGATACCCGCACGCGTTCAGCGGCGGGCAACGGCAGCGCATCAGCCTGGCCCGGGCGCTGGCCCTCAACCCCAAGTTCATCGTCGCCGACGAACCGGTCTCCGCCTTGGATGTCTCCGTGCAGGCCCAGGTGCTCAATCTAATGGAGGATCTGCAGGAACGGTTCAACCTGACGTATCTCTTCATCGCCCATGACCTGAGCGTGGTCAAGCACATCAGCGACCGGGTCGCGGTGATGTACGTAGGCAAGCTCGTGGAAAGCGCCGAGACGAATGAGCTCTTCACGAACCCGAAGCATCCCTATACGGAAGCGCTGATGTCTGCTGTACCGAAGCCTAATCCCCGGATCCGCACGGAGCGGATCGTGCTCACGGGCGAGGTGGCCAACCCGGCCAACCCGCCGCCGGGATGCTACTTCCATCCTCGTTGTCGGTATGCCCAGAAGATCTGTGCGGAGGAGGAGCCCCAGCTACGGGAGATCACGCCCGAGCATTTCGTCGCCTGCCACTTCGCCGACGAGCTGGAGCTGAGAGGCATCATAAGCTAGGCGTCCTTGATGAAACTGACGCAAAACTACATCATCGGGTATCTCCTCTGGCTCTTGTCCAGCGCGCTGGCGGTGTTGGATCTGATCGCCGCCCGCGCGACGGTCATGCGCATCGCCACGGTCATCGGGCTGGGCCGCTGGGTCCTGGGTGCGATCGACCGCTTTGGCATCCTCATCCTGGGGGTGGTGGGGTGCGCCTTCGTCCTCTTCTGCGAGTACTATTACCGGGAGGGCGTGGCGAAGCGGCGGCTCTGGTATCGGTTTGGCCGCGTCAGCGCCGTGGAGATCGGCGTGCTGATACTGGCCTACATCGTCTCACTCATCATCCCTTGATCCAAAGGTGGCCAAAAAGAGAGATGCTGTTGTCTATTCCAAATAAGTGTGTGTTTTAGCGTGGAGGCTCGACGGCGGAAGTTCCCGATAGTAGGAAGAGGAGAGAAGCGATGCCGCACTTGTTAGTTACACAGCTTCGGTTCGCACGTAGTGAGCTGCTCCGTTGTCTGGAGGGGCTCTCGGACGAGGATGCCTGCCGGCGCCTGGGGCCCATGAACTGCATCAGCTGGATCATCGGGCATCTCGCCAACCAGGAACACGCGTATTGGGTGCAGATGGCGCAGGGGCGGGAGCTGGCGCCGGGCCTGCATGAGCGAGTGGGTCCGGGGCGTCCTCCCAGCACGCCGCCGCTGGATGAAATGTGGGCCATCTGGCATCAAGTCACCCGGGCGGCCGATGAGTACCTGGATACGCTAACGCCGGAGCGGATGCAGGGGTATTTGGAGTGGGAGGGTCAGCCGCGGCCGGAGAATATCGGCACTATGCTGCTGCGCAATATCTACCACTACTGGTTTCACATTGGCGAGGCACACGCCATTCGCCAGCAACTGGGACACACGAACCTGCCTGAGTTCGTGGGCGATATGTCGCGAGCGGCTTATCAGCCCGAGTAACGGGGCGACGGGCTGACATTCTCATAGTTCAGAGGAATGAACCGGGGCGTGAGGGCCAGATCATGTGCCCACCACGCCCCGGGGTGTGTTTACATGGCCCAGTCCATGGGGCTCGGCGGTGTGAAATCGGACTCGACCGGTACCGGACGCCCCTCCGTATAGGATCTTCTAATGGCACAGAGGATCTCGACGACGTGGGCCGCCTGCGCCCCCGTCGCTCGCTGCGGGCGTCCCTCCGAGATCGCGTCGACCATCTCCACCACCGCCCGGCTCCACTCGGTGCCGGGATACGGCTCTTTCACGAGAGGGACGGGGCTATAGGGCTTCCCGTACCCGGCGAACTCCACAGGCGCGGCGAAGTTCTGCCAGCTACCTAAGTACAGGGAGCCCAGGTCCCCATGGAACTCGATCCCCTTCTGCTTGCTGTGATGCCCGACGTAGAAGTTGGTCGTCAGGCGGACTACGGTGCCGTTGGCCAGCTCCACGACGGCCACGACGAAGTCGGGCGTCTCGATGTGGAACGGCCGGCCCTCTTCCGTCACGCGGTCGGGATAGACCACTTTCCCATACGCCGTGACCCGCCGGGCCGGGCCGAAGAAGGTGGTTAATATCGTCAGAGGATACACGCCAACGTCAAAAAGCGCGCCCACCTCGTAGAACGGCTCGGGATTGGGATGCCAGGATTCGATACGGCCGTGATTGACCTCCGCGTACGCCACGCGCACGGCGCCCAGCTTCCCCTCCCGGATGAGCTTCCATGCCGTCTGCTGGGCCTCCCCCATGTAGGTGATGGGCGAGCAACTCAGGCGTAACCCTTTCTCCGCGGCCAGATCCACCAGCGCCCTGGCCTCCTCATATGTCATCGCCAGCGGTTTCTCGCTATGGACGTGCTTTCCCGCGTTCAGACATTGGGCGATGACCGCGGGATGGGCGTGGTGGATCGTCAGGTTGATGACGATGTCCACCGCGTCATCGGCCAGCAGCTCCTCCATGGACGCGTAGGTTTTGCCGCCGTACCGGGCGACGAGCCTCTCCGCACGTTGCGGGATGAGATCATAAGCGCCCACCAACCTGATGTGCTCATACGGCTGAAGCGTCTCGGCGTAGGGCTCGGCGATGTTCCCACAGCCAACGATGGCGATCCCCACTTTTCCGTCAATCATGTCTCTCCCCTCACACCTCGATGACCTTGTGTTGGGTAAGCCAGATGACCGCCCGCCCCCGGCTGATATTGATCACCTCGTAGCCCGCCTGCACGAGCCGGGGCACCAGGTACGTGCCCACATGTCCGGTTCCGCCGATAATCACGACGCGCATGAGCATTGACCTCCCAGTTATGACATTTTTGTCCACAGATCATACATCATCGCCCGGCAAGGTCAAGCCTCATCATCTTTGACAACTTCCGGTTCCCGTGTTATCATAAGATCACCCTGAGGCATGGAAACGGTGGTCATGAGTAGGCGTTGTCACGTCGCTATACACTCATTAAACGCCGCTCAGGTAGCGGTTGGCGACGTGTGCCCGCGCTTCAGCTCCGGCTGGCGCGGGTTTTATTTTGCCTACTTTTACTTTTTTGCCTACGAGAGCGTAGGCCCATCGCTCCATGCCCGGAGGGAGTCAACGGTTTAGCCGACGAAGCCTAAATCTGTAAGACTGAGAGGAGCGTGGAGCGATGAGCTTCACGCTCTTTTGTTTATTGGGTGGTCTCCCTCATTTGTGTCGCTCTGAGGGTGCGATTGCGATGCGCCTTTTAATCCATGAGACAATGTAGGAGCAACGCGTGCATTGTCTACACGACATCGATAGGGGCGACCGGCCGGTCGCCTCTACGAGAGGGCCGTGTTGGCTATCCCTATGAACGATTGGACCGAGGAGGTTGAGATGCCCTGCCGTGGCGTTCGCGGCGCGACGACCGCAGATGAGAACACCCGCGAGGCCATTTTAAAGGCCACCCGCCAACTCCTGGCGCTCATGATCCGACTCAACGACATCAAGCCGGAGGACGTGGCCAGCGCTATCTTCAGCACCACGCCCGATCTGAACGCTGAGTTCCCGGCGCTGGCCGCCCGGCAGCTCGGCTGGGTCGATGTCCCCTTGCTATGCACCCACGAGATCAGCGTGCCGGGCTCGCTGCCGCGCTGCATCCGCATCCTGCTGCACTGGAACACGGACAAATCAGCCCATGAGATCACCCATGTATATATCAAGGAAGCGGCCAACCTGCGCCCTGACCTCTCCCAGATTCCGCCAGTGGATTGGGAGGAGCTGGAGGCGTGGATCACGGAACATCTGGCCGCACACTCGGGGGACGGAGATTCCCATTCGGAGGAGGAGACATCATGACGAAGCGCGTTGTGGCATTTCAGGGCGAGCACGGCGCCTATTCGGAGGAGGCCATCCGCCAGAACCTAGGCGATGAGGTGGAGACCTTACCCTGTCGTTCCTTTGAGGATCTCTTCGCCGTCGTGGAATCCGGAGAGGCGGATCTGGCCGCCCTCCCCATCGAGAATTCCGTGGCGGGATCCATCAACCGGGCCTACGATTTGCTGTTGGAGCGTGATCTTAAGATCTGGGGGGAGATGGTGCTTCACGTACGGCACAACCTGATGGCGCCGCCTGGCACCACCCTGGAGGATCTGACCCAGGTGCGATCGCATCCCCAGGCGCTGGCCCAATGCGAGCGCTACCTTAATCAGCATGGGCTGAAGGCCGTGCCCTGGTATGACACGGCTGGGAGTGCCAAGGAGTTGGCCGCCAATCCCGAGCCAGGCGTGGGCGCCATCGCCTCCGCGCTGGCCGCGGAGATCTACGGCCTGGAGATCCTCGACCGCGATATCCAGGATCTGGCCTGGAACTACACGCGCTTCTTCCTCATCGGCCATCATGAGCCGGAGCGGCGAGATCCCAGCAAGACGTCCCTCGTCTTCGCCACGCCACATACGCCCGGCGCCCTGCACGCCTGCCTGGGGGAGTTCGCCAATCGCGGCATCAACCTGACCAAGATCGAGTCCCGTCCGCGCCGCAACCGGCCCTGGCACTACGTCTTCTACCTGGACTTTGAAGGGCACTGGCAAGATGAGCATTGCAGGGAGGCCCTGGTCGGGCTGCTATCGAAGGCCGCCTTCGTCAAGCTATTAGGGTCCTATCCCGCCGCGTCGATGCCCCAGATCAATAACGGCGGCCAGGAGGCGCTTCTGCAGATTTAGCAGGTAGCAAGTAGCAGACAGCCGATAGCAGGTAGCATCAATCTTCTGCTCTTCACTTTCAGCTATCGAAAGAGGGGGAGAGAGCCATGATTGTCGTTATGAAACAGGATGCCACGGTCAGCGAGATCGGGGCGGTGATCGCTAAGGTTCAGGAGCTAGGACTCCACCCACATCCCATCTATGGCGAGATGCGCACCGTCGTCGCTATCGTGGGAGAGGAGCGGGTGATCAATCCGGAGGTCTTCGAGGTGATGCCGGGGGTTGAGCGGATCATGCCCGTGTTGCATCCGTTCAAGCTGGCCAGTCGAGACTCCAAGCCGGAGCCATCGATCATCACCCTGAACGGGCTGCGCATCGGTGGCCGGCAATTGATCCTCATGGCCGGCCCTTGCTCGGTGGAGAGCCGGTCACAGCTCCTGGAGACGGCCCACGCGGTGAAGGAGGCTGGCGCTCACATCCTTCGCGGCGGCGCGTTCAAGCCGCGCACATCACCCTATTCCTTCCAGGGGCTGGGCGAGAAAGGGCTGGAGCTGCTGGCCGAGGCCCGAGAGGAGACGGGGTTGCCCGTCGTGACCGAGGTGATGACCCCGGAGACGGTGCCATTGGTCGCCCGCTATGCCGACATCCTGCAGATTGGCGCCCGCAACATGCAGAATTACGGCCTGTTGCACGCCGTGGGTGAGTCCCAAAAGCCGGTGCTCCTCAAGCGCGGCATGATGTCCACCATCGAGGAGCTGTTGATGTCGGCCGAGTACATCATGAGCCACGGCAACTACCGGGTCATCCTCTGCGAGCGGGGGATTCGCACCTTCGAACGAGCCACGCGCTTCACCTTCGACCTGAACGCCATCCCGGTGATCAAGCAGCTTTCACACCTGCCCGTCATCGCTGATCCCAGCCACGGGACGGGCCGATGGGAGCTGGTGAACCCAATGGCCCGCGCGGCTGTGGCAGCCGGCGCGGACGGGCTCATCATCGAAGTACACCCGCGGCCAGAGGAGGCCCTGTCCGACGGGCCCCAGGCGCTCAAGCCGGAGAAATTCGCTCAACTGGTCAGGGACGTGCGCCGGGTGGCGGAGGCAGTTGATCGCACCTTATAGGCTGGATGACTCGTTATCCCGTCCACAGGAGGGAGGATATGATCATCGTCATGCGCTCAGGGGCGACGGCCCAACAGGTCGCCGCCGTCGTTCGTCGAGTGGAGAGCATGGGATTTCGCGCTCATCTGTCTGAGGGTGAGGAGCGCACCATCATTGGGGTGATCGGTGACGAGCGGCCGATAGATCCCGGGATCTTCGAGCTCATGGAAGGAGTGGAGCGGACCGTCCCCATCCTTCGGCCGTTTAAGCTGGCCAGCCGCGATTTCCACCCGCAGGACTCCGTCTTCTCCATCAACGGCGTTACCATCGGGGGGAAGAAGCTCTGCATCATGGCGGGTCCCTGTGCCGTGGAGAGCCGGCAGCAGATCCTGGAAGTCGCCCACGCGGTGAAGGAGGCGGGCGCCCATGTGCTGCGCGGCGGTGCCTTCAAGCCGCGCACATCCCCGTACTCCTTCCAGGGGCTAGGCCTGCGCGGCCTCGAGCTCCTGGCCGAGGCCCGCGAGGAGACGGGCCTCCCCGTCGTCACCGAGGTCATGGCCCCCGAGGCGGTCTCCATGGTGGCCCGCTACGCCGATATCTTGCAGATCGGCACACGCAACATGCAGAACTTCGCCCTGCTCCAGGCGGTGGGTCAAGTGAACAAGCCAGTGCTGCTCAAGCGCGGCATGATGTCCACCATCGAGGAGCTGCTCATGGCGGCCGAGTACATCCTGGCAAACGGCAACTCTCGGGTGATCCTGTGCGAGCGGGGGATTCGCACCTTCGAGAAATACACCCGGAACACGCTGGACATCAACGCCATCCCGGCCATCAAGCAGCTTACCCACCTGCCGGTGATCGCGGATCCCAGCCAGGGCACGGGCAAGTGGGACCTCGTGGTGCCCGTGTCCAGGGCCTGCATCGCCGCTGGGGCCGATGGGCTCATCATCGAGGTGCACCCGAACCCGGAGGAGGCGCTATCCGATCAGGCTCAGCAGATCCGGCCGGAGGTGTTCGCGAAGCTTATGGAGGACCTGAGGGCACTGGCGGGGCCGTTGGGACGGGAGTTATGATCGTGGAGCGTGAAGCGTAGAGCGAGGAGCGCGAGGCGTGGAGCGAAGAGGGATAGATACCGATATCGCGGGGTTTCTCAGGGACAAGAGGGTGTGTATCGTCGGCCTGGGGCTGATGGGCGGGTCCTTTGGCATGGCGCTCCGGCGGGCGGGCGTCGTCCGTGAGGTGATCGGCGTGGTGCGCCGGCCGGAGGCGGCGCCGGAAGCGGTGGCGTTGGGTGCCGTGGACCGGGCGACGCTAGACGGCCCCTCTGCCGTGGCCGTGGCCGATGTCGTGATCTTGTGCACGCCGGTGCGCACGATCATCCGCCAAATCGGCGAGCTGGGGTCTCATCTACGGCCGGGCACAGTACTCACGGACATGGGCAGCACCAAACGCGCCATCTGCCGGGCCATGGAGTCATTGCCTGAGGGCGTCCAGCCCGTGGGCGCTCACCCTATGTGTGGCAAGGAGCAGGCCGGCATCAAGGCCGCCGATCCAGACCTATTTCGTGATAGAATTTGGGTGGTCTCACCGCTGCCCCGATCCTCCCCGGAGGCCGTCCGGGTGGTCGAGGCGTTAGGACAGGCCGTGGGCTCACGGGTGATCCGGCTGGACCCGGCTCGACACGATCAGTTGGTCGCCGCCATCTCGCATCTCCCCTATCTGCTCTCCTGCGCGCTGGTGGCCTCGGCCGACGCGCTGGCCCAGCACGATCCAGACGTGTGGACGTTGGCCGCGTCCGGCTTTCGGGATACCTCCCGGCTGGCCGCGTCGGACGTGCGCATGATGCTGGATATCCTCCTCACCAATCGGGAGCCGGTGCTGGCCATGGTGGAACGCCTCCAGGCCGACCTCGGAGCGCTGGCCGATCGGCTGCGCCGCGGAGATGAAGTGGGGCTGATGGCGGAACTGGAGCACATCCGGGCCATCCGAAGCGCCCGACGCTTCTGATCTCCAAGGTGAAGCCTCAGAGCGTGTCTGAGAATCCTTCCACTTGAAGCGGCGGCGGTTGAAAACGCGCCGTTGGATAGATTTAGGACCCAGGTACCGCGCTTTCAGCCAGTACCTGCCTATAGCCGGGGTTTTTGGAGAACCTTGGCTTCTAATTTGTGATGATCCCGATTTTCGTCTACACTGCCCGAAGGATGGTCTCCTCGTCCGAAGTTGCAAGTATGGCACCTCTGGTGAGTAGGAGCACGGCGACGCCGTGCCCCATTGGCATCAAGTTAACGATGCTGAGGGAGTCTTAGCTCATAGAGACGAAATCCATTTCACGTATCACCTTGCGATCAGGCATTCAACTCCAAGCGCTCTGGCTGCAGACGACCCTCATCCCCCCGACCCCCT
>DUEN01000077.1 GCA_011176545.1 Caldilineae bacterium | reverse complement strand
GGCGCGGAGGTGCGCGCGCTCGACGACGTCAATCTCACGGTGGCACGGGGCGAGATGATCGCCGTGATGGGGCCTTCGGGCTCTGGGAAGTCCACGCTCCTGAACATGATCGGCGCGCTGGATCGCCCCACGGAGGGGCGCGTGCTGGTCGACGGGCAGGATCTGGCCGAGGTGTCCGATCTGGATGCCTTTCGCGCCCGCACCGTGGGCTTTGTCTTCCAGCTCCATAACCTGCTGCCCACGTTGACCGCGTTGGAGAACGTGGAGGTGCCCATGCTGGGGCAGCCCATCTCGTCGCGCGAGCGGAGGGAGCGCGCCCGAGAGCTGCTGGAGATGGTCGGGCTGGGGCATCGGCTGGATCATCTGCCTGGGCAGTTGAGCGGCGGCGAGCGGCAGCGTGTGGCCATCGCCCGGGCGCTGGCGAACCGGCCTCTCCTCATCCTGGCGGACGAGCCCACGGGGAGCCTGGATACGCAGTCCGGCGCGGAGGTGATGGAGCTGCTACGCCGGCTGAACCAGGAGCAGGGCGTGACCATCGTCGTGGTCACCCATGACCCGCGCGTGGCCCGCACCACGCAGAGGATCCTCACCATGGAGGACGGTCGCATCGTGGACGATCATCGAGTGAGCGACCCCTTGATCGAGGACCTGCGCGATCTGGCGCGCTCGCAACTGGGACAGCTACTGCTGGATGGCCGGGTGGACTCCCTGGCGCGGTTGGGCCTGGGGGCGGGCGACTCGCTGGCCGAGTCCGCTCGGGCGCTGCAGGAGCTGTTGCGGAGGGCGATGGAGCCGACCGCGGAGAGGACGATGGGATAACCTTCTACGCTCATATTGGCATACACGCAGAAATGACAAGGCCCTGGCTACACGTGGTTAGCCGGGGCTTTGTCTTGCTGGCGCCGGCTGAAGCCATGATGTCAGGGCGTGTCTGAACGATGAAGTGCCTTGGCCCCATCTTGTCTCCCGCTTGATTCCGTTATACAATTGAATTGAGTGAGTGCTCACTCAATTTGGTGAATGAGAAACCCGGATGCGGTGAATTCAAATCGCTCATATTGGCACACATGACAAAAGCGTATGAAGTAATGCATGTGTTGTCCGTCCTACAAGTAGGGCACACGGCCGTGCGCCCCTACCAGTTACAGCGCGTTCTTCAAGATACCGAGGAGGTTAGCTGTGGCCCAGGAGAGGCGAGAGGGAAAGGGAGGAAGCCGCCGCGCGGCGGCCCGGGCGCGGCGGGTAGAGAGACGCACAGCGCAGATCCTGGACGCTGCCGCCCGCGTGTTCGCTCGAAAGGGGTTTCACCGGGCGACCACGCGAGAGATCGCGGCGGAGGCGGGCGTGTCCGAGGGGACGTTATACAACTACTTTGAGAACAAGCAAGCCCTCTTGATCGCCATGTGGGAACGTCTGGCCGAGATCGAGTCGTTGACCCGCTCGTTGGGGACCGGCGATGAGCCCCCCGACGTCTTCCTGCGGGAGGTGCTGCATCAGCGCTTCGACCTCTTCAGGCGCAATGTGAATGTGATACAGGCCGTCCTGCCAGAACTGCTGAGCCAGGCGGAGCTGCGTCAAGCCTTCCTGCGGCGTATGATCCAGGTGACCAAGGAGGCCCTCCTGCCGTACATCGAGCGCCAGATCGCCCTTGGCCGATTGCGCTCTGTCGATCCGGAGAAGGTAACCCTCATCTTGCAGGCGTTTTTCCTGGGCTTGATGGTTATGGACCTGAGCGGAGAGCCGGTCATCACGCGAGGCGACCCAGATCTGCCAGATCAATTGGTCGAGATGTTGATCCATGGCCTGGGGACAGGAGGGGAGGCATGTTAACCCGAACCCTCTCCATAACGCGCAAGGAGTTCCTGCACATCGTCCGGGACCCGCGCACGCTGGCTATCATGTTCCTGCTTCCCATCATGCAACTGGTGCTGTTGGGATATGCCGCCACCAGCGATGTGGGACATGTCATCATGGCCGTGTTGGACTGGGATCAGAG
This sequence comes from Caldilineae bacterium, assembly GCA_011176545.1. Lineage (GTDB taxonomy): Bacteria > Chloroflexota > Anaerolineae > DUEN01 > DUEN01 > DUEN01. The sequence goes on along the minus strand of DUEN01000077.1, from coordinate 17,224 downwards.
CAGTGAGAGCAGGGCGCTCATCGACGCATATCGGGCGACGGATTACTTCGTCCCCCGCTACTTCCCGAAGAACGAGACAGAGCTGCGCGAGCTGATGGACGCGGGCAAGGTGCGAGTGGGACTGATCATCCCGGCAGGCTATGGTCGGAACCTGACCCGCCACGGGACGGCTCAGGTTGGTTTCGTGATCGATGGCTCTGATCCCTCGGTGGCGAACACGGCGTACGCGGCCGCGCAAAGCGTGGGCCAGAGCATCGCTTTGAAGCTGATCGAGGAGCGTATGGGCGGCATGGCCGTGCGTGGACCCGAGGTGCGGACCCGCGTGTGGTACAATCCGGAGCTTAAAAGTAGCAATTTCATGATCCCCGGCCTGATCGGGATGATCCTGCAGACGCTGGCCATCCTTCTCACCGCGCTGGCCCTGGTGCGGGAGCGGGAGAAGGGCACCATCGAGCAGCTCATCGTCACCCCGCTACGCGCGCCGGAGCTCATCGTCGGCAAGATCATCCCCTATGTGTTGGTCGCCCTCTTCGACCTGGGCGAGGTCCTGCTCATCGGCACGCTGTGGTTCAAGGTCCCCATCAACGGGAGCATCCTTCTGTTGTTGGAACTCTCTCTCCTTTTCCTTTTGACCTGTCTGGGGATCGGGTTGATGATCTCCAGCTCGGCGCAAACCCAACAGGAAGCCATGTTCCTGACGTTCTTCACCCTCGTGCCGTCGATCTTCCTCTCAGGTTTCTTCTTCCCCCTGGACGCGATGCCCGCGTTCTTGCAGGCGGTCAGCTACGTCGTCCCGTTGCGATACTTCCTCATCATCGTCCGCAGCGTGATCATCAAGGGGGTGGGGATCGAGGCGCTGCGTGAACCAGTGTTGGCGCTGTGCATCTTCGCCCCGATCACGTTGACTCTCGCCATCCTGCGAGTGCGGAAGCAGACGATATGACACAGCTCACAGGATCTGGGACGACGTCGTCCGTTTCTCATGCTGTTCACGAGGCTCCTCCCGCGCCTGAGTACGCGATCGAGGCTTTCCGCCTGACCCGTCGCTTCCAGAGCGGACGCGGGGTGGAGATTACGGCTGTAGATCGCCTGGACCTGCGCGTGCCTCGGGGCTATATCTTCGGCCTGGTGGGACCGGATGGCGCGGGGAAGACCACGACGATCCGCATGTTGTGCGGGATCATCCCTCCCAGTGAGGGCACGGCGCGTATCGTGGGGTATGATGTGACGCGCCAGGTCGGCCATGTGCACCGCCACACGGGGTACATGTCGCAGCGCTTTACCCTGTACGAGGATCTCACCGTCGAGGAGAACATCCGCTTCTTCGCCAGCATCTTCGGCATCCCGACACGCCAGCGTGAGGCGCGCATGGCCGAGCTATTGGCGTTCGCCGGGTTGGAGTCCTTCCGCCGACGCCGGGCTGCGCACCTCTCCGGCGGGATGAAACAGAAGCTGGCCCTAGCGTGCACGCTCATTCATGAGCCGGAGGTGCTCCTGCTGGATGAGCCCACCACGGGGGTAGATCCCGTCGCCCGGCGTGATCTCTGGCGCATCCTCTACGCCCTGGTCGGCCGCGGCGTGACCATCCTGGTCAGCACGCCGTATATGGACGAGGCGGAGCGGTGCAACATGGTGGCCTTCCTCTACGCCGGGAGGTTGTTGGCCGTGGGCACGCCGGATGAGCTCAAGCGCCGCCTGCGATGGCAGGTGTTGTCGGTGCGGGCGAGGCCGTTAGAGGCCGCACGACATGTCGCTGGGGAGGTCCCTGGTATCGTCGATGTCCAGATCATGGGCGATACGTTGCACCTGTTCGTGGAGGATGCGGAGGCCGTGATGCCCGCCCTGCGGCGAGCCCTTGAGGGTGAGGAGATCGAGGTGCGGACCCTGCGTCGAGTCGTCCCGTCCATGGAGGACGTGTTCATGGCGTTGATGGCGGACAAGGAGGGGACAAGATGAGCGCGTCGCCCTATGCGGTCGAGGTGGAGGGGTTAACCCGCCGTTTCGGCGACTTCACGGCGGTGGACCATGTGTCATTCCGTATCCGGCATGGGGAGGTCTTCGGCTTTCTGGGGCCCAACGGCGCTGGGAAGACCACGACGATTCGCATGTTGTGCGGAATCCTTCCGCCTAGTGAAGGTACGGCGCGTGTTTTGGGCATGGACGTCGCCCGGGACCCCGGCCAGGTCAAGCAGCATATCGGCTACATGTCACAGCGCTTCTCGCTGTATGAGGATCTGACGGTGCGCGAGAATCTAGAGTTCTACGCGGGGATCTATCAGGTGCCTCGCCGGGAGCGGGCCGCCCGCATCCGGGAGATGATCGAGATGGCCGGGCTGACGGGGCGTGAGCGCGAGCTGGCCGGCCGCCTGTCCGGCGGGGTGCGACAACGTCTGGCGCTCGGCTGCGCCATCCTGCATCGCCCGCCCATCCTCTTCCTGGACGAGCCAACCAGCGGCGTGGACCCCACCTCCCGTCGCCGGTTCTGGGATCTGATCTATCGCTTATCCGAGGAGGGGGTGACCGTGATGGTGACCACCCACTATATGGACGAGGCAGAGCGTTGCCACACCGTGGGACTGATCCATCAGGGGCGGCTGGTCGCGCTGGGCGCGCCGGACGATCTCAAGGAGACGCAGATGCGCGGACAGATCCTGGAGATCGACTGTGAGCCAGCTATGGAGGCTATGGATGTGTTGCTGTCGCTGCCTGAAGTGCAGGAGGTTTCCCTGTACGGGCTGCTCCTGCACGTGACCGTGGCTGATGCGGCCGAGACGATGGACCCCATCCGCGCCGCATTGGACGCGGAAGGCATCGTTGTACGCTCGCTGGAGCTGGTCCCTCCCACTTTGGAGGATGTCTTTATCTCGGTGGTGCGAGGCTCTCAGCCAGTGAAAAATTACTAATGAAAGAAACCGGGCAGCCACGAGGGCTGCCCCTACGACACATCCAAACGCAAGTGTTACCCCGACCTTGCTGGGAAAATGTAAGGGCGCATGGCTGTGTGCCCTATATCTTGCCCCTCTCATCAACGGCTGGTATAATGCGGGCGCTTCGCCGATGAGCCCGAATGGCACGGGCTTTTTTCTTGTCGGAGGTTTCCATGGAAGCGATCGAACATCAGATCGTAGCCTTTCTCACCCAGGTGTTGCAGACGATCGGGTGGCCGGGCGTCGTCATCATCATGGCATTGGAGAGCGCCAACATCCCCATCCCCAGCGAGGTGACCATGCCCCTGGCCGGTTGGATGCTGGTCCAGGCGCGCGGCGGGACGGCCTGGGAGGCGATATGGTGGGGTGGATTCTACGGCGCCCTGGGATGCACCATCGGCTCGGTCATCTCGTACTTTCTTGGTGCCTGGGGCGGACGACCCCTTCTGGAGCGATACGGCCGCTATATCCTGGTTCACGAGCGTGACCTGGAGCAGGCCGATCGGTGGTTCGCACGATGGGGCGATTGGGCCGCTTTCATCTCCCGTCTGTTGCCCATCGTACGCACGTTCATCTCCTTCCCCGCGGGCGTGGTGAGGATGCGATTTACCACCTTCACGATCTTCACCTTTATTGGCTCATGGATCTGGTGTGCCGCTTTAGCTTTGGGTGGGTATGCCTTCGGCTCCCGATGGGAGGAGCTGCGGGCCATCATGCGGCCGTTCGACATCCCCATCGCCCTGGCGATCCTGGCCGGGCTGGTCTGGTACGTGCGGCGTCACCTGCGCCGTGAGCCCTCGCCGTCGCCGGCGCTGACGCCCGATCCCGCGGAGGAATAAGGATCGTTTCTCGACGCGGGGTCAGGTAGCCTCCCCGCTCTGTGTCGATGAAGGTGCAACTATAGAGGTGCGTTGCACCTCACTTGGGACACCAACACTCAAGAGGGAGATCACCCGAAGTCACCACCTGCCTAAGAGATGGCCCAGCGCGGTCATGAAGTCTTCCCCCTGAATGGTCACTGTCCGTCCGTCGACGCGCGCCCATGCACGGCCATCATAAAAGCGGGGATCGGCCAGATCGGTGCCGGTATAGGTCAACTGCAGCGTGACCGGTCCCTCGATGCGGTAGGGGGCCATCTCACCGGCGCGTCGTACGGCCTCAACTACCTTTTCGCGAATCAGCTCCCTGGCCCGCGCTGGCGCCAACGTGAGCGCTCGATGCCGGGCCACTCCCTGCTTCACCTCGGCCGTGACCACATTTCCTAAAAGTGCTCGCGCTTCCGCGCACGCCTTGTCATCCCCGCTGACCATGATCACCGGCACGCCCATGGCCCCCGCCACCGCGGCGTCGATGGCGATCTCGCCGGCCGGCTGGCCGTTGATGCGAAACTCCTGCCAGGCGGCCGAGGACATGGTGTGATCGCGCACCGCCTGGGGCGTCCCGGCCATGGCGTGATATCCCAGGAGGATCATGCCATCCGAGCCCTCCAGGAAGGGGAAGCGCGGCCAGTGGGGGCCGCCATGAAGCCAGCGGGCTCCCGGGTGCATCTCCTCCGGCGGGAAGTTGAAGCCTCCCGCGTGCATATCGGCCACGATCACCTCATCCGCGCCGGCGGCCAGCGCGCCTTCTACGGCGGCGTTGGCCTCGCGCACCAGGAGTAGACGCGCCTCCGCGTAATCGGGCGTCCCGCGCTGCACCTGCTCCGGCCGGACGATGCCAGCGATGCCCTCCATGTCCACGCTGATGTAGATCTTCATGTTCCTCCCTCCCTGGCGGCCAGGGTGATCGTCGCTATCCCAGCGACCCTCAACATGTCCTCATTGAAGCGGACCACGCGCAATTGAAGCTCCAGCCCCACATCAGGGCGAAGCCGCCCTTCCCAAAGGATCGAGTCAGCCATCTTACGGTAGGGGTATCCGTCCACACCGCCGAGTTCGGCGCCGCGATCCGTCGGCCCCACATACTCCCACGTCGTCCCCGGTATCCGCTCGCCTACGGCAACGCGATAGCTTACCGGCACCCGATAAGCTACCAGTGGCTTCCCCTCGATCTGCTTCGGAGAGGGTTCGACGTCCTTGATCTCGATGCGAACGACGCCTCCCAATTGTGCCTTGCCATTCCGATACCACAGCACGCGCGATTGCAACCGGAACTGGACTCCTGGAAGTGGCTCTCCCTCCCAGTCCAGGGAATCGCCGATCTGGCGGATCGCCTTCAAGTCGCCGATGAGGAACTCCCCGCGGCCATCCTCCACGCCCAGGAAGGTGATATCGGTCGGTGGCAGGGACTGTCCGGGAGAGAGTCGCACTTCCGTGGGACCCTTGTAGACCAGCACATCGGGCTCAGGAGGTGGTGGTTTGAAAGGGAAAAAAGGACAGGCGGTGAGCACCAGGGCGGCCAACAACAAACTGACGAGCAGACGGACGCGTCTCGGGAGCATCATGGAACCTCCTCTCCTTGCTCTCCTATCCCCAGGACGCCTCTGTGGGAAATGGGGTTCCCTCAGAGTGTCTAATCTAAGGGACCACCAAGGCACTAAGGCCCTAAGAGAGATGAGAGAGGCGCTTTGTCGCTTTAGCAAGGGCCTGCCAGGCTAAAGGGAGGGATCTCCGTTCATCCTTCAGATGCTCTCTAGTGCCTTGGTGACTTCGTGGTATGTGTTCTCAAACACGCTCTCAACGGCGACGACCTCGCCGACCGGCGAGATGTCGATCGAAAAAGTCCAGCACACGCTGACGATATGCGGCCGGATAGAGCTTGTCGGCCTCTCGGTGACCCGCCCCTGGGACGACCCAACGCTCCTTAGGTTCACGGGCGGCTTGCCATAGCCGCAGGAAATCACGCGGCGGCACGAACGGATCACGCTCGCCCTGGATGAACAGGATCGGCCGGGGGGAGATGCGTCCCACCCAGCGCACCGGCGCGGCGTCCTCCAGACGGCAGCCCAGGCGCCAACCGGCCATCCTGAGCACCAGCCGGGCAAGCCATTCGACCGGCTTCCCGTGCAGCCCCCGGGCGCGAACCCAACCGCAGATCGCGCCCAGCAGGTCCGCGTAGCAGCCATCGCTCACGACCGCGACGATCTCCTCGGCCTCAGGCGCCGTGCGGATGGCGACGGCCGCGCCCATGGAGAACCCCCAGACGCCTACCTGCTCGATGCCGCGTTCCCTCAGAAAATCAAGCGCACCTAACAAATCTAGACGCTCATAATATCCCCAGGAGACGCTCTCTCCCTGGCTGCGGCCATGTCCCCGAAAGTCGAAGAGGAGCACATCATAGCCGTGATGGATGAGAGCGGGCGCGTAGATCAAGTCAGGGTCTAGGCTCCCTCCCTGGCCTGATAGCAGGACAATCGTGCCCCGCCGTCGTCGCGCGGGGATCCAGTATCCACCCAGTAACAAGCCATCCCGGCTGGGGAAGCGCACCGTCTCGGCCTCCAGCCCATATGCGCTCGGGTCCACGGGTGGGTCAGGGGACCGTCGGCGAACGAGCTGACCACTGGCCAACCACGCCCCGGCGAAGATTCCTCCCATCATCAGCAACGTCCCCATCGCCAGGCGATCAGCGATGGGTCTATCGTGCCATCTGGTCATGAAGGCCTCCCTTTTGAATCGCGAACGATGGATCGCTCGTCCGTCTGCCAGGGACATTTCATGAATCGCCCCTGGTCGCGTGTGTAATATGAGCGGCTTGAATTTACCATAATAGCGATTGCAGGATCATGATGGCGGCCGCTTTATCCAGCGGCTGGTTGTTGCTGCCGCATTTAGGGCTTTGGATGCACGAAGGACAGCCATCCTCACATGGGCATCCCTGGATGAGCTCCAGGGTGGCTCGCCACAGTTCCCGCAGGCGTCGAAATCCCTCCTCAGCGATGCCCATCCCGCCCGGGAAGGCATCGTAGATGAAGACCTGCGCCTGGTTCGTATCGGGGTGACGTGGCGTGCTCACGCCGCCGATATCCCAGCGGTCGCACATGGCGAACAGGGGCAGGATGCCGATGGCCGCATGCTCTACCGCGTGTAAGCCGCCAGCGGGATCCAGCCGCTGCTTCCTCAACGCCCAGATGATCTCCTCGGGGACGTCCCACCATAGCGCCACCGTGTCAAACGATTGCGGCGGCATCTCCAGAGGCTCCTCGCTCAGGACGGCTTCGGAGAAGTGCTGTAGCCGCCGATAGCCGATGACCTGGCTCGTCACCCGGACCTGCCCCAGGAACGCCATTGCCTTCCCCATCGCCTGGTGGGAGAGGGAGCGGATGATGCGCACGTCATTCCACTCCTTGGGCTGAGTGTAATAGTCAACGTCCACCGGCTGGACGATGGCCTGACGCATCGCCGCGTCGTAGCGGATCACCAGATACGACTCGCCCTGATGCAGATAGATCGCCCCTGGGTGGACTCTCAGAGGGGCGGTGTGGGCCTCGATCTCCTCAAGCAAGCGGTAGCCGTCCGCCGCATTGAGGATAGCAAACCGCCCGCTCCCGATCGAGCGCAGGCTCACCTGCTCCGCCGGATACCTCCGATCGGTATAGATCCAGCGATCGCCACGATAGGCGAGGAGGCCTTGCTCCTCCAGGCGCACCATCGCATCGACGAAGCCAGGGCCGAACCGCTCTTCATCCACGTTGGATAGCGGGATCTCGTAGGCGGCACAGGGCAGATGCTGTTGGAGCACGTAGACGTTATCGGGATCGGTCAAAGCTCGTTCAAGGGGACGGCCGAGGAGGTCGTCGGGATGGCGCATGAAATATTGGTCCAACGGGTTATCATGCCCGATCAGCACGCCCAGGGCGGGCTCGGTACTCCGGCCGGCTCGCCCGATCTGTTGCCAGAAGGAAGCGATGGTGCCCGGGTAGCCCACGAGGATCGCGGCGTCCAACCCGCCGATGTCGATGCCCAGCTCCAGCGCGGTGGTGGCGACCACACCTAACAGCTCGCCGGAGAAGAGCTCTCGTTCAAGACGGCGGCGTTCCTCGGGCAGGTATCCCGCCCGGTATGCCTTGACGCGATGCGTCAGCTCGGGGGCTGTCGGCGTGAGGACGCGACGCACATAGCGCAGGATGAGCTCGGCCACGACCCGGGCGCGCGTGAAGACGATGGTGCGCACGCCCGCCCGCAGGAGCTCGGCCAGCAAATAGGCGGCCTCGATGTTCGCCGATCGGCGGGCGCTGCGGGCTCGATCCAGGAAGGGCGGGTTCCATAGAGCGATCCAGCGGGGGCCATGGGGTGAGCCATCATCGTCGATCACCTGCGGCGTCACGCCGGTAAGTTGCTCCATGTGCTCAGCCGGGTTGGCGATGGTGGCCGTGGACGCGATGAACTGGGGCGACGCACCGTAATGTTCACAGATCCGACGGAGGCGGCGTAGCACGCAGGCGACGTGGGAGCCAAACACGCCGCGATAGTGGTGGGCCTCGTCCAGGACCACATAGCGCAAGTGGCGGAAGAAGGATCCCCAGAGGGTGTGATTGGGTAGGATGCCGAGATGCAGCATGTCCGGGTTTGTCAGGAGGATGTGCGCCTGTTTACGTAGCCGCGTCCGCGCCGCGCGCGGGGTATCCCCATCGTAGGTCCCGCTGTGCACCCAGGCGAGGTCCTCCTGGGTCAGCTCGCGCAGGACGCGCAGTTGATCCTGGGCGAGCGCCTTCGTGGGGTAGAGATAGAGAGCGCGGGTCTGTGGCTCCTGTGCGATGGCATCCAGCACGGGCACGTTGAAGCATAGCGTCTTCCCGGATGCGGTGGAGGTGGCGATGATGACGTGATGTCCCTGCCGGATCGCGTTGATCGCCTGTGCCTGGTGCACGTAAAAGCGGGTGACGCCCATGGCGCGCAATCTCGCCTGAACGGCCGGATGTAGCGGATCCGACAGCCTGCCATACCGCGCCCTGTGAGCAGGAATCCTGTGGATATGGACCAATTGCCCGCGATATCCCGGGGCCTTGAGGATCTCGTTCAGGAAGCGTCTTGGGTCCATAGCGCTTACATTCTACCATAAAAAGCGGGGATAAGCGTGGGATAGGAGGGTGATAAAGAGCCATCTTCAGGCGGCCCTCATCTCCCCGAACACCTATTACCTGTCTCCCTGGTCTGTACATAGCGAGGCGGATTGGGGGAGACTACAAGGGAGTGGGGCCCGATCTCGTGTCGGGCCCTATGGAACCAACCTTGCGTCGGTGACACATGCTGTGTCCCGAGGCTTGCGTCGGATAGTAAGGATGTCGCAGGTTCATCGGGGTAGAGCAGGGAGACCGCCCAGGATTAAGGATTGACGAAACATCTTCTCTTATGTACCATTGGTTGGGTATGACACAAGAAGATGCAGCACGCTTAATTAGCGATGGCTCTGAGAGGGAGCATGAGGAGGAAATCGTGTCGGTCTACATGCACCATGTAGAGACGACCTTGACAGATGACCAATACGAATTGCTGGTTGTGTTATCCGAGCAGAGCGGCCGTTCGATCGAGGAGTTGATCAGGGATGCCATCGTGCAGGCCTATGGGGCCGATCCTGGCCAGGCCCGCAGGCTGGCAGCCTTGGAGCAACTCCTCTCGCTTGATCTGCCCGTGATCCCTGAGGAATGGCAGGTCTCCTCTGAGGAGAGGAGCCAGGGTGTAGAGGTGGAACCGGAGCCTCCCACGGGTATCGCCTTACTTGATGCCGACGTATGCGTCCACGCGGCCGCTCCGAGCAGCCCCGCCTGGGATGCCTGCGCCTGGGTGATGAGCGAGATCGCCCACAACCGGCTGAACGCGGCAATCGATGTCGAGGTCGTGCGGGAGATCATGGATGCCCTCCGTCGGGTAGATCAGAGGGAAAAGGCTTATCTCCTGGTGGATGCGTTGATGCAGATCGTCCCTATTCATCATCCGATCAGCAGCAGGGATATCCAGCTGGCTGTCAACTTATGTCGCATGAAGGAAGTGCAGAGGATCCGGTCGAGTGGTTGCATCCATCTGGCCGTTATGCAACATAACGGTTTGAATTGCATCATCTCCCTGGACCCCGGTTATGATGATTGGCCGGACGTTGTGCGGCTGAACCCCTTCACCCTCCATGCGGTGGCGGCAAAGTAGGCCTCTGGCGTACCATCTTCTTCCGTCCTTCCGCGAGAGCGAGCTCGCTTAGAGCGTGTCTAAGTTATGGGTTGGCACCGGCTGAAAGCATGGTGCCTGGATTCCGAAGTCATCCACGCGGCGTGTTTTCAATTGTCGCCTTAAGCGGAAGCCTCCCCAGATACGCTCTTACGACCTTTCCCTCGAGGCGTGTCCAAATAACGGGCGAGCATCGGCTGAAGCGCGATGCCTGGATTCGGCCTTCTTGCCGCCTGATCGGCGCACGGCTATAATCTGTCCGCGTTGCGCCATGAAGTCCGGGAGGCCGAACCCCGTGCGTATGTACACCCGTTATCTGGATATCCTGGTTTTTATCGCTGGCATGGCGACCCTGGGGGTCGAGCTGTCGGCTTCCCGTTTGCTGGAACCGTGGTTCGGCAACTCCCTGGTCGTGTGGGCCAGCCTGATCGGCCTCATCCTGCTTTACCTCGCTGTAGGCTACGTGCTGGGGGGACGTCTAGCCGATCACTGGCCTGAACCGCTCCTCCTATGCCGCCTCGCGGGCTGGGCCGGGTTCCTGATCGGCGTCGTGCCGTTAGTCGCCCAGCCTGTGCTGGGGATAGCCGCCCGCGGCTTCAGCGACTGGTCTTTCGATCTGGCCCTCCTAGGCGGCTCCCTCGTCGGCGTCCTCATCCTGTTCGCCGCGCCGGTGATCCTCCTGGGGAGCATTCCCCCCTTCGCGATCCGGTTGACGGTGTCGGATCTGAGCAGCAGCGGCCAGGCGGCTGGTCGGATCTATGCACTCTCCACCGCCGGGAGCATCATTGGGACCTTCCTGCCCCCACTCGTGCTCATCCCATGGGTTGGCACCCGCCTGACGTTCAGCCTGCTGGGGGCGATGCTGCTTCTCGTCGCGATGGGCGGGATTTGGCTTCATGCCCGTCGTGTCCGCCCGCTGATCCCGTATGTTATCATGCTCGCGCTCGTGTTCGTCATGGGCTGGCAGGTATGGGCGCTTCCCATCAAGCTGACGCCGGGGCTGGTCTTCGAGGCGGAAACTCCTTATAACTACATCCAAGTGGTCCAGCAGGGCTCGGAGACCTGGCTGCTCCTGAACGAAGGGGAAGGGTTGCATTCCGTCTATGATCCTGGCGCCTTCCTGAGCGAGGGGATCTGGGATTACTTCCTGGTCGTCCCATTTTTCAACCCCCCGCCCTATGAGGCCGGGCAGGTCGATAACCTTTGTCTGATCGGCCTGGCTGGCGGTACGATCGCGAGGCTGTATACCCGGGCGTTCGGGCCGATCCCTATCGACGGCGTCGAGCTTGATCCGGCCATCATCGAAATCGGGCGGCGCTATTTCGGCATGACCGAGCCCAACCTGCATGCCGTGGCTCAGGACGGTCGAGTCTTCCTGCGGAGGACCCCCCGGCGCTATGATGTGATCATCGTAGATGCCTATCGCCCGCCGTATATCCCGTTTCATCTGACGACGGTGGAGTTCTTCCGCCTAGCGCGCGCCCGTCTAACGGAGGAGGGCGTGATCGCCGTCAATGTGGGGAGGACCCACGATGACTTCCGGCTGGTGGACGCGGTGGCGGCCACGATGGCGCAGGTATTTCCATCCGTGTACATCATCGACGAGCCGGATCCAGGTTATGGCCTGGGGAATAGCCTGGTGGTGGGGACCGTGCGCCCCACCCGGCTGGCGAATCTGCATGCCAATGCGGCAGGACTGACGCATCCCATGCTGGTGGAGATGATGCGTCGCGCGCTGCCGCATGCCCGGGAGGCGCAGCCGCCGCTGGGCACGCCGATCTTCACCGACGATCGCGCGCCCGTGGAACAGGTCGTCCATAGCATCATCCTGCGTCACCTGCTGACGTCAGGTGGCCCTGAATAAGGAGATCGTTAGCCTCATGTCTCGACGCCTCTTCTTCGCTTTGCTCTTCAACGCGTGGCTCTTCGCCATATTGGTGCTCATCGCCCCGTGGACGAAGCCGCTATGGGCCATGCGGGCCATGGCCGATGTGGCATGGCCGGCCCGCCTGTTTCTGGCCGGACTCCCCTTCCTGGCGTTAACCTCCTCTTTCGTAGAGGGACTGACATACGCACTGGGATGGGGCGTTCGCCAAGTGGAGCGGGCGCCCCAGTGGGTCCGCGGCGTGTTGTTGGCCGGGGCTGGCGTGTCCTTCTGGCTGCTGCGGGAGCGTACGCTCTGGGGGGATGCCCTGTATACCCTGGCGTTGCTGGAGGGCAGATGGCGCACGACGTGGCGCGGCGAATATTTTTGGAAGGAGCCCCTGGATCGCCTGCTGGTGGTCGCCACGTATCAGGTCAGCCATGCGGCCCTCGGCTGGGATGCCTGGCGGGCGATCGCCTTCGTGAGCTGTCTGGCCGGCGTGGTCTACGTGTGGATCGCCTGGCGGCTCGCTGGCGACATGGCGAGGGACGCCTCGCGTCGCGGGCTACTCTTCGGCCTGCTCCTATCGCCGGGCGCGATACAGCTCCTCTTCGGACACGTGGAGAACTACACCCTGGTGACTGTGGCGGCGCTGGGGTACACATGGCTGGCCATGCGGACGCTCCGTGGATATGGACACCTGGCCCTGGCCTCTGGGGCGTTGGGGCTGGCCATCGCCTTCCATCCTCAGGCGGTGTTCCTGGCGCCTTCGCTGGTCGTCCTGGCGTGGGGTGGCGCTGAGCGCTGGCAGGTGACCGTCCGACGGACCCTCTGGCTCCTGATCGGACTGGCTGTACCCTTGTTGGCCATGTTCGTCCTCGCTCGCGCTGTCGGCGCCCCTCCGTTGCAACTCGGCGTGAATCGGTACGCGGATGACACGCGCTTGTGGCTCTCCCTAGGAGAGAGCCTCACCGCCCGGCATCTCCTCGATGTCGCTAATAACCTCTACCTGGTGGCGCCTGTGACCGTGGGACTCCTCCTGTTGCTGTCGTTGGGGTGGTGGCCGGGAGGGCGCGTGAACCTCTTCCTGGCGGTGGAGACGCTGGGCGTGGTGGTGTACTCGCTGGTCTTCGCCAACAAGCTGCCGCGGCCGGACGACTGGGACCTGTTCGCCATCGCCGCGGTGCCTGTGACCGCGTGGACGGCGTATCTGATCGCTCGGGCCTCCCCCTTGATCGCGCGGCGCGCCGGGGTCGCCCTGCTCACCACTTCGCTATGTTTCACTGTGCCCTGGGTCTGGGTGAACCATGCACATCAGCGCGTGGAGCTCAATCCGGCCAAGGTGGACTTGTTGAGCGTCTATCGCGCGTACGACCTGATCGCCATCTTCCCTCAGGCGCAGGTACAGCAGCCGCCGCAGCCGCTATGCGAGCCCAAACCCGGGGAGGATCCGACGGCCTGTCAGTATGTGGCGGTGACCGAGTTCACCATGCCGCAGAATGGCGATACGCGTCCGGTATTGGTCATTCACCCGCCCGCGCAGGTCAGCTATCGCATCCGGTTGCCGGACGAGCCTTCCTTCCTGTGGTTGAGCCTGGCGATGGACCCGATAACGTGGGGATGGGGTGGCGATGGGGCCACGTTCACGTTGACCGTTGATGATGGGACGGAGCCTGTAGTCGCGCTGCAGCAGCATGTGGGGAACGGGCCGGCGGACCAGCGCTGGCATGACGTCGTGGTGGATCTGACGCCGTGGCGTGGGCGGGAAGTGACGCTGATCCTCAGTACAGGGCCGGGGCCGGCCAACGATTACACGGGGGACCGGGCCGGGTGGGGCCTCATGCAGATCATGGTGGGGGAGCCGAGGCCGGCAGAGTAGGAACGGCCTTGCCGGAGAGGAAACAGATGATCCCCTGAGCCAAGCCATAGGCGACGCGGTCCTGCTCTGCCGTCAGGACCTCGCGGTCGCCCCCCATGAACCCGAGCTCGATAATGGCGGCGGGCGTCTTGGGATCGATCACCCGAAAGGCGTGGTATTTTGTCATGTCATGGGTAATGCTGCCATCGTGGCGGGGCAGCCCCGTGACCTGTTCGTAGGCTTGATAGAGGCAAGCCACGAAGAGATCCTCCGTTGAGGGGATGATGCTTGCCTCCGAGCGGGCGATCTTGAAGCCGCTGGCGTCGATACAGGAGTCGGAGTGGATGGAGAGGAGCGCGTCGGCGCGGTAGCCTTCGAGTCGCACGTCGAACTCGGTGAGCACATCCACGATGGCTCCCGCCTGGCGGAGGTACTCGGCCGTTCGCGAGGCGACGGCCTGATTGATGTCCACCTCTCGCAAGCCGTCCGGACACACGGCCCCGGAATCATAGCCGCTGTGCCCGGCGATCAGGCCTATCCGGCGTCCCACCACCTCCGGGATCGGGCGCAGCGTGGACGATCGGGAGGCCGCCTGAAGCACGAAGCGCGCCTGCTCGATCTGTTCCCAGGCCAGGAACAGGCTTCCTCCCAGCGCCAGGAGGAGGATAAGCAGTGCGATACGCTCTAACCGCCGTAACGTCTCCGTGCGCACAGGCGTTCTCCTCTGGGGGTTGATCGAATCATACCCGCGAACGAGCGCTTCGTCAATATTTCAAATTAATGCTATTTACTTTCGTGCGTCCTCATCCATGCGCATTAAGCTCACAGCATAGGCGGGGATTACCATCCAAGGTTTTTCACCGTTCAAGAACCGGCACGCCCTGAAAGGTAGTACAGAGGGGAATCTCCTCCGCGGAAAAACGCTTTTTCTCGCCTTTCACTTGCCTGATTGAGGTTTGAGTGGCTGCCTACGGCCTCACGGGGCTGTAGGGGCGGGCCTCAGACCCGCCCCATAGGCATCAATTTAAGCATTTCGCTCGTGTTGGCATATGCGACTTAAAGGATAGACAACGCACAAGTTGACTTTGCATAACTATAGTAGGGACGACCGGCCGGTCGCCCCTACAAGGGCGCGCTCCCATATCGCTTAACTTGATGCGCATGGGGCGCACGGCCGTGCGCCCCACAAAACACGCCTTTAAAAAGCGGGTGTTGCCTATTCCAATATGAGCGAACAGTGAAAAGCCGTAAGGAAAGGCCTCAATCTGAGCCGTTAACTTGATCGCTTGTTGTGTTCTTTGCGGTTAAGCGAGAGGTAGGGGAGCTATTGCGGCGGTAACAGGGTCAGCGGGTCCACCGCGATCCCATAGTCGCGGATGGCGAAATGGAGGTGCGGGCCGGTGGAGTTGCCTGTGGAGCCGACGAGGCCGATCGGCTGCCCTTTCTTGACCACCTCGCCCTCGCGCACGAGGATGGTACTGAGATGGGCGTAGACGGTGATGTAGTTGATGTGATGATCGATGACGATCCGGTATCCGAGCCCCTGGGAGTTCCAGCCCGCCTTGATCACGGTGCCCGTGTCTGCGGCGACGACCACCGTGCCGAAGTCGGCGGCGATATCGATGGCGCGGTGCTCCGCGGAGAATCGCTGGGTGATGGGGCCTTTCACCGGCCAGATGAAACGGCCATCGCCATAGGGCCATTCCTCCAGGGGCAGGCCGTTGTCCGCCAGCCGGATGGACGCGATCTGCCGCGGGGAGGGCTTAGCCGGATGCATAAAGCGAGGATCCAAGGCGCCCGCGATGCGTAGCCGCTGCCCCGGATGTAACACATACGGCGGCCCTTCGATCTCGTTCCAGGCGTTATCGACGATCACCTCCGGGGGGACACCATAAAGGGAGGCCAGGCTCTGGATCGTCTCACCTTCGCGTACAATATGGCATACCGTGCCTAGCGCCGGGATGGAAAGCACCTGACCAGGCTTAATGTCGCTGGGATCCTCACTGGCGGACCGGGTGGCGCACGCCATGTCCGTGAGGTCGCGGCCGAACTCGATCGCGATGCTGGCCAACGTGTCGTCCGGCTGGACGACGTACTCGATGGAGCCCTGGATCTCCCAGCCATGAGCGCCAGCTTCCTCAGAGGATTGGGTAACACTAATGAAGGGGAGAAATGTCCGAGGTGTGAGCACACCCGGCGTCGTCGGCTCAGCCAGAACCGGCGAAGCGAACAACAAGAGAATCGCGCAGAGCAATTGCAGGACCACCCAACGCCGAATAGACACCGCGGGACTCCTCAACGGAGGTTGCAGGGAATAACCGTGGACCTTGGGCCACCATTGTCACCATTATACGGCCTTTTCGCGATCTGGTCAATGGCTCACGTATCCTGTATTCTTTTCGCGTGGGAATTGCTGCGGGAAGGCTTTAAGAGGAGCGGCCTCCCTCAGGGGCGACCGGCCGGTCACCTTTGCACTCAGACTTGCGATTGCGTGGCTCTTTTGTGGAGATCCCGTTGCATCGGATAAGCTACCTGGTATCCCAACTCGGGAGGGAGGAGGATTGACGCGGAGACGGATTTCCAACATGATGGTAGGGCAGCGCCTGCGGGAGGCCTTGTGGCGGATCTACGATCGCCCACAGCCGGGCAAGCCGTGGCGCGACGGCGGCAACTTCCCGTGGGATGAGCCTAGCTTCTCCGAACGCATGCTGCGTGAGCATCTGGATCAAAGCCATGGCGCCGCCAGCCGCCCAGAGGTCGAAATCGATCGCCTGGTCGAGGTCATGTGGGGGTGGCTGAACCTGTGGGCGGGGGCCACCGTCCTCGACGTGACCTGCGGCCCCGGCCTGTACGCGGTCCGGCTGGCGCGCCGCGGGTGTCGGGTCCACGGCATCGACATCAGCCCGGCCTCCATCCGCTACGCTCAGGAGCTGGCCGAGCGCGAGGGCGTCGCCGATCGCTGTCGATTCACACTAGCGGATATCCGGGAGGCCTTACCTCGGGAATCTGGCGTGGGATACGACGCCGCGCTGTTCCTCTACGGGCAGCTCGCCGTCTTCCCGCGCCAGGAGGCGGCCTCGCTCCTCAAAGCATGCGCTCAGGCGCTGAGGCCAGGCGGCCGTCTTCTCCTCGAGTTGCTGAACTTCGAGAAACTCGACCGCCGCCCACACAGCTCGTGGTGGTATACGGATAGAGGTGGTTTGTGGGGAGATTTCCCCTATCTACACCTGGGAGAAAGGGACTGGGATGAGGAACTCCAGGCTTCCATCGAGCGATATTTCATCATCAACCTGGAGACGGGAGAGTTGCACACGTACGCTCTGGCGGATCAGGGGTATCCTGTGGAGGAGGTGATCGCGCTGTGCCACGAGGCCGGGTTCGCCCGCGTGGATGTGCATCCAGCCTGGGATGGCACGGAACTATACGACGCCGATGAGTGGATAGCGTACGTAGTCGAGCGAGAGACATGAGTGACCGTGCG
>DUEN01000076.1 GCA_011176545.1 Caldilineae bacterium | reverse complement strand
GCTCCGGTACTTGCTCGCGGCCATGCGGTGGAAGGGCAACAGCTCAAGCTCTATCGATCCCGCCGGGCTTGACACGCCGTTGCCAGCCCGAAGTCCGGCAAGTTGATGCACGAACTCAGCGATGGCCCTGATCTCCTCCGGTGTGTCGTTCACCGTCGGGATGACGGGCACGCGGAACAGGACGGGCTTCTCCGTCTGAGCCAGCCGCCGAGCGTTGGCTAGGATAGGCTCATTGGAGACGCCGGTCGCCAGCCGATGTCTCTCAGGGTCCATGTGCTTGATGTCCACGATCACCAAGTCGGTGACGGGCAGGAGGGCGGCCAGGTCCTCCCAGCGGGCATAGGCGGCCGTCTCGATGGCGGTATGCAGCCCCTCGGCCTTGCAACGCTCCAGGATCGCCCGCGCGAAGTCGCGCTGGAAGAGAGGCTCGCCACCGGACAGGGTGACGCCGCCCTCCGAGGTCTCGTAGAAGACGCGATCCCGTAGCACCTCCTCGATGACCTCGTCCACCGTCATGATCCGGCCGACGAGCTCCAGCGCCTCGGCGTAGCACACCTCAGCGCACCGGCCGCATGCCTGACATAGCTCCCGATGAAAGAGGTGCACGCCATCGCGAAACGCATGGGCGCCTTGAGGACACGCGGCCTGACATTCCCCGCAGCCGATGCATCGATCGGGGAGGAACCGGATCTCCAGGCCGGGATGGATCCCTTCTGGGTTATGACACCAAAAACAACGCAACGGGCATCCCTTCAGGAAGACCGTCGTCCGGATGCCCGGTCCGTCATGTACGGAGAAGCGCTGGATGTCAAAAATGATCCCTTTCATATTCGATCGTCATTCCTGGAGCGCCCAGGCGCCGTTTCGCTCCCTCAACATGGGGGCGGCTCGTCGGATGGAGGCACACACGGCTGGCCAACTCCACACTCCCATTCAGCGCACAGGAAATCCTGCTGATTGTCCCTCAGGACGTTGCCGCTCATCCGCAAGGCCTGTTCCGGCGGCGGGCAGATCCCAAAATTCCACACGTACAGGCCGAAGACATTGCCCTGACTCACGTTGTCCTCCAGGACGAACCCTAGCGACCCCTGGGGATATACAGCCTCCGTATCGCTGACCTGGATCCCAGGACCGTGGTTGTTGCGAAAGGTGTTGTCCCGCACCGTGACGTCATGTCCTCCGTCCAGCCAGATCCCCCCATCCCACCAATCGAGCATCTGCATCTCACCCTCTTCCACGGTGTTCGAGTCCACGATCACGTTGCAGGACTCCTCGACCAGAATGCCGGTGCCGATCACCTTGCGCACTACGTTACCCCGGATGACACAGTCCTGACATCCCCAGACATCGATCCCGTAGCCGGAAAGCTCCTCCTCCACGATCCGCATGCCCGTATCCTCAAGGACATTTCCTTCTACAAAGACGTTCTGGCTTTCCACTACCGTGATCCCCGATCCGCCCTCTTCCATATCCGCGTGAATACCGAAGCCCGTATGACGAATGCGCAGGTTTCGAAGGGTGATATCCCGGCTCAGGAAGATGCCGACTCCCTCCCATCGATAGTTCCGGATCACCAGGTCGCTGATGATGATGTTCGTACACCACCAGCACTGGAAGGCCGAACCAAGGCGGCCCTGGCCGTCGAAGACGGGCCCTCCGCCGGCGCTCGTATCTCCCCGTATGACGATCGGCGCGTCGGCCGCGCCGAGATCATACACCTCGACGAACTCGTGATATGTGCCCGGCAGGATGAGAACCGTCTGACCAGGTTGGATGACCTCCAGGGCACGTTCCAGGGTGCGGAACGCCGTCGCCGGGGAACGGCCGTCGTTCTCATCGTCATCGCCCTGAGGCGATACGTAATAATTGGCCTGAGGGGGCTCGTGGACGTCAGCCGAGATCAGCGGCAGGTAGATGGTAGGGCCCTGCGGCGCGGCGGTGGCCGCAGGTGTAAGGATAAAGCGGCCTGGGACGGCGGCGCACGCCAGGCCGATGAGCATGGCCGCCGCCAAGACCAGGAAACGCAATTTCGTCGCCACAGCCCCCCCTTTCCGCCCTTACGTCAGCTCCAGTGCGATCATCTGGTGGCCGACGAGCTTCGACGTGTGAGTCGCGCGGCCACCCTATTCCACGCCTCTCTTAACCGATATACTGGACCCAGCCCAGACGATCACGGACGGCGTCGTACAGCCGCAGATCTCCGGTGACCAGGGGCTCCCCTCGGCTCTGGGCCAGCGCCAGATAGGCTGCGTCGTAAGCCGAACGGTCAAACTCCCTGGCCAGTGGAAGCATTTGCTGCCACGTTACCGGCTCCAACTCAATGTCCAAGCCCTCGAACGCGGCCAGGATTTCCTCTCCCACCTCATCGCTGATGCGTCCCCGCCGCTCTGCCTGGACGATCGCATTGGTCACCTCATACAGGAGCAGCGTGGGAGCAGCCAGCCGCGCATGCCCAGAGATGTGGTCGCGAATCAGCTCTTGGGCTTGTGCCTGGGCCTCGTCAGGAAAGAAGGCACGAAGGATGACGCTGGCGTCGATGATCACAGCCGTTCCTCCAATTCCCCTCGCGAAGCCTGGAATAGTTCTTCGGCCGTCACGCCGCTCTCCTGCAGTGATTGGGAGAGACGAATCATCTGCAAATATGCCTGTACCCGGCGCAACTTCTCATACTCCTCAGGGGCGATGATGACTCCAACAGGCTCGCCCCGCTTGGTGATGATAATAGGCCCTTCCCGGACCTTTTTCAACCACCGGGAAAGGCGATTATGAGCTTCGGCAACTGAAATATACATTAGATCCCTCCTCAATTACCGTTTTGACATAGACAATCATAGAGCATAATTAGAGGGATGTCAAAGGTTATATTTGTCCAGATTTATACCTGCGCCATTTCCAGTGCGATCATCTGGTGACCGACGAGCTTCGGCAGGGTGAACGTCACGCGGCCGTCCCTCTGTTCGAACGCCAACGGTTCATCTTCCGGCACGCGCGCCACCCTTCGGACCGTCCTGGGCACGCGCACCGACACCGTGATGTCATACAAGGGAATGACGTCCTCGATGATATCGAAGTCCTGTCCGCGCCGCTCGGGGATGTAGTGCAGTAAGTGCACGACCCACCGCCCCTCGGCCGCCTGCTCGTTGACGGTCACCTCCAAGGTCGTAGGCCCGTTATGGCGCACCAGCGGGTCTGGCATCAGCATATCCAGCGCGTTCAGGAACAGGACCTTGCACCAGCGCGGAGCGTTCTGATGGTATTGGCTGAAGATCGGATGGGCAAAGTAGATGACCCGGCCGTTGCGCACGATGCCCGGCCCGTCGATCTCGCCAGAGGACGGGGTCTGGCGATGGGAGCAGAAATGGCGATAGGTGCGGTAGAAGTACGGCTTCACGATGGGAGCCAGCACCTCAGCGCCCGGCAGCGCCTCCACTTCCATCCCCTTCATGTACATCACGTGTTCTGTCTCCGGCAGTCCCCGGCCGATCTCGCCCTGCGGCAGGATGTACTCGGCATAGTCGCCTCGCGGGAAGTGCCGGCCGCGCACCAACTGGCCGCTGAGATCGCGAGGCCCCTCGCCTCTTATGCGCACGCCCAGCGCCTCCAGCGTGAACGCCGTTTTATCCTCGTTCATGCCCGACTCGAACGAGGCGATGAGCGCGCCGCCGTCGGCCAGATAGGCCTCCAGTTTGGCAGCGAACTCCTCAGAGACAGGGATGTGATCAGGGAGGATGAGGACCTTGTAGCGCGAGAGGTCGCTGGCGGAGTCCAGGATGTCGAACTGGTGAGCGCCCTCGATCAGCATCCGGGTCGCGCCCATGATGGCCGGCGGGAGCTCCCATGGGCCAGCGCCGGCGAACTCCTCAGGCGTGAACACGCCGATCTCGGTGACGGGCTTCGCTCCCCTGCACCAGGGCTCCTTCCTCTCCACCTCACGGTAGACCGAGCCCACCAGCTCGTACACGTGCGGGTCGATCTTCCCCGACGGATGGAGCTGATCGCCGATGAGGCATTTGGCGCCCAGGGCCAACATGCGGAAGACCTCATATTGCAACGCCGCCGGGTTCTTGAAGGAGTGGAAATCGCCCCACGAGGTGTGGAACTTCCCCGTATGGCTCAGGCAGTCGAGCCCGAGGGTGCGGGCGTAGCGCATGGTGATGGGGAAGTGCAGGTACCCCCAGCCGCCGCTGGGCAGGGATTCCAGCTCAAAGTGGGTGTAAGCGTCCATCACGGCCCGATGGCGCGGTCCGATGTGGCCCGCGTTGTAGAAGATGGTGCATTCCTGATTGAACCGTCGCACGAACGCGGTCAGATCGCGCTTGAAGCGGTTGATGACCTCCAGTCCGTATCGGCGGCGGGCGATGGGATCGGTGGGATCCAGCCCCTCGGCCTCCATGCCGGCCCGGCAGTACCGACAGGAGCAGTCCTGAGGCTGCACGATATCGAAGAAGAAGCCATCCACGGGCATCGTCTCTAGGATCTCCTGGACGTGGGCCTTAATGAACTCGACGTAGGGCGTGTTCAGGCAGATCTGGCGATAGAATCCGGCCTCGTAGGGCGACGTCCCGCGCGGGCAGCCGTGCTCATCGACCACCAGCCACTCCGGGTGCTCCGTGGCCGTGTAGTGATCCCACTGGATCGTGGTGTAAATGGGCACACGGATGCCGCGCGCGTGGCAGGCCTCGATCTGTTCCCGGAGCAGGTCGCGCGTCAGGTGCGGGTGACGCCGCTCGGGGAACGCCTTCGTATCGAAGTAGATCCAGCCATGGTGCCCCCGGGCGAAGCAGGTGATGGAGTTCACCCGCGCCCTCTCCAGCGTGGCCGCGAATTCCTCAGGATCGAACTCGGCGCCGATCCCCGTGATATGCTCGCTGGTGTGGAAGTCCAGATGGATCTGGCGGAAAGGAAGATCGATCGTGCTCATGATACAAGCCCCCTCCTATTCCAACCCGGCCAGCGCCTCCCGGACGGCGGCGACGGCCTTCTGCATGTCCGGGGTTGGGTCTTCCGGCTCCGCCTCGTATTCAATCACATACGCCGTGGCGAAGCCATGTGCGCGCAGCGCCCGCAACGTGTCGCTCAGGTTCAGGCGCCCCGTGCCGGGCAACACCTCCGTCCTCTCATCGAGGAAGTCCTTAATGTGGACGGCGTGCACGCGCGGGGACAACCGCTCGATGGCCGCCACGGGGTCAACTCCCGAGCGCAGGAAGTGCCCCGTGTCCACGCAGGCCCCGAAGACCTCCGGATATGCCTCGATGACCCGAACCACGTCCTCCGGCGTGCTGTAATGATGGGTGGGACCGTGGTTGTGGATGGCCAGCTTCAGGCCAAGCTCCTCGGCGACGGCCACCGCCTCCCGCTGGCCCTCCACGTCCTCTGGGTGGACATCGACCGAGACATAATCGACGCCCAGCCGCTTCGCGAACGCCAGCGATTGCCTGATATCGGCCTGAGAGAGGTTGACCACGCCATATCCGCAGATGCGGACACCACTCTCACGGCAGTACGCCAGCACCTCCTCGACCGTCGCCTCGGAGGCGTCCGGCGGGAGATGTCCAGGCCAGAGTTCCACCGCAGAGATCCCCAGGGATTGGGCCTGATCAACGAGTTCCTGCACCGAGAACTTCCGATACGTATAGCTCTGCATCCCGATCTCTGAGAGTGACATAGATGATCCTCCATAGGTCATATATCACCGCAAAGGGCACAAGGACAGCCCAAAAGAGGCTCTTGTGAGTATACCACAGAAATGTTGACAGCTTCTGTAGGGGCGCACGGCCGTGCGCCCCTACAGAAGAGCATATTGGCTATCCCAATACCAGCAAACGCGAATTCCGACAATTTTGCGCTAACCCGGCTCTTGTCCAAAGCCCGGGATATCTATCACGCCAGCCCCAGTAGTTGGATCGCGTTCTCACATCCTATCTTTCGCAGCACAGCCTGCGGCAGATCCATCTCGCGCAGGAGATCTATGATCGGCGTGGGTTGCCCCGGCGTGAGATAGTCGGTGCCGAAGAGCAGCTTGTCCTGATGCCGGATGAGGAATTCCCGCCCGAAGGTCGGATCCCGGCTCAGCGCGTGATATCCTGAGCCCGCGGACAGATCCCCATACAGATTGGGATACTCGCTTAACAGACGATCCACGGCGCCACCGGGCACCACGGGCTCGGTAGGATAACGCCTGCGTAGATATGCTTCATCCACTTCCGCGGAGATCTCGGCCCAAAAGTGCTGGGCATGGCCGATGAAGACGGTATCCGGGAACTCCCGCAACATCCGCTCCAGGCCGGGAAGGCCGATCCCATCGCGCAGGATGTAGTCATCCATGTGCAGCGTGATGGGCAGCCCCAACTCGGCGCAGGCGGCATAGATCGCCTGCATAAGCGGGTCGTCCACAGGCACGCCAGCTAACACCTCCCCGACGCCGCGGCATCCTCGATCCGCGTACTCCCGTAGGATAGGCAACGGCTCGAACTCGCCAGGATAACGATGTCGCGGGTCAACGGCGCAAAAGGGGATCAACCGATCCGGATGAGCGGCACACGTGGCCAGCACCTGCTCGGTCGTCACATAGAAGTCCACCTCCTCCGGCGATTCCACTGCCATGATCACGGCGCGCTCGATGCCCTGAGCGTCCATCCAGCGCAACAGGTCGTCCACCGTCAACGGCTCTCGGTCGCGTAGCAATCGACCGATGTGCGTGTGTATGTCGATCCAGCCGAGCATCGCGCACTCCTTGAGTTATTCACCGCCTATCGCGGCCGCGGCCTCCAACGCCGCGAAGGCCTGCACCCGACACGCCTGGCTATCGGCGACGTAGATGCGGCCATCCGGCCCCACGGCCAATCCGACAGGCTTCAGGAACTGTCCGGGTCCCATGCCGCTCTCCCCGAACTGCGCCACCGGCACGCCGCCCGGATCATACACCATCACCCGCCAAAGCTCCGGATCGGTCACATAGATCAATCCGCTGGGTCCTATGGCCAGATGGGGGCCATCGAGCGTGCTGGCCCGCTTGATCGCCGTCCAGCTTCTCACATCGCCATCCGGCGCCAGGCGCCATAGCAGCCCCGTCTCCGCCTCGACGAGATACGCAGCCCCATCCGGCCCTACCGCGGCGTCCACCGGCTGGCCCGCGCCGATCTCGGCCCCGCGACCACCCCACTGCTGCAACACGACGCCCTCCGGCGACAGGCGCAGCAGGCGCACGCCGCCCGTATCGGCCACATACAGATTCCCCTTGGAGTCGATGCCCAAGCCGCGCGGCCGATACATCGCCAGCTCCCTCCCGAACGAGGCCAGGAATTGCCCGTCAGAGGTGAAGCGCTGCAGGCGTTGCGCCGTGGCGTCCAGGACGACCACGTTCCCATCCGGCTCCACTACCAGATCGAAGGGCTCCAGGAATTGGCCGTCGCCCTCACCCTGGCTGCCGAAGGCCAGCTCCGGCTCGCCCTCTGGGCTCAGCCGCACGACGCGATGGTTCCCCGCGTCCGCCACGAAGACACGCCCTGTCTGGTCCACGGCGAGGCCACGCGGCTGCAGGAACTGGCCCAGATCGCTCCCGCAGCTCCCCACCGCCCACAGCGGGGTCACCGTGACGACGGGCGCGGAGGGAACCCCTTCGCCGGGCGTTGGCGGAGCGGGAGCCTCTACCGGAGGCTGCAGCCCGGCGGGGGGCTTTGGCTTCGGCGGTGGCGGCAGCGTCAGGTCCTCCGGCAGGGCCTCACCCTCCACCGGGAAGAGATACTCCGGCGGCACCAGCTCTTTGGTTCCACCCGGCGGCATCCACCACAGTTGCATCTCCCGGCTTCCACCATCCTGGAAATAACGGACCTCGATGTCATGGAAGCCCTGCGATAGCTCGATGCGCCCCTCCCGATACTGGGCGCCATGGTGCCCGCCGTTATCCACCACCAACTGCCCGTCGATGTAGACGTACGAACCGTCATCGGAGCGGGTGCCGAACACGTAGACGCCGGGGCGCGGCGCGGCGATCTTCCCGCGCCAGAGGATGCTGAATCGCTCGCCCAGGACGTTGTTGGGCAACACTAGCAGATCCTTCTCGATCAGCGCGGGTGGGCCCGACCAGTCCAGGGTCGGATAGTAGTAGCCGATGAGCCCGTTACGCGGCGCCGGGACGCTATAGAGCGCCTCCAATGGGATGGGCTGCCGATCCACCCCCGGCCCCGACCAATACACGGTCAATCGGCCCAGCCGCGGGCCGGAGCGATACTGCATCTCCAGGTTGTGGAATCCGGCCACCAACGTGATCTGGCCCGCTCGCTGTCCCCGCGTCGTGTCGATGACCACCTGATCGGCCACGGTCATCGTCAAGGTGGCGCCGGCCTCGAGCTCCGCCTCGAACCGGAACGGGCCGAATCCCGAGGTCAGCAGGCTCCCCTCCCACCGCGCGCTGAACGGCGCGGGCGCCGGAGGATCAGCCGCGAAATCGAAGTCCAGCGGCCCATCGCGGCGCTGCAGGACGACCGGCCCGGCCTCGCCCGCATCGCCCTCGAAATAGGTGGCCGCCAGGCCGCGCGCGGCGTTCACCTGCTCCCGCGGCACCCAGTAGGCGATGAAGTACAGCCGGCCATATGGATCCCGATGCTCGTACACCTCGCCCAGGGGATAAACCTGGCGGAATAGAGGGATCAGTCGTGCGTCCACCGCCTCCATGATGTACACGACATCGCCGCCGGGATCCTCGCGCATCGGCAGGTCCCGGACGAGGTTCAGCAGCCGCGTGTCGGACCTGCCGCTGATGAACTTCACGGCCGAATGATGTTGGAAGGCCGGGACGAGATAGATGCGCGTCTCCGGCGGCAGCGTGCGGATATACCGCCCCACCGCGGCCTCGATGCCGCTATAGGCGATGTAAACCGACTCATGCCGCGCCTGGACGTTGAAATACGTGTCCACGCCGCCCAGGTAAACGCCCGCCACCAAGATAATCAGAAAGGCACGCGCCCACTCACGGCCGTGGCCGCGCAGCGCCCATCGATACAGAAGCGCCATCCGATCGAGCACCAGCGCCACCAACAGGAAGATGAGCGGGATCAGCCCGATCGGGCGACGGGCCGTAGGGGCCTCATGGGCCACGGAGAGGACGGCCACGCTCCCCACGATGATGAACCCGGAGATAAGCAGGAAGGGCAGAGGATGGTTCAG
The DNA here is from genome assembly GCA_011176545.1 of Caldilineae bacterium. GTDB lineage: Bacteria > Chloroflexota > Anaerolineae > DUEN01 > DUEN01 > DUEN01. Next base: position 10,398 of record DUEN01000076.1, on the reverse strand, counting down.
GTGGCGCAGGGCATAGGCCACTCCCAGGATGAACAGCGCGCCCACCAGCGAGGCCAACAGCCACGCCCCGGGCACATGGGTCATGAAGGCCTGGGGAGATCGCGCGTCGAAGGGGAGGAGCGGGGCGCCCGGCAGGTTGTTCAAGGCCGCGAAGTCGCCTTGATAGTTGAACATCCATAACGTCTTGCGCAGGTTGCTCCAGATCGGCTCATAGGAGCCCACTCGGGCGACATCGTTGAACACGGAGATGTGACGGACCCGACTGATGAACGCGTTCCAGTGGCGGATGATATAGACCCCCAACGGCACTAGGACGACGTACGCGCCGCCGACCAACAGCCCGATCCCTTCCAGATCCCGCCGCCAGCGGCCACGGTGTGTGATCACCCAATAAGTCAGGAAGACGGCGATGAAGAAGGGCACCACGCGCCAGGCCGTATATGTGTGCATTCCGCCGCCCAGCAGGAGCCCCGCCAACGCCCAGTCACGCCGGCGGCCGTGGCGCAGCGCCCGCAGCAGGAAGTAGAGCAGCAGCGCCTCGAACAACGGCACCAGGATCAGCTCGTAGATGATGCGGCTGAATGTGATGTGCCAACGAGCCCCAGCCAGGAGGCCAGCCGCCGCCAGCGCGATGGTGGGGCCGAAGAGGTCGCGAGCCAGCAGGTAAAACGCCAGGACCGTGAGCACGCCGATGGTCGCGGAGACAGCGCGCATCTGCACGACGCCCGGGCCGAACAGTTTGAAGGAGAACGCCAGCAGGTAGGTGAAGAAGGTCGCCTGCCCCTCGTTGGTGCCGACGTAAACGCTGTAGGGCGCGCCGCGCAGCCATCGCAGCGCGTCCAGGCCGTTGTTGCACTCGTCGGACTGGCAGCCGTTGGGGATGGTATCGAGTCGGAGGAACCGGGGTACCGCCGCCAGGATCAAGATCACGGCTAGCCAGAAAAGCTCCCATCGATGCGAGATCAGCCAGCCGCGCAGCCGGCGTATCGCGGCCCGCAACCCTTGATCTCCTTCCCTCCCAAGGCTTTCCTCCGCCCAGGTGCCCACGAGGTACAGCGGCATAGCCAACAGCCACAGCCGCAGGCCGATCGGGCTATGCTCATCGCGCCAGAAGAGGGCGGTGCTGATAAGCGCCAACGCCAGGCCCAGCCCCGTCACCACCTGGCCCCACCGCGGCCAGGGAATTCGCCTGGGCAGTTCCGGCCATCGGGGCAACGGCAGCGCGCTGAGGGCGAAGATCACGCCCGCCACGATGAAGAGCAGCGCGCCATCGCGACGGACTCCCTGATCCAGCAAGATATGCTGCCCCCAGATGGCCAAGCCCAATGCCAGGAGCGTCCCCACCAGGCGGCGGGCGGCCTCCTTCTCCATCCAAACCGACGAAGCGCGCGGTCGCGTCAAGGCAGCACGCACCTCCCTACGCTCAGAAATCGAGTGTGATGGCAAATGGGCCATTGGCAGGATCCCCCGTAAACGTCCCCAGGAACATCTGATACGTGCCATCGGGCAAACGCACGGTCGTCTCCAACACGGGCACCGTCTCCGGGTCCTCGGCCACCAGGCCATATCCGCCGCTGAACGGCTCGTACGCCTGCAGCCACCAGTGGTCATCCAGCCCAGGCCGCAGGCTGAACGTGTCCCCCGTGGTGATCGTCGTATCCTCCGCCTCGAAGCGATACTCGCGGCCGTCCTGGCTGACCAGCCGAAGGTAATCATACACCGCGTGGTAACCAGGCACGGCGGCCACCCGCACGGAAAGCTCGCCCCCGGTGACGGTCACGGTCCCCACCGCGGCCTCCCAAACGCGGCTCTCCGTATTACCCCGATAGACGAAGCGCGGCTCGAAGGGCACGGCGCGGCGCCCGCCGGCCATGCCCCCCACCGCTTCATCGGACAGGGCCTCCCATCGTTCCACCGGGACCCGCCGAAAGCGCATCACCTGATCGGCCCATGTGTTCGTGAGATAGAGATCCCCGTTTTCATCGAAGGCCAGGCCCATGGGATGATTGAGCGGCCGCCTGAAGGGGATGAACCCCGTGGTCTCGCTCCCCCATATCAGCATGGTCCCATTCGCGTCGAAGATGTACACTGTGTTCTCATCAGGGGCGGTGACGTAAAGCCTCCCTTCGGGACCGACGGCGGCGTACGATTCCCACGTCACCCCGGGCACCAGCCACTCGGCCAGGAACTCGCCATCGAGGGTGTATTGCTGGACGGTATGCTTGCGCGCGTCGGTCACATAGACGAGGCCGCGCGCCGCGTCGTAGGCCAGCCCCACCGGCTCGATGAACTGGCCGGGGCCGGCACCCGGTTGTCCCCATGCGGCCTTGAGCGTCCCATCCGGGGCGAACCGTCGTATCTGCCGATGCCCCGCCGACGCCACGAGCAAATCGCTATCGGGCAATACCACGATCGCCCGCGGGGACGCCACCAACCCTCGAGGCACGACCACACCGAGGAATTCCCCATCGGTGGACCACGCCTGGACCCGATCGTTCCAGCGATCGCTGACGTAGAGGACGCCTCCCGGCCCCAGGGCCAGCCCCATCTCATGCTCCAGCTCGCCCGGCGCGGTGCCCAGCCGTCCCCACTCGGCGACGAAGCTCCCATCCGACGCGCGCAACTTCTGAATGCGCCGATTATCGGCATCCGCCACGTAGACGAACCCCTCTGAGTCGATCGCGATGTTCATCGGGCGGAAGAATTGCCCCGGAGCGCGCCCGTTCCCGCCGACCGTCCAGACCTCCTGCCAGGCCCATGGCTCGCCCCGGGTGGGCCGCCCCGTCAGACTGGGATCCGGGGACTCCACGGCGAACAGATGCTCGCGCGGGATCAGCTCGTATGACCCCCTCCCTTCTCGCCAGATCAACTCATATCCCGGCGAGGCCCCGGTGAGGACGGCCCGTAGCCGTAGCGGGTGGAAGCCGCGGGTTAAAAAGATCCTGCCGCTTCCCCCATCCTGCCCGACGGCCCGGCCATCGATCTCCAGTTGCGCCTGCCCCCCGGAGATCTGGAATTCATACTCGCCTAGGCGATCTACCCACAGGAATCCACGCCACTCGGCCGATCGCGCGTCTGGAGGAGGGACGAGCGGCATGTCGGGCTCGACTCGCTCCATGAGGAGCTCCTGCCACCCATCGTCGGCGAAGTAACGCGCCCGGAGCCCCCAGGCCGCCGTGATCGATTCGTACGGGATGTGCACGGCCAGCGCCACTGCCCGCCCGTAGCCATCGCGGATCGTCTCCACCCTCAAATCAGGGTAAAGCGTCCTCAAGACCGTGATCAGCGTCCGATGCTCAGGACGCTCCTCTAACACTATCGTGACCGGCCGATCGATCGGGCGCCGCAGCGGCACATCTCGTCGGAGATCGAACGTCGGAAAGCGATGGATGAACGGATCGCTGCCGGGGATGTAATTGATGAAATCGACCTGCCCCTGATTGAACCGTTCCTCGACCAGCACCGTGTCGGTCTCGCCGATGGGCTTGAGATACAAGGCTACGGCCAGACGCTCCGGCTCATACCCCCACACGATGCGCCGGTTCGGCCCCAGATAGACCTGGTACGTCCAGACGAGCGAGACAATCCCCACGGCCGCCAGCACGGGGTACATCACGAGCTCGCCCGCGATCTCGTCCAAGAGCACCCAGATGGCGTACAGGAACAGCCCTCCGAATAGGATGGCAAGCGGCGTGGCCGCGATGAGCCGCTGCGCGTTGGGCCAGGAGAAGACGCCAGGCAACAACGCCAGGAGGAACCACCCTAGCAACAGCCGCGGGCGTGAGCGATGGAGATGGCCCAACAGGACGCCCAGGCCGCCCACGTAGAGGATGGCCTCGATCCGCTCCAGCAAGGGCCGGTTGTTATCGAAAAAGTCCCCCATAGCCTGGTAATTGTACGTCAACAGGAGGTTACGCACATTCTCCCACAGCGGCTCCAGGCTCCTGGCCTGACGTATACGCTGTCCGATGAAGACCGCTCGGGCGCGCGCGTTGAACTCAGCCCAATGCGTGACGGCATACCATCCCAGCGGGCCGAAGAAGACCACGGAGCAGATCGCGAAGGCGATGAGCCCCCGCCAGTGACGGGCCAGGAAGCCGCGCCGCGGCACCTGGCTGAGGATCCACAGCCCCAGGGCGATGACGACCAACCGGAAGGGCTCATAGGTGTTCAGGCCCAGGCCCACCATCACGCCGGCCAGGGCCCACCATCCCACCAGCACACGCGTCCTGGAGGGATCACTGCGCATCGCCTTCAGAACGCAATAGAAGGCGGCGAACTCGAAGACGGGTACCTGGATGGCCCGCCAGCCGGAGCGGCTGTAGGTGATGTGATACACCGAGGTGGCGAAGAGGAACGTGGCGATGAGGGCCAGCCGGGCGTCGAACATCTCCCGGGTAAGGAGGTAAAAGGCGACAAGCCCTAACATGCCGAAGAAGACGGAGGTCAGCCGAAGCGCGATCAGGTTAGGACCGAGCAGCCGAAAGAACGCGGCCATGAAATAGTGGTACATCGTCTCCCGGCTCAGATATAGGGGCTCATAAGGCGCGCCGCGTAGGATGTCCAGAGCCTTCAGAGCGTTGGCGGAGCCGTCGATGCTCAGCCCCCAGGGGATATCGCGCAGGCGGTACACGCGCAGGATCAGCCCGATGAGCAGGACCGCCGCGAACAGAGCCAGCTCCAGGCGCCGCGGCAGAGGACGCAGCGGAGGCGCCACGTCATCCCTCAGCCACTCCGAGTCGGCGAACGCGAGGATCCAGGCGGCCAGCGCCAGAGCGTACCAGCCCAGGCCGACGCCCAGGTGATCCGCCTCCAACGCCGTCTGCCCCAGGTAGGCCAGGACCAACCCCGCGAGGGCCATCCCAAGCCGACCCCACCGCTCCATGCGCCAGACCCGCCCCCTCATCGCTTTACGCTCCTCGCTCCACGCTCCCCGCTTTTACCGCGCCACCAGCCGCAGGTTCACCCAATCCACCGCGTCATGGGATGCCCCGGGGGCGCCTTCATGCGTGCGCAACACCAACGTGCCGCCCCCGCTGACGTCGAGATCGAACGGCAGCGCCGGATCGAACGAGTATCGCGGGCCGCTGTCCCAGATCACGCGGCCATCCAGTTCGATCTGGAACCAGGCGACGTGATCACCGGTCGTATCGCGATCCACGCCCACCGCGCCGCTCAGCCGCGCGTACTGGCCTCGCAGGTCGAAGGCGATCTCCGTGGGGCCGAACGCGCCGATCCCCTGGTCGAACACATCGTCCTTGATCTTCAACAGGCGGTTATGGAAGTTCTCATCCCGCTGGGGATGCGGCCATCGCTGATCCCGCGCCAACACGCGCACTGGAGGGAGAAGTCCCAACGCTGCGCCCTGAGCGGAGAAGGTTGGGATGCCGATCGCGCTGGAGCTCGGCAGGGGCGTCAAAGCCTGTTTCACATCGTCCGAATCCCAGCGCAACATGGCGTAACGCAGGGGCTTCCAATCCTCACCCGGCGGCCGCCACTCCGCCTCCAAAATGTTTGATCCCCCATAGTCGAAGTATCGCAGCTCCAGGGGCACACGCCCCGCGCTCAGGAGGAGCGATCCCTCCTTGTCTTGCGGCCCATGCAATCCCCACAGATCAACGAGGAGCTGGTTGTTGACGTACAGCCGCGAGCCGTCGTCTGAGGAGAGACGGAACCCGTGCTCACCGCGCTCGGCTTCCATCTTCCCCAGCCAGCGCACCGCGTAGGTGGCCAACTGCCCCGCGTTATCCTCTAACAGCAACGGATCCAGGGCCACTCGCACCGGCTCTCCCGTGAAGCGATCGCCCTCATAATAGGCGGCGATGAGCCCTCCTGGCGGCGGGATAACGGGCAACACCCGATCCAGCGGCAACGGCTCCCATCCCTCGGCTCCCGGCGGCATCCACTCTACCCTCACCGGCTGCGGCGAAGCGCCCTCCGACACGATGCGATCCAGGCGGAACAGGATCACCCCCTGAGGCAGCCACACCGGAGCGCTCTCCGGCGAGGGTTTTCCATCACCAGGCGTCGAGACGATCTTGATATCGTTTAGATAGAGCAGAGCCATGCCCGACGAAGGCATCAGGCGGAACCGATAAGGCCCGGCCTCCGTCAGTCGCAGCCCGCCGATCAGGCGCAACGCGTAGGGCGCCGATACCGACGCGATCTTCGGCGGCGCACGCCACGGATCCACGACCGGCACATCCGCCGCTGGCGGACCAGCCATCAGCGTGCCCTGCCAGTACTTGGCCCGCAGGCCCCGCCGGGCGGTGGCCTCACCCGGGATAACCAGGGCGATGAACAACCGATTCCCCCTGGGGTCGCGCACCACTTCCCGCCATGACTCAGGGTAGTATCGCTGCAGGAGGTCCAAGGCCGGCTCCAGATACGGATCGACGATGTAGATCGTATCACCAACCCTGTCCGGAGGCAACGGCACATGATCGGGCAGGATCAGGCGCTCCGTAGCCAGGTCCGGATTGATGACATCAATGGGGGAGAACCCGTAGAACGCCCGGCTCAGGTACACATGCCAGCGCTCGGGCGCGTCGCCCGTCACCCGTTGTAGAAACTGACCCGCCCGGGTTTGCGAGACGTTGAACTCCGACCAGGCCGTTGGCTGCCATCCCTGTTGGCTGAAATAGGTCGTCACATCGTCCAGGCCAGCCCACGCCACGGTGGCGATCAATACGGCCGTGCCGAGATGCTCGGCGGAAAGCCAGTCGATCCGCTCCCAGGCGCTCCAGAGCACGTCTAGGGCCAGCCCGCACAGCAGGAGAAAGGCCGGCAAGATCCCGTAAATACGGAACGTGTTGGGGGCCCCCTGGGTCAGCACGCCCGCGATCAGGAACACGGCGCACCAGATGAGCAATAAAACAGAACTCGGCCGACGCCAGCGGGTCACGGCATACGCCAGCCCCAAGATCAGCAAAACCGCCGTGATCTCCTCAAGCTGCGGCGCGCCCACCAGGTTGTGCCGCGGGTTTATATCGCCTCGATAATGGAACGCCTGGGCATAGGCCAGTATGTTGTGCCAGATAGCCTTCCCGGGCTCCAAAGTGTACAACGGATTGAACACGGAGACGCCGCGTCCCCGCTCTATGAACAGCAGCGGATCGTTCAGGTAGGTCCACCCCAGCGGCGCGTAGACCAAAAAGGCGGCGACATAGAGGGCGATGATCTGACGCGTGTAACGGCGAAGATATCCTCGGGGGAACAGGGCCCGCCAGATGATGAAGAGTGCTACGATGACAGGGATCGCCCGCGCGCCCTGATATGTGTACTGGCTGAGCCCCATGGCGATACCGCCGCCGATCCAATACCCCCATCGGCCGGTGTGGAGCCCCCGCCACACCAGCCACAACACGAGACAGGCGAAGAAGGGCGTCAACGCGTTGACGTGCCCCCACCGGGCCACGTTGATCCCCCAGCGCGACGTCGCGTAGAGGGCGATGACCGCGGCGGCGACTGAGGGGCGCACCATCTCACGCGCCAGCAGGTAAAGCGGGATCACCACCAGCACGCTGCTCACGATGGCAGGCAGCTTGACGGTCAGATAGCCGGGGCCGAGCAGCCAGTAGAACAAGGCCACGTAGTAGTGATACGCCCAGGGGACTTCCAGGCGAGCGACATGCCACGGCCGCGGCCGAGCCCCGTTGACGATCTCCAGCGCCTGGCGGGCGATATCCGTCTCATCCAGCCACAGGCCAGGCGGCATCTCGTGAATCCGATACAGGCGGGCCCAGGCCGCGAGGGCCAGCACGGCCAGCACGACGAGGCCCTCTCGCCAGGTGGATGTCACAGCCAGCCCGCCGACCGCCTCGACGGACGGATCGGAGAGGATCACCAGGAAGAGGGCCAGGGCGAGCGCGTAGAGCGCTAGGCCAACCAGCCCGGGATGCGCGTTGAGCCGCTCCAGGATGGGCCAGGACGCCACGCCGGAAGGCAGGCCGCGATGGGACAGGATCCACTGCGCGGCCGCGGCCAGCCCGATCAGCGCGAGCAGGATCACCCCACGCAACCAGCGTCCCGGCCAGGGAGGAGCGATGACTTGTGTGCTCACGGCGTACTCCTCACCTCGGAAAGTTGATCAACGGCTGGATACAGCGCCGATGGCGGCACCACCTGGCGCGGTCGCCCCGGTGGCGCCCACCACAGCTCCAACGCCTTGCCCCCACCCTCCTGATAGTAGTCGATGCGAATGGCGTGCCGCCCGGCGCTCAAGGGCACCGTCGCCTCCACGATGTTCACCCCGACGGGGTTGATCCCCTCGCCGATCAACCGGCCATCCAGCCACACGCGCAGCCCGTCGTCCGCGTTCACGCTGAAGAAGTACATCCCATCCACGGGGGCCTCGATCTCCCCCTCAAAACGGGCGCTGAACGGCCCAAACCACGGCTCGGGATCCGGCCAGGCGAACAACACGATCGGGGTCACCTGCTGGAACACGGGTGGCCCCTCCCAGCGATCGCCCTGGAAGTAGGTGCCGAGCAGCCCGCGATCCCACGGCTGGACATCGAACAGGACCTCCCTGGGCACGGGCTCAGTAGGTCGATCAGGCGGCGTCCAAAGCAGCCGCGCTACCCCCATCTTCCCTGGATCTTCCTGCACGATGCGCACCCTGTGCAACCCCTTACCCAACACGCGCGGCCCCTCCCACGGTCGACCATCCACCTCGATCCACAGGCCGCCCCTCTCGTGGAAATCATACACCCCCGTGCGACGTATCGCCAGGCTCCCCGTCCACTCGGCGTACTCCGGCACCTCACCATCGGCCGGACCGCCTGGCCCCCATAGGATATCCAAACCCGTGCGCGCCGTGACCACCCGCCCATCTTTCAGGAAGAAGCGCCCCGTCAGCCCCTGTAACGCGGCGATCTCCTCCCCGGGCACCGTCACGCTCAGGTACAATGGCTGTCCCTGGGGGCCGCGGCGCATCACGGCCTCGATCCCCGGATAGAACCGCGTGAACAGCTCCAGCAGGTCCACGTAATGGGCGTCCAGAAGCAATAAGGCATCGGTGCCGTTCTCATCGGACAGGGGCAGATCCTCCGCCGGGTGGATTACCCGATAGGGTGGATGATCCACCCCGCCACCGCCCTCCCAGGGCGGGCGGTACGTGATATAGCGCAGCGGCGAGAAGTAGTACAGCCGGGGCGAGAGGTACAACCGCTGCTCGGGCGGCTTGGCCGCCACCTCACGGGCCACGGCCGTCTCGATTGGGGAGAACGCGCCCCACACACGCGCATCCCTCGCCTGGGGGCCGAAGTACACCCGTATGTTGATCCAACCCGCGATACATAACACGCCGACGGCGAACGCGGCCGGCGCCAGTCGGAGCGTTCGAGGCAAAACCCGCGCCCAGCTCCAAGCGATCCCCACCAGGGCATCGCCCGCCAGCAGCGCCACCGCGGGCACCACACCCAACGTGCGATATCCCTGGGGCGCCTCCCCCGCGGTGGAGAGGATGCCCCCCAACAGCGTGATGGGGATCCAAAACACCAACAGCGCCTGACGATGATCATCGAGCCGACAGAGCGCGTACCCCAATCCCAAAACGAACAGGACCCCCGTCACGGGGTCCAACATGGGCTCCCCAGGCAGGTTATGCCGCGGGTTGTGATCCCCGCGCAGGTGAAACATCTTGACATGGGCCATCAGGTTACGCCGCAGAACCCGCCAGGCGATGCGCGCCTGATCCCTCTCTCGCCACTTCCAGGGCTGAACCAAGGCCATCAGGTCGCCGCCCGCGCGCTCGATATCCCGCGCGATGCTCACCTGTCGCGATCGGTTCAGGAAGGTGAACGGGTTTCGCGCATAAGTCTCCGCCAGCGGGGCGAAGGTGACCCCATATATCAGAAGGAAGAGGATCAGCCCGCGCCAGGTTCGTCGCAGGAAGCCCCGCTCGAACAGGATCCGGTAGGCAAGATAAGCTACGATGACGAGCACCACTAATCTGGATGCCAGATACGTGTACATGCCAAGCCCCAGGAACAGCCCGGCCAGGGCGAAGTCCCTCCCATGCCGCTCCCGCGTGCCCCGGATGAGGAAATACGTCGCCAGGAGCTGAAACAGGGGCGGCCCCAGCTCGTTCCATCCCCAGCGGCTCATAGTGAGGTGCCATCGGGCAAAGGCCAGGAGGGCCGTGCTGGCCAGCGCCACCGCCGGGCCGAACATCAGCCGGGCCAGTGGATACAGTGCGGCGACGGTGAGGATGGCGGGGATCAGCGAGGCCGCCTTCAGGGCGATGAACGTGGTGCCTAAGGTGCGGAACAGCACCACCAGGTAATACGCGTAGAGCGAGGGGGTCTCGAACCAGCCGACGCCGAAGGGGGAGTCCCGCCGTCCCTCCATAATATGAAGCGCATCCAGCGCCGCGTTGGTCTCATCGACAAAGAT
>DUEN01000075.1 GCA_011176545.1 Caldilineae bacterium | reverse complement strand
GCTATCGGCTGTTTCAAGCGATCCGCACGAGGATACGAGCGAGTAGGCGAGTAGCGGGTCTGCGAGTAGAAGGCCAACCTCTCGCCCCTTGGAGGAAGCGAACTAACGATCGCAGTATATCGCAGAGCTAAGACTATCAGCTAACTGCTATCTGCTATCTGCTGCCCCTCATATCTGTGTTGGTCATGCTCCTTCTTGGGTAACAGTGGCTTCAACCCGATAAGCATGGTGTTGGTCTCCTGACCAGCGCCTGTCCGGCCTGTCAGGAGACCAACTGAATCGACACAAAAGCGCTTTGTTCTGCCGCTCCATCTGCGTTGGGAAGCTGGGAAGGACCAATACGCCGTATGTATCGATCAACCGAGCACCTTGGAGAAGACGCTCAAGGCATATTCGATATCCTCCGCGCTGACGTGATAATTGGTCACGGCCCGGATCCGACGCGGCCCTATGGCGAGCATCCGCACACCCTCGGCGTTGAGCCGCTCGACCAACTCTTGAGGCGTCATCGTCTCGTGGGTGACCTCGAAGTAGACGATGTTGGTCTTCACCTGGCCGGGGTCGATGGAGATCCCTTTGATATTCGCCAGACCTTCGGCCAACCGTCGAGCGTTGGCGTGATCCTCCGCCAGCCGATCCACCATCTCCGTCAGCGCCACGATGCCGGCCGCGGCCAGCACCCCAGCTTGGCGCATCCCGCCCCCGACCACCTTGCGGGCTCGCCGTGCCTCGGCGATGAACTCACGCGTGCCGCATACGATGGAACCCACCGGCGCCGCCAGTCCCTTGCTCAGGCAGAACGTCACGGAATCCGCATCGGCGACCAGATCCCGTACGTCCACGTTCAGGGCGATGGCGGCGTTGAAGATGCGCGCACCATCCACATGGACCTTCAGCCCGTGACGCCGCGCCAGCTCCCCCACGGCGTGCATGTACTCCACGGTCAAAGGGGCCCCGTAGCAGCGATTGTGCGTGTTCTCCAGCGCGATGAGTCGCGTGCGCGGGAAATGGACGTTATCTGGCCGGATAGCCATCTCGATCTGCTGTAGCTCCAGCGTGCCATCCGGCTGGTTGGGGATCGGTCGCGGATGGATGCCGCCCAGCGCGGCTATACCTCCCTGCTCGTAGAGAAACGTGTGACACATATCCCCCAGGATGACCTCGTCGCCGCGGTTGCATTGGGCGAGCAGACTGACCAGATTGCCCATGGTGCCGCTGGCGACGAACATCGCCGCCTCTTTCCCCAGCCGCTCGGCGGCCATCTCCTCCAACCGATTGACGGTGGGATCCTCACCGAAGACATCATCACCGACCTCGGCCTCGGCCATGGCCCGGCGCATAGCCGGCGTCGGCTTTGTGATGGTATCCGACCGCAAATCAACGAGACGCATGGCTCCTCTCCTAATGATTTGAGATGTGACGCGACACTCATTACGCACTACGCATTACGCAATACGCACTACATATCCCCTATAAATCCCCCGGCCGTAATCGATCAAGCTCTGTACCGTCGGGCGCCAGTCGCACCCTCCCGAGCTCCAGCGTATGCACCTGTGAGGGCTCGGCCCTGGGTGCCAGCACGATGGCGCGGCCGTGGTCGAAGTCAATGCTCTGGAGTAACCCGACATCGATGAGGCGGCCGCGATTATCGTGCAGCCCGCAGAGCACGCCCCCCAGCCGGAAGGAAGGGATGCAGTGGATGGCATTGACGCCCAATTGCCTCGCCGCTTCCATCAGAAATGGTCGAGATAACCAACCGGGGGTCACGATGGTCCATCCTTCCGTATCCTCCTGAGCGTGGAGCACTTCCTGTTGCAGGATCTCCGCCAGGCGGCCTCGTGTGTCCGCATCCAGCGGCCTCCCCAATGCCAGACGGGTGCTCCTCAATCGCACCCGGCTCAGATCCAGCGTGATGGGGCGCGCGGCCCGAAAGAAGGATCGAAAGCGGGCAGCCCGACGCGCTCGACGTTCCTGGGGCGAGCGCGTCTGCGCGGCCGGCGAGGGTGGCAGCTCAATGAGCGCGAAGCTCTGGCGGTCACGCCACAGTCGCGCCAGGCTTTCCAGCTCCCCCTCCTTTCGGATGAGCACGATATGCGTGGGGCGGAGCAGATCGGCCTTACGCTGCTTCAATTCATGTCCGGAGGGCCCCTTTACCAGCCCGCTGGTGTCGATGATGATCGCCTGGACCCCCTGCGCCCGAAGTCGGTCGGCGAGGAGGCGGGCACCCGTCAGACAGGCCAGCATATGGCCGGTGGGGGATACGTCTCCGACGAAGTAGCCCATCTGGAAGGGGACCTCGCTGAGGCGCTGAATAGGCTGGGTGACCCGACCAGCGGAGATGGTGCCGGGAACGCCCAGGCTGGATTGTCCCACATCGGCGTCCACCACGCCCACGGCGCGATCGGCACGTCGCAGCTCCTCGGCCAGGAAGGCACAGAAGGTCGTCTTGCCCGCGTCCGGCATCCCGACGGCCATCACGCGTACGGGCCGGTCATCACGCAGGATTCTCTCCGCCGCTCGTTGCCAGCTTTCCGGGATATTCCATGCCTCAGACATGAGCGCTCTGAAAACAACACCGTGAGGAACCGCAAAGAACGCAAGGAGCGCTAAGGTTTTCAAAATGGTTTAATTTTGAATCGCCTTTGCGTCCTTCGCGCCCTTTGCGGTTAGAAGAGAAAGATTGTCCAAAGTCCAATCTCTGCGCCTCGGCGGTGATTTTCTCAATGTTCTCAGTACTTCTTCACCAGGTTGCGGTAGGTCTGGGGCTGACGGCATTGGATGATCTGGGATTCCTCGCGAGCCGTGCGGACGTTATCCAGGTCGATCTTGGCCACCGCGTAGCCTTCCGTGTTTCCCTCTAAACGGGTGTATACCTCGCCGCGCGGCCCCACCAGCATGCTCTCCCCTAGGAATTGATAGCTGGGTTCCTCGCCTACTCGATCGACGGCGGCGATGAACGTCGCGTTCTCATACGCCCGACTGAAACAGTAGGCTCGCCATTCGTCCGCCTGCGCCGCCTCCCAGGCCGCGCTCACGCAGATGAGCTCAGCGCCGTCCAGGACCAGGCTGCGTGCGGCCTCCGGGAAGGCCAGATCCCACCCGATGAGCAGCCCCACACGTCCAAAGGGGAGGTCGAACACTGGATAGCGGTAGCCAGGGCGGAACGCCATCCTCTCCTCGCCCTTCAAGTGCACCTTGCGGTAGTCTCCCACCAGCTCACCCTCGGGGCCGAGCAGGACGACACCGTTGTAGATGATGCTCTCTACGCGCTCCTTGATGACGAGCCCGAAGGCAATGTGAACCCCGAACTCTGAAGCGGGTTTAGCTAGGAAGTTCACCGCGTGGCCTGGCACGCGCTCGGCCATCTCCGTAAATCGAGGCCCCAATTCATAGCCCGTTATGACCAGCTCGGGGAAGAGGATCAGGTCCGTCGGCTGCTCCAGGCAGATGCGCTCGATGTAATCCGCCATGCGGCGTAAATTCTTCTCCGGCTCGCCCAGCGCGGGAGCCATCTGTACCAGAGCGATGGTCGTTTCTCTCATACCCCGTATGCCTCCGATGCCGATATGCCCAACGCCGGGATATCGTGATAGAACGCATGTTTCAATTGTACATCAGGCCCCTCAAAAGAGCAAAGTAGGGGCGGGGCATCCTGTAGCGTTGATGCCACCAGATGTGCCTTCTCCGTAACGAATGCGCCAGCGCTCATAACCGTCGGAGTTCTCAAGGATGCCCCGCCCCTACCTGGGCGGCAGCAAGAGCAGGTTCAGCGTGTTGTAGCCGAAATGGATCAACATGCATGCGGTCAGGCCATAGCGTCGCCGGATCACCCCCAGGGCCAGTCCGATGATGAACACCTCCACCGCGGCTGGGGAGAGGCCGTATTGCACATGCGAGACGGCGAAAAGCGCCGCAGTAAGCATCAGGCCGAAGCGCGGCTGCAACGCGCCGCGATAGATGATCTCCTCGCTGATGGCGGCCGTGATCCCGATGGATAACGCCCCGGGCAGGTTGATCAGATCCCCGAAGAGCATCTTGGAGACGCGGCTCACCACGTCCAGGCCCTGGGGATCCAGCCGCTCCCACGCCCCCGTCCACGCTAGGTCGAGCCCCATGAACGCGGCGATGCTCACCGCCGATACCAGCAACACCTTCCCGGTGACTTTTGTGACGCCCAGGCGTTGTGCCACTTCACGAAGGTTCCGGCGCGTCCATAGACCAACCCCGACCAGCCCGACCAGCGTCAACCCGATGCCCTGCGCCCATATCTCGGCGAACCCCAGGCGGATATCCCGATCGGCTAGGTGTTCCAGGTCCCCCAGTAGGGCCAGTTGGATCGCGGTCAGGCCCACCAGAAACGCCGCGAAGCTCAGGCTGATCGCGTGGAGCGGATTATCCGGGTCGAAAGCGGGGAGCATCCGTCCGGCCAGCGCGCGCACAGGGCGCGTCAGCGCCAGCAGCGCGCCTACTCCCGTGATCATCCCCCATATCCCCAGGCTGAGCCAGTTCGGCGTGACCTCCAGGCCGGGTCCCAACATGTATCCCGGCGCCCATTTCACCTGCGTCGCGGCCAGTCCGCCCGCTCCCATCAACAAAAACCCGCCGCTGAGCACGAACACCATGCCGTATGCCAGCCAGCGCAGGCCCGGCATGCGCAAGCTCAGGTTCGCCATAGCGAGAATAACGACGAAGGGCATCAGCGCCCCTAAGATCGTGAGGGCCTGCAACAGGTCTTGTCCCATCAGTGGTCCCTTCCCATGCCTCTCAGACGCGTTCTAAGGCGCGAATCACGTTCTCCGGCAGCCAATCCCCTACGCGGTCTCGGAGGAAGGCCAACACTCGATCGACGGTGATGCCCTGGGCCCTTGCGCGGCGCAGCGCCCTGCGAGTGATCCGATACCGGAACGGCTCCTCCGACCCCGGCTTCGGAGACGCCTCCCACATGGTGAAGCGAGCGACCCGCAGTCGATCGAAACAGGGCACCGTCGTCGGGACCAACACGGCGAAATCCCGGGTGACGGTGATCTCCCCAGAGGTCGTCACGGGAGGCTCCTCCCCCTGGGCCAATGCCCGCCCGGCATCGGTGAGGGCGAATCGCTCGCCGGCCGGATCCAGTGCGACGAGGCCGAACCAGTGCAGAGGGCCTCTCACGAAATAACGGATCAGCCTTCCTTCCACGTCCTCCCAGTGCTCAAATCCCCTCAGATACCCACCGCCATCGGCCGACCGGATATACCACGAATCGTAATCCCCATCGGGGCGCAGGAAATCGGGCGCGAGTGCCTTCACGGCGGCGACCCAGTCGTCCAGCGCGTACCACTCCCCAGGGGGAAGCTGGGCCAGCTGGGCTAGCAGTCGGCGGCGCGCGCCCACGGGGTCATCGTGCCATCCCCCCTCGCAGACGAGTTCAGGTATCTTACGCAGGTCATCCCACGTCTCATCATCACGCCAGGTAAGCCATAGGGTCTTCCACTGGGCCGCGCGATCCGCCTCCAGCCACGGACGTATCGCGGCAGCTCGGACCTTCGCACGCCCGCCTTCTTCGTGAATCCATCCCAGGTGCTCCACTAAGTGCAGAATCAAGGCCAGACGGCTGCAGCCCGCGGGATCCAGCGGGGGCTCCTCGGAAATTATAAATCGTCCTACCAGCGCGGCCAGATCCACCGTATGCCATCGGCCGCGACGACGGCGCATCCCCTCCACCAGGGCCATCGCCACGAGGGTGAGGACGTCCTGAACGATGGCGTCGCCGTGATCGATGGCCTGCGCGGGCCCTGGGGCCGCGACTAATTCAGGCCCGGCTGTGGACTTCCGGGGCAGCAATCCCAGGATCTCATCCGGGATGAAGATCACCTCGGTCATCACCCCGTCGATCTCGACGAATCCCCGGAAGATCCATCCCCGATACCATAGCTCCTCGGCCGGGCCGGTGGGCTTCTCCCAGGGGCGTTCCCGGGCCAGGCGTCCCGGGCCGAAGGGGCGGATCTCACCGTATTGCCTTTGGAACACGGTGGCCTGGATATGGCCTCCTGCCGCGGCCAGCGCCTCCAGCGCCGCCATCGCCTCTGGCGAGAGATCGTCCAAGGCCCGGGCGACCTCAGCCGGCTCCGACAGGGCCGAGGCCAGCTCAGAGGCCATCTCGCGTGGATGCCGCGCGCTCAGAGAGACGCCGCGCAGCTCCGCGATGGCGCGTAGCAAAGCCGACGGATGATCGATCAGGCTCTGTTCCAGACGAGGCATCCGAATCTCCCTGTCGCCTCAATGTATCTCACCGCAGAGTCGCGGAGAGCGCAGAGGGAGGAGGAAAACTGAAAGGAGCTCTGCGCTCTCGACATCTTTGCGGTGAGGAAGTGCATGGGTCAAGCTCCTATGGGGATCACCGCGATTAACTCGGGCTTGCCAAACCATCCTGATCCGCATATAATGGATTCGGATCGCCAGGCCCGTGAGCGATTACGTGAACGGATCACGAATGGCGGGCGGATGATATCATGAACAAGGGGAAACGCGTATCGCCTGGGATATGGAGCGAGATGTGGCGTACGCTACGCCTGGCGTGGCGTCTGCTCGGCGATCCGCGAGTCCCGCTGCTCGTGAAGATCCTGATCCCCGGCCTGGCATTGTTTTACACATTGTTGCCTATCGATGTTGCACCCGATCTGATCCCTTTACTTGGACAGCTCGATGATCTGGCCGCACTGATCATCGCGGCCCGGCTTCTGATCGAGATGAGCCCTCCTTCGGTGGTCGCGGAGCATGAATTCGATCTCTTCGAGTCGAGTTCGCGCCGTTCGCAGGAGCCACCATCGGAGGATGTCATCGAGGCTGACTATCGTATTTTAGAATAGGACGGCGTCATTCCCTCGGCATGATAGCACATTTCATACCAGACTCACAATACCAGGAGTGACTCTATGAGCGAGCAAGTTCTCCACCGGCCAGCAGAAGTCGCGGCACGGTTGGGTGTGTCCACCTCCACGTTACGGCGTTGGTCACAACGGTTCGCGGAATATCTCTCGCCCGACGCGGGCGAGCCAGCAGGCTCTGGGGATACGGACGGCGCACATCGCCGTTATACGGATGAGGACTTGGCTACATTATTAACTATTAAGGGGCTCCTAGCTGAGGGTTTCACCTATCAGCAAGTCGAACGTCGCCTGGCTGCGTTAAGGCGCATGGATGGAAAGGAGGAGGTGACGCGGTCGCTGGTCGCTGCTGAGGGCAGCCTGCAATCGCTGTCGCCTGCGATTTCCATCCTGGCCGACACATTGCACACCGTCGCGGATGGCCAACAGGCGATTTTGAACGCCCAACAGGCCAACCGCGAGCTGATGGGGGTCGTCGTGCAGGATAACTTCAATATCAAGGAAGAGAACACCAAGCTGCGCGACCGGATGTTGGAGCTTGAGCGAGAGATGGCCGAGATGCGCCGCCGGGATGACGCACATCACGCGAAGATGGAGGCTCGCATGCAGGCGGTGGAATCGGCGTTGGATCGCATCGCCGATCAATTGACGAACCTGCAGCGCGAGCTGCCCAGGAGGAATCGTGGCTTGCTAGGCTGGCTGACGGGTCGCTAGCATCAGATCTGAGGGATTAGATAAGGATATAACAGATAAAAGATGGGCCCGATAAACGCGGGCCCACTTCTTTTTCTTTTTTGGGTATAACGACAAAGACGTCGGGGCGGCGCGGGTAACATTGACAGGATATAAGGGCACAGCGCCGCTGTGCCCTTGTTCGACTTAAAGAGCTTTTTCTCCCTCCAGGTCATATTCCAGGGCGCCCGTGATGCGCACGGGGATGATCTCTCCCACGGGGGCCTCCCCGGGGAACAGCACGAGGCCATCCACCTCGGGCGCGTCCCGATACGAGCGCCCATAGCTCACGCCCTGGTCGTGTCCTTCGACGAGGACGTCCAGGATCCTCCCCACCTGGGCCTGATTCCGTCGCAACGAGATGCGTTGTTGAACCTCCATCAGCCGGGCGCGGCGCTCAGCCTTCACCTCGTCGGGCACCTGATCGGGCAGCGCGGCGGCCGGGGTGCCGGGCTCCGGGCTGAACTCAAACACGCCCACCTTGTCGAACTCCATCTCGGCCACGAAGTCCAACAGCGTCTGGAACTCAGCCTCGGTCTCGCCCGGATAACCGACGATGAAGGTCGTCCGCAGCGCGATATCCGGCATCGCCTTCCGGAGCTTCTCGATGTGCTCCAGGGCATGCCGAAGGGCCGGGCGACGCATACGGCGCAAGACATCCGGGTGGGCATGCTGCAACGGCATGTCCAGATAGTGCACGACGCACTCGTAACGGGCCATCACCTCGATCAGTTCATCGGTGATGTGCCCCGGATAAGCGTACATGAGCCGGAGCCACCGTAGCCCCTGCGCTCGCTCCGCGATGGCGCGTATCAGCTGCGGGAGGGCATCCCGCTCGCCGCGGTCCCAACCGTAGGCGGTCGTGTCTTGCGCTACTAGCACGATCTCCCGCGCGCCGGCGGCAACCAGGGCGCACGCCTCGTCTACCAGATCGGGCAGGGGCCGGCTCCTCATCCTCCCCTTGATGCTGGGGATCGTGCAGAAAGCGCATGGCGCGTCGCATCCGTCGCTGATCTTCAGGTATGCGCTGCCGCCGACGACCGGAGGGCGCTCCCATGCGCCCTCTATCTCGGCTTCGGGATCCCCCAGAAGGTGATAGCGCTCTCGGAGACGGCGGCCCCTCCCGCGCAGCCTTTCCACGAGCTGCGCGATCTCCATCCAGCGCCGCGTGCTCAATAGCCCGTCTACCTGGGGGACGCTCGCGATGATCTCATCGGCGGCGCGTTGGGGCAGGCATCCGGCGGCGATCAGGAGCTGGCCGCGGCGTTTGAACCGTGCCAGCTCTCGCAGCGCCTCGATGGATTCCTCCCGAGCCACCTGGAGGAAGCCGCAGGTGTTGACGATGAGGATGTCCGCCTCCTCTGGGTTCACGGTCGCGTTGTATCCCTGACGCTTGAGCAGCATGGCCATCGCTTCGCCATCCACGGTGTTCTTCGGACATCCCAGGGTCAGCAGATAGAACTTAGCCACGTGCACCTCTCTCGCGAAGTAAGAGCTTTCAGGCTCTTTGAGAGCCCTTCCTGAGTATCGAAAACTTTGGACACCATGCCTACCGCCGGTGCCCGCTTATGGTCGCCACGCCTGGAGGACACAAAACGTCGGCCCCGCGGGGCCGACGTCACCTTCATCGTAAGCTATGTCCCTGCGCTCTCAGCGTTTCCGCAGCGCTTCTCAGAGTGCCTCTAGCCTGCCGGCGTGGGCGTGGGAACCGGCGTCGGCGTGGCGATGGGCTCCACACCGCCGCCCAGGGCGGTCCCCTCCTCCGTGGTTACAGTGGGCTCCTGCTCCACCACGCGGCCGTCCTCCCAGACCCATGTGCGTTCTACGACCTGGCCGGGCTCCCCCATGACGCCCAGCTCCTGTCCATCCAGGATGATCACCACGCCCCCGGCGTTGCCGGAGCGTACCGTCACGCTCTCCTGACCCACCCATTCCCGCTCATCTCCGGGCTCCAGGATCGTCTCCAGGACCACCTGGCCGTCCACGATGACCCGCAACCAGGCCCGCTCGATGATGCGGGTGACGATGCGGACCTCCTGCTGCGGCGCGGGAGGCGCCGTCGGTAAAGGCGTGGGTGTATGAGTGGGCGTCGCCGTCGGAGTCGGCGTGGGCAGGATGAACACCCCCGTCGTCGGGGCCGGGGTAGGCTCCTGGGTCAGGACCTCCAGCGTGGGCGTCGCGGTGGGCTGGAGCGTCGGCGATGCCGTCGGCGTGGATGTGTGCGTTGCCGTGGGCTGCGGCCCCAGAGCGACGACCAGATCCGGCCGATAAGTCAGCACCCACCACGCCCCGACGACGAGCGTGACCGCGGTCAGGCAGGCTATGGCCCACCAAAGCCACGATCGCGACCGACCATCCTCCAGCTTAAGGTCGAATTCAATCGGACGGTAATCAACGGGGCGGGGTTCCGATGCGATCTGGATGGCCATCTCGTCGGCGCATTCAACCTGCCGTCGGGCTAAAAGTTCCTCCGCGTCCAGTCCAAGGAAGAGTGCGTAATTGCGGAGGAACCCTCGCCCCACCGTCTCATTAGGCAGCGCCGACCAGTCATCCGCCTCCAACGCCGAGAGGTACTGCTGACGGATGCGGGTGGCCTTCTCGACTTCCGCCAGTGACAGCCCGCGCGCCTCACGCGCTTCACGAAGCCACTGGCCCAGATCGCTCATACCGCCTTCCTTCTCCCATGTAGATCGGTGCCAACGCCTTCACTATACTCTCGCTATGATCAAAAGTCAAGGATTGCGCCTTTTGCGACAGGACTTCAGACTGACGATTACGCGACGGTTACACGTCGATCGTCTTCCACTAATAAATAGATCATTGTGAAGGTCACGCCAGCAACAATGCCAGAAGACCAAGCCCGTAACCCACTTTGCTGATGCGCAGGCCTACCCGGGCGTTGTGTGGCGTCGGCGCCCGCGTCACGATCAGAGCGCTATAGAGCAACCCGATATCCATCACGGCCACCAGGGCCAGGTACAGCGGAGAGAACCCCGCCAGCCAATAAGCGATCACGGAGACGATGATATGCCCCCCTATGACGCCCGCGAACACGCGTCCCGCCCATCGGGGTCCCCAGGCGGTGGCGATGGTACGCATCCCCGCCCTTCGATCGCCAGGGACATCTTCGATGGTCTTGAGTATCTCGCGGGCTAAGATGAAGAGGGAGACCAGGGCGCTGGGCCATAGAAGCGGCCGCAATTGCCCAACGGTGTATCCGCCTACAAACAGCGTCGCGCCCGATAGCGTGGCTATGATAAGGTTGCCAATCAGGACGGTCCGCTTCAGCCACGCATTATAGCCCATCAATGTGGCTATGGCGAAACACGCAGCGGTCAGAGCGAGCATGTCGATGAGGCTGGCCAGGGCGATGGCGGAGGCGGCCAGGATCGCCGCGACCGCGCAGGCGGATCGGCGGTTGATCTGGCCAGAAGGGAGGGGGCGGTCCGGCTTGTTGATGCGATCAGCTTCTATGTCATAGAGGTCGTTCGTCACATATCCGAAGGAGGTGATGGCCCACATCGCGCTAGCGGCCAGCAGGGTTGCCCGCGATGGAGGCCATCCGCCGGTCAGGTGCGCTCCCAACAGCACGAGCCCGGTGGCGGGGAGGCTGTTCGTCAGACGCAACAACCGCAGCCACGCCCACAGATCCATAGGACGCTCAGGCGAGCACCCAGAGCCGTTGAGGCCACACGCGTATCTCCAGGCGGCGGGCGCGTGTGTGGAAGACCTCGCCGTCTACGTGGACGGGCAGCCCCTCCGGCGCCTCGATGAGAACGTGCGTGGTCCGAATCATTCGAACCGAGGGTTTGTTTACATGGGTGCCACGCATAAGAGAGGGGAGGATACAAAGGATCTCCAGACGGTTCATCGCCCTGCCCACACATAGGTCGAGCAAGCCGTCATCGATTTGGGCGTTCGGGGTCATGAAGAAGCCCCCGCCCGTGCGGGGCCCGTTGCCAGCCGACGCCAGGATGATTGGCATGTGGAGCTCCGCCTCCTCACATGTGATGCGGGTCAGGGGCGTGTGATATTCCATAGCCAGCGTGCGGAAGATCGCGAGGAAGTAAAGGAGGAAGCCTCGCACCCGCTTCAGCTTCCGGGCCTGGATGTTCACCGCGGCGTCGAACCCCGCGCCCAGGTTGTTGCAGTAGAACAGCCCATGGGGCCGCTCATCCACGACGTGGAGGAGATCGACCAGCCGCTTACGACCGGCGACGATGCGGTCGCATGCCCGGGGTATGTCATTAGCGCGAATCCCCAGAGCGAACGCGAAGTCGTTGCCGGAGCCGATAGGGATCACCCCCAGCAAGCCTGCTGGCTCGCCGTTCTCCCAGGCGCCGCGATCCTGAGCCGCGGCGACCAGCCCGTTGACCACCTCGTTGACCGTGCCATCGCCTCCTACGGCCACGACGCACTCGTATCCCGCCAACGCGGCCTCTCGCGCTAACTGGATGGCATGGCCGGGCCCCTCCGTGAGGGTGAGATCAAATTCCACCTGACGGCGACGCAACTCCTCCCTCACACGTGGCAGCGCCTTTCGTCCCCGTCCCCGCCCCGTCTCCGGATTCAAGATGATTTTAATCCTCATGCCCCTTTCCTCATGGTAGGATAATCGAGCGTGGAGTGATCAAGGCTCTGCCTACATAACACCGCAATCCCCCTAACGTGGCACGGCAATGGTGACCTGGGGGCCTGGCCACGCCTCGCACCATTACGAGGATATGTCTCCACGCCGTAGACACCGCATCCCCAGCATCAACAGGAGCATCACCGGCCATATCCAGGCCAGATCAACCTCTAAAGGGGGCGGCGTGGGCTCATCGGTGGGCTCGAATCGTATCCAGTAGATGCGATCCTTCTTGGCCATCACGTCGGCCGGATCGGATCGGATGTYCAGCGAGCGCAGATNCKCGCGCCGCCTCGTGACAAGCCTCCTCCACGCTCATGCCCATCTTCATGTAAAGTACGACGGAGCGGGCCGTGCTTGCGCGGATGGCCAGCTCGCCCATGCCCGTGCAGGCAGCCGCCCCGTATCGGTTATCCGCGTAGCCTCCGGCCCCGATGATGGGCGAATCGCCCAACCGGCCGGGATACTTGAAAGCCCATCCGCACGTGCTCACCCCTACCGCGATGTCTCCATGACCATCTTGGACCAGGTAGACCGTCGTGCCGCCCGCGGTCTCCGGATCCGCAGTCAGGCGGGCCCAAGGGGCCAACGGGACATCCGGCCATCGCTCCCATACATCCGCTGGGACATGGTCCCTCAGCCATGCCTCCCACTCCTCGCGAGCCTCCTCGGTCAACGTCTCCCCTTTCTCCGCGCCGCACTCGGCCGCGAAGCGCGCGGCGCCCTCGCCGACGAGGAACACGTGGGGGAGCTGCTCCATCACCTGTCGGGCCACGGAGATAGGGTGCAGATAGCCTCGCAACGCGCCCACCGCTCCAGTCTTGAGGGTGCGCCCGTCCATGATGCTGGCGTCCAGCTCGACCTCTCCCAGCAGGTTGGGCCAGCCACCCACGCCCACGCTGCGCACTTTGGGATCGATCTCCACCTGACGGATCCCCTGCTCTACGACATCCAGGGCGGCCTCCCCGACCTGCAGCATCTCCATCGCGATACCCATGCCCACACCGCCTTCCGAGTTGGCTAACACGATGCGCATGATGGCAGACTCCTTGAGGTGATGAGTGATCGATGCGCCATTGTAGCACATCGTCGGCGACCCGCAATTTCCTTCGCTCATAGGAAGATGTAAGTCATCACCGTCATGGGAGCTTGGCCCCCCGATGGGCGGATGCTATAATCCGTAAAGGTTAGCGTTCGATATCGCTAGCAGGAGCGAGCAATGCGCGTTATAGCGGGGCGGGCGAAGGGACGGCGCTTGCGTTCCGTTCCGGGGAGGAGCACGCGGCCCATTACCGATCGCGTCAAGGAGTCCCTCTTCGATATCCTCGGCGCCGATATAGAGGGGTGTCGGTTTTTGGACCTGTTCGGTGGGACAGGCGCGGTGGGGATCGAGGCGCTGAGCCGTGGGGCGGCGCATTGCACCTTCGTCGAACGGGATCATCGGGCCCTGCGCACGATACGCCAGAACCTGAAGGAGACGGGGCTGGACGCCGAGGCCGAAGTAGTGCGCGGCGACGCCTTCACCTATCTACGCCGGCCGGGCCTGGAGCCATTCGACATCATCTACATCGCCCCCCCGCAGTATCGCGGCATGTGGCGCCAGGCGCTGGAGGCGATCGACGCGCGGCCTGAGTTATTAAGCCTGGATGGGCTAGTTATCGTCCAGATCCACCCGCGTGAGGCTGAGGATGTCCCCCTGCGACATCTGACCTTAAATGACGAGCGTCGCTACGGCAGCACGTTGTTGCGATTCTACTGCCGCGCGGCGCCCGATGACGCGTGACTCGCCTCTCTTGTTTCACTCCCCTAACCGCAAAGAGCGCGAAGGAAGCAAAGGCTTTCGCTTATATTGGCATACACGACACAATGTAGGGGCGCACGGCCGTGCGCCCCTACAACGGGGCCAAACAAATAAGGTGGGAGCATGGCGCCGCCGTGCCCCTATAGCTCTTTGCGGCCTTTGCGGTTCATCTCTTCTCGTTGCAGCGATAGAGCCTTCTGTCCAAATTCAGGCGACCTTCTCCGGCTCGGGGAGGCGGCCGAAGGTGACCTTGTTCGTCCGGGTGTCCACGATGGCGTAATGCCCGTCCTTCAGCGGCCCGGGATTGACGACCAGCGTCGTGCCGATCGTCGCCGTGCCCTGTCCATCCAGCGCGCTGCCGCAGAAGGCAAACCTGGGCCGATAGGTCTTGATGATCTCCTCCACCACGTGTCGGCCGATATGCTGGCCGTTCTCCAGATCCAGATCGCCATATCGCGGCGGGGTATGGAAGACCAGCACCGCCTCATGCTCCAGATGCCGCAGGAACTCGAAGGCGAACTCCGCCTCCCAGTCCGGA
The DNA here is from genome assembly GCA_011176545.1 of Caldilineae bacterium. Classification (GTDB taxonomy): domain Bacteria; phylum Chloroflexota; class Anaerolineae; order DUEN01; family DUEN01; genus DUEN01. The sequence continues at coordinate 6,043 of DUEN01000075.1, read as the reverse complement.
TAGACCAGCACGAAGCGATTCTCACGCAGATCCTCGCTCAACCCGCCGCCGAAGCCGGCCACGACCAGGTTCTCGCTAGGCAGCGGCGCGAAGGAATGATGGATCATGTCGATGTTCGGCGCCACTACCTCGTGATTCAATGCCGCCTGAAAGTAGAGCCGCTCCGGAGCGTCGAGATATCCGGGCACGACCATGACCGGCACATCCAGCTTGCCCATCTCGTCGAAGAACGCCTCGTAAGCGTGCACAGCCGCCTCTTCCAGCTTATCCAGCGCCTCCTGCTCCATCGCAGGCGACTTACCGGCCTTCTCAGCCTCTCGGAACGCCTCGGTACGAGCGTCCTCACTCACGATATTGCCGCAGAAGATCACGGCGCCGAGGTTCTCCTTGCGAGCCAGATCGACGATCTGAGGCAACCGATGCGTAGCCCCTCGCAGATCCGTGATCGCCAGGACACGCATGCGCATCACCTCCCTTTGCGCCCTCGGGATCGGGCAACTCTGCCCTCAGCGCGTCTTCAGAAGACCACATCGAGGATCTCAGCATGGCAGAGGCGGCTAATGGAAAGCCGCCCTACGTGGTTATGTGGGAAATGTGGCGCGGTAGGGCAGCCTGTTGTCTACACGCCAGGTCACCCCTACCTTGCTTGTCGAGTACTCCATTTATGAGCAAACCCCCAAGATTTCGTTAGCAACCGCGCATTAGAGGGGCGCAAGAGGGAGATTAGAGCTTCATTTGAGAGGGGGCTATTTCCTTCTTGGAAGTTCGCCTGGGCAGAGGCGATTCATGAAACGCCTTTGCTGTATCCAGGGAATAGCAGGGGCGCAGCGATGCTGTGCCCGCCGGTGTTGGCTATCTCGGCAGCTCGCCTTCGCGCACGTAATGTTGCAGCTCGGTCACGCTCAGATTCTCGATGCCCAGCTTGTCCAGGGTGCGCCCGCGGCGCCAGTAATCCGTGCCGTGGATGATGCACGCCAGTTGAATGATGGACTGCATCCCGCGCACGGACACTCCATATCGCTCTCCCAGGCAGGCGATCGGCACCAGGCTCATGGGGACATCCTCGAAGATATACCGATGCTCCAACGTCCGGGGGGCCTTGATGCCGTAGTAGCCCGGATTGGCGTGGATAGCCTCGTTGAGGTTCGACCCGCGCGCGTCGTACGCCATACGGAGCCACTCGATGGCCGACTTGACCTGGATCCCCAGCGCGGCCGCCACCGTGATCCGCTCCCGATCCAGCACCTCCAGCACTCGCGCCACCGAGGGCGTCACGCCGTCGATGTAGAACTGAAACTCGCCGCGGGTGGACTCGATGCGTCCCGCGTTCAGGATGGTGAGCGCGGGGTGGAAGATCGCGCCCATGTTGTTCAGGCTGGTGTGCAGCACGTCCTTGCCATCGATGAACTGGGGGTACGCGTCGGCCAGGGCTTCCAGTACAGCGCCCGTGCGGAAGGCCGGCAGGGCCGCCAGCGGCACAGCCTCCTTGATGCGGAAAATCCGTGCCTGTGCTGGACCCACGGAGCGGCTGGCATAGATGAACGTCTCCGTCTCCGCCACGGTCACCTGGGCCGTGCACCCTTCGTCCTTCAACACCTTGACGAACTCCAAGCAGCCGCCGGTACGCCCAGGGTTCAAGACGACGATCTGGTCATCCTTCAAGTGAGGCGCCATGGCCACCGCCACATCGCGATGCGCCGACGAAGGGACAACCACCATGATCACGTCGGCTCCTTCCAGGGCTTCAGCCATATCCGATGTCACCCGTTCCAGCCGGGCGAAGCCGCGAGGACCACCATCGTAGCTCTCCAGATCGATGCCCCCGCGTAGTCGAATGGCCTCGATATTGACAGGGGTCCGGTTGTAGAGCGTGACCGAGAACCCCTTTAACGCCAGGTGGGCTGCCATGGCCCTGCCGCCATGTCCGGCGCCTACGACCGTAAATCGCGTCACATCACTCCTCATATACTCCTCCCTTCTTCAGCCGGGCGATACGTTCGGCCTCCCGCAGCGGCTCGCCCGTCTCGGGATCAACGGCCTCGCAACGGCCATCGATGATGCGGGTCACGATCTGGCCCCGGGCGATGGGGCTGCCGCGTAGGTGGGGCGCGTCCAGGATCCCCGTCGTCACCGCGCGGGTTAGGGTGGCCGGATCGGCCAGGGGATCCTCGACATCCGGCCCCGCCAGGTCGCGGATGGCCTCCAGCGTGACCTGCGCCTCGGCGATGAGTTTCTCTTTGCGCGCCTGCACGATGGGATCCGCCGTCATATCCGGCGCGCCGCGCAGCGCGTTCTCAATGGCTCGACGGGCGATGCGCACGCTCTCGATCAGCTCCTCCGCGGTCGTGGCGTGGTCGGCTTCCGTCGCGGCCACCACGTGCATGATATGCGGCTGGACTGCCATCTGCAGGTAGACCGACGCGGCCAGGTGGCCGCGGGCGGCCGCTGGCTCGACGGGATAGCTCAGCAGGCCCGTTCGCGTCTGTCGATAGACGCGGAAGTCCGGCCCCGCCAGCGACTCGGACATCTCGATGCAAGCCAGGATCTTGGCCAGATCCATGCGATCGGAGAGGCCGGCCGGGCTGTTGAACATGTATTGGGCCACGTAATCCTTGACCCCCATGGCGCGCGCATTGTAGGCGGACAGATAGCTGGCGACGACGTAGATGACATCGGGCGCGTCTCGCAGTCCCCAGTGGTGCGGCTCGTTCACCTCGACGGGGATATCGCGCTCGGCGTACCATCGCATCAGCTTCTGATGCTCCCGCAGCGAACCCTCTAGGTCCCACGGCCCACGACCATCGAGCTGGTTGAACCAGAACAGGGGGATGGCCGCCCAGGCGATATGGATCGTCTCCACGTAGATCTCGGCCAGCCGGATGAAATCGTCCGTGCCGGTGTACGTGCGCATGAGCGGGTAATTACCTCGCCGGCTGGCCGCGTAGAGCCTGCGAAAGTCCTCCGCCGAGCGGACAGGGACGCCGCCCGCGCCCTTGCGTCGAGGATCCTGCCGCTCGGGGTGGAAGAAATTCTCCTGGGCGTCTTGATCGGTGCCCAGCGAGATCACGTCCAACACGCGAGATTCGGCGATCTTCTCGATGCCTTCGATGGTGGCCTCCACCGTGGGCAGGCCAAAATGATGCCGGATGATCGGGTAAGGGGCCTTCCAGCGGATGCGTTCCACCAGTGTCTGCGGATAGGCTTCCTCGCCCGGTTGTTGCACCTGTTCCCCCTTCAGATAGGCGATCACCTCCTCGATGGGCTCCTCGCCGCTGAAGCAGGCCTCGAACAGGGCCAGCCTGCGCGCGTGTTCGACCACGGGGGGCGTACCACCGAACGCGTAGCGACGGTCGTCCAGGCCGTTCTTGATCACGGCCTCCTGAAAGGCGCGTAGCAGCGACTCAGCCGTCTCCGGGGTCAGTCGGTAACTGACCGCCACCAACTCGGGGTCGTGTTCGCGGATCGCCGTGATGAATTCGTTGATGGACACGGCTGGCCCCAGGAAGACCGTATGCCAGCCCAACTCCTCCGCTAAGCGCAGGACATGGGCGATGCCGGCTACATGGACGCATTCGCCCAGCGCGCCGCCTATCATCAGCTTGGGAACTACCATCTATCCGCCTCCTTGGCCTGCAGGACAAAAAACGGGCCAGGAGCGAACCTGGCCCATGCGAAAAGTTAACCACCACTGTTCCATTGTCGGCGCTCAACCTCTCTGGAGCGCGCAGGAGCCTGAACCGGGCTCATGTATGATCGGCCAAGCCAACTCCGTACCAGGGTCGTGCTGGGATCGAGGCCATTATACGGGCTGGATCACCTGGTGTCAAAGGAACGGGGGCTATCGGGGGACGCATCCTCCGGTGTCAGCAGCGAGCGCGCCCGGGCGAACACCTCATCCAACATCGCCTCGGTCAGGCGTCCTGTCTGGGTGTTCTGACGACTGGTATGATAGCACGCGATGAGGACCGGCAGATCGTCTGATAGGTGATAATGCATGCCGTGGCTGAAGCGCAGCCGCGGGATGGCAGACTCCATTTCCCGCAGCGCGGCCAGATACCCATCGAAGGCGATGCGGCCCAGGGTCACCACAACCCGTACATGCGTGAGTAGCCGGATCTCGCGCTGCAGAAACGCCCGGCAGTTGGTGATCTCCTGGGCCGTGGGACGGTTCTTCGGCGGCACGCAACGCACCACGGCGGTGATGTAGGCGCCGTGCAGGCACAGGCCGTCATCGCGATGTTCTGACCTCGGCCGGTTGGCGAATCCGGCTCGATGGAGCGCCCGCATGAGCCACGTCCCCGCGTCATCGCCGGTGAACATGCGACCCGTCCGGTTGGCCCCATGCGCTCCGGGCGCCAATCCTATAATCAGAAGACGTGCCTCGGGATCGCCAAACCCAGGCACGGGCTTGCCCCAATATGTCCAGTCCCGATACGCCCGCCGCTTTACCCTGGCGACCTCCTCGCGCCAGGTGACGAGCCGAGGGCAAGCCCGGCAGGCAATGATCTCCTCCGACAACCTCTGCAGGGTATCTTGTTCAGGTTGAGTTGACATGAGCACCCCAGGCCAGGAAGATGAAGGGGAAAGCGCGAGTAGCATAAGGCAGGGCCTACGAAACGTCAATTCCGTTATGAGCGATTCCGGTTGTGGTATACTTCGGTGAAGGGTGGGGGGATGGAGGGTACCTATGTTCCTACGACGTGTGTCAGAGGTGCTGCGTCAGGCGGGTCACGGCTCGGTGTGGCCCGCTCCGGATCGCTCCCGGGTGCCGGGGCGCCGCTTGGCAGAGATGATATGCGACCTGCGGCGTCCCGTGATGGCGCTGGTCCTCACGACCTGGCTGCTGGCGGGTGGTGCTCTCGTGCTCGCCCAGATCTCCCTAGGAGATGGGATCACTGCGCGAGGGTATCTGCCTGCCGTGCTCTCCGAAGATCCCCTCGCCGGGCGGGAGGTCCGCATCAGCGCGATCTACTACGACACCTACGCGCCCGGTGAGAAAGACGAAGCCATACAACTCTGGAATGTGGGGCCGCGAGATGTGCGCTTGAAGTGGTGGCAGCTCAGCGATGGGAGCCGGGTCGCGGTGCTGCCGGACATCTCCCTGTCCCCTGGCCAATTCCTCTGGTGCGCTCGCGAGGCGACGGCCTTCGCGGCCGAGTTCGGCCATCCCCCCGATTGCGAGTGGGGCGCTGACACGGATCCCGCGATTCCCAACACCCAGGGGAACGTGCTGCGCCTCTCCAACAGCGGCGCCGTGATCACGTTGAGAGCACCTAACGGAACCTTGATGGACGTGGTCGCCTATGGAGAGGTGACGCCCCCCTCGGGATGGGAGGGGGCGCCCATCAAGCCCTACACGGATGCAGGATTCGGCGCTGAGGGGCAGGTCCTGTATCGAAAGTTGGACCAGCGTGGACAGCCGCTGCCGGATACCGATCGCGCCCAGGATTGGGCCAGCGATTCAGAGGATCTGCTGGCGGGGCGGCGGGTGCGATACCCGGGCTGGGACCTGGAGGCGTTTTGGCCGCCCTACGTGGTCACGGAGACGGCCTATCTGACGGTGACCATCGCGCCGGACAACATGTTCGAGACCGTGATGGCCCATATCCAGGCGGCTCAAGAGAGCATCGCCTTCGAGGGGTACGTGCTGGAGAGCGTTCCTATCGGCCTGGCGCTGGCGGAGCGGGCCCGAAACGGGGTGGATGTCCGCATCTTACTGGAAGGCGCGCCCGCGGGCGGGATCAGCGATACCCAGCGCTGGATCACCGAGCAGATCGTGAAGGCCGGGGGCCAGGTCTATTACATGGTGAACGATCGCCAGGATGCTCACGATCGCTACCGTTATCTCCACGCCAAGCTCATGCTGTTCGATGATCGCGTCGTGCTGATCGGCTCGGAGAACCCGACGCGGGATTCCATGCCGAGCGATGACAAGCGCAACGGCACGCTGGGGCGGCGTGGCGTGGCGTTGCTCACGGATGCCCCAGGCGTGGTCGCCCGCGCTCGGGCGTTGCTGGCGACCGACCTGGACCCGGCCCATCAT
>DUEN01000074.1 GCA_011176545.1 Caldilineae bacterium | reverse complement strand
CTGCAACTCTTTCATCTCAGGCCCGTCTCTTCTTCACTCGGCTCCTTGTCCCCTGAGGTCCAATTATACAGCGTCTCATTTATAGAGGTCCAACACTACAGCGGATGACAGGCCGTGCGCCCCTACGACAACCCATTTCTGCAAGGTAGAGACAACATGTGCGTCGTCCCTACTTTTTCTGTGACTTCAACCGATACAGCATCTCTCCCGCGTGGGGCACGACCAGGATGCCCTCGTCCTCCCGGCCCATCCACTCCTCCGGATTGATGGTGGCCGGGTCTCGATAGCCCAGGTTCACCCGCTCGCAGCGCTCCTTGGGGATCCCGGTCGCCAGCGTCACCTGGATGCGCGGCTTCTCCACGCCGTTCTCGTAAGTACCCATCCCGCGCAGATGGGTCGAATGCGCCAACACGCCCCACGGGTAGTGCTTGAAGCGATCCCACTGCTTCAGGAAATAATCCCGCACGTGATAGCCGATCTCATCCAAAAGCTTCCCGTGCGTGTAGGAGAGCTCGGTGATATGCGGGGCGTAGATGATGACCTCGCCCCCGTCTTCCACTACGGGCTCCAGTTTGTACATCCCCTTGGCCGCCGTCCAGATGTCGTCGTACATCTCAGGCATGATGGACAACACCTGGCGGAAGGGTTTGTCCACGTAGATGATATGCACCTGGGCCGAGAGGTCCGCCGCGTGTTCCCACGCCTCCTCCGGCGAGCCGACATACACCCCGGCCACCCCTTCGTCCTTGACGACGAAGCTGACGCACAGTTTGGGCACATCAATGAGCGCCGCGGCCCGATTGATCACGGCGCGCACAGGAGTATGCTTGGTGCCGATGATCTTGAAGCTGGTGATCACAGCGCCCAGCCAGTGGGTGAAGTTGATGAGATCCCATCCCGAGATGCCAGGGAAGAAGTACTTATTCCCCCCGGAGAAGCCCACTACCTCATGGGGGAACACCGGCCCGCAGATGATCACCTGATCGTACTCGAAGATCATCTTGTTGACGGCGACCGGCACCTCCTGAGCGAAGAGGCCGTCGCTGAGCTCCTCGATCTCGCTGGCGGGGATCACGCCTAAGGTTCGGAAGGTCTCGGGATTCTCCCAATCATGGTTAAACACGCGCACCCCGGCGTAACGCTCCGCCATCTCCTGAGGGGTGACCCCCAACCGCCGGTGGATGGCCTCCTCCGACATGGGCTTATGGGTGCCCAGGGCGATCAGATAGTCCAGGGCGGCTACCTCGCCCCACAACAGCTCGTGGAAGAGGCGGAAGAACAGCCCCACGGGGCCGCTGCGGGTCCCGTCAGGGATGATGATCAGCACCCGCTTGCCCGTCAGATCGGCCTGCTCCAGGCCAGCGCGCATCACCTCGCGGACTTCCGACTCGCTTAACCATCGATCTGGATAACCCTTCCCGATCACCATCGCCATCCCCCTCGCTAATCTCCAATCCCTCATCTCCCACTCTCATACACCGCTGAAAGCCGAGAATCCTCCATCGACGGGCACGACGACACCCGTTACGAAGGATGAGGCCGGCGAGAGCAGCCATATCACCGTACCCAACAGGTCGGCCGGATCACCGAATCGGCCCATGGGGGTGTGGTCAATAATGGTCTGCCCGCGAGGCGTTAACTCTCCCGTGGCCTCATCGATGAGCAGGAAGCGATTCTGTTGGGTCAGGAAGAACCCAGGCGCGATGGCGTTCACCCGGATCTTCGGGGAATACTCCTGGGCCATGTGCACCGCCAGCCACTGGGTGAAATTGCTGACCGCGGCCTTGGCGGCCGAATACGCGGGGATGCGGGTCAAGGGCCGGAAGGCGTTCATCGACGAGATGTTGAGGATGACGCCCTCGCCCTTATCCGCCATCACCTTTCCGAACACCTGGCTGGGGATCAGGGTGCCGATGAAGTTGAGATTGAAGACCCATTGAAAAGCATCCTGGGGCAGATCGAAGAAGGGAAGCTCCGGCGAGGTGGTGGCCTCCTTCCTGTTGCCACCGGCGCCGTTAATCAAGATATCCACCGTACCGAACTTGTCCAGGACAACCTGGCGGGCCGCCTTCACGCTCTCCGGATCGAGCACGTCCGTCTTTACGCCGATAGCTTCACCGCCCGCCGCCACAATCTCATCCGCCACCCGCTGGGCCGCCTCTTCTATAATATCCAATATGGCGATCTTCGCGCCGAGCTTGGCCAGCCCGCGGGACATCTCACCGACCAACACACCTCCGCCGCCCGTCGCGGCGACCACTTTGCCCTTCAAATCGAACAGCTCTTGCGGACGTTGTGCGCTCATCGTGCCTATCCCTACCTCCTTCGAAGGTTTAGCTCATCTGTAATCAAAGCCGGCAGCCCAACATACTGAGCTGTCTGATCACCAGCCACTTCGCGCGAGAAGCACTATGATACGAGTATTGTAGTCCAAGGACGAGATATCCTCATCTATGCCCGGGGTAGGGGCGCAGCGGCGCTGCGCCCCTACCCTCCTTGACCCAGAATGGGCTGGGGCAACGCAATATGTTGCCTCCACCCCGGGCTGAGTGCCGCGGGACCTCCTTCTTCACTCCTTCTCTACAGTAACGATCACCGGGCCGACCTGATCGCCGGCCTCGTTCAGCCGACGATGGGCCCCATCGCAATAGGGGAATTTCTCTGATCGCCAACATCGACAGAAGGCCACCTGTTGGCCGGGGGATAAGGTCTCGTCGTGTCGTGCCGGGTAGCCCTTATCGTTGATCATATCCTCCCTCCTATGACAAAGCGTTCTCTATGGCACGCAGGTGGAGAATCGCCTGATGAGCTGCTGTATCCGCGTCCGGCATCGGCATGAACTCACCAGAGATGAAGCCATCGTAGCCAGTCTCGAAGAGCGCCTCCAACAGGGACCGGAAATCCAGATGGCCAGCGCCGGGATACCAACGGTTCGAGTCCGCCACATGGAAGTGGAAGATCCGATCGCCTGCGCAGCGGATGCTCTCCTCCATAGAGGGCTCCTCGATGTTCATGTGGAACGTGTCGAGGAGCAATCCCATGTTCTCCGCCCCAACGCGCTCGATCAGTTCCAGGCCCTGATCCACGTTGTTGATGAGCGTGGTCTCATAGCGATTGATAGGCTCCAGGGCGAGACGCACCTTCATCGGGGCGGCCGCCGCGCAACACTCCTGCAACGCGGCGATCAGCCATTCCATGGCCTGCTCATGGGCCACGCCCGGCTTCACGATACCGCGCAACAGTCCAATGATGATCACGGCATCGAACCGGGCGGCCAATGGCACGTGATCCTTCACCCGCTGGATAGCGGCGAGACGCACGGAGGAATCCGGATCCGTGAAGGAGAGTCCCTCCTCTCCCCATGCCTGTCCGGTCCCGATGGCTGGCACGACGAGATGATGCGCGTCGATGATCCGCTCTAGCTCATCCGCGTCAACCAGCTTCGGATCGCGGATGGCGAGCTCCACTCCATCATACCCCCAACCCGCGATCTTGGCAACATTGGCTTCGAAGTCACCCTTAAAAGCCACCGCCTGGAATTGGGCGGCGTGTGTGGAAAGCACGATGCTGAGCTTCATGGTTGGACATCCAATCCATTTCATCAAGTAGGGGCGAAGCGATGCTTCGCCCCATAGGCTCTTCCCTCAATTCTTCACCTGCTTCGGGGGGCCAGAAACCACCAATCGAAACGGCAGGCGAGGGCCCCACTTATGCCGTTAAGCAGGGCGCACGGCCGTGCGCCCCTACTTTCCTACAGCTCTGACCCCTGGCCAATGCGCGGCAGGGCGTACACCGGCTTCCAGCCGGGGCTCAATGGCTCGCGCAGATATGGCTCCATCTCCTCAGCTGTGCGCAGCGTCACCTCCTCCACCGGCGGCACGGTGCCCGGCGGGAACGCCTCCAGGATATGGTCATTCAACAGCGTCAGGTACCGCAGGATGGCGGCGACGGGGCGCTTGGCCTTCTCCGCGGACCCGCGAGTCGCCTTGCCGACAACGCCCTCGGGCGTGGCCGCGATCTCAATGGCGAAGTGTCCCTCGCCCTCGGACCACCGGCTGGGACGCCCGAAGGGATCCACCGACTTATCGAAGTGTCCATCGGGCAGGTAGCTCTTCCCCTCGGTGTCCACGGCATATCGCATGTCCACCATCTCCGGATGCAGCAACAGCCCGATGGAGGTCTCCGCCTCATCCGCGTGGACGAAGTCGGTTTCCCACTTGCCCCCGCGCTCCTTCGTGCGGAAGAACTCCCGCACGGCCCGATGCCAGTCGATGACCCGGAAGATGCCGGGGAGTTGATAGCGCTTCTGGAACTGCTGCACCGCCGATTCCAGAACCCACAATTGCCCGTGATTGTTGACGATGATCTGCTTGCGGAAGCCGTCGTTCCACAGCCCCAGCATGACATCGATCATCAGCTCACGCACCACGTTCTCACGAATGACAACGGTGCCGGGCATGCCCAGGTGATGATATGGGTGCGCCCCGTACATTAGCGGCGGCAAGGCCAGGTTCACCGGCGCGCCCCGCTTGGCCGTGTAGCGACGCACAGCTTCGCAGATCTGGCTGACGTAGAGCGTGTCGGAGGCGCTGACCAGGTGTCGGCCATGGAGCTCGGTGCAACCGACGGGGATGAGGACGATATCGTTCTTCTTCCGATTCTCCTCCACCTGCCAGCGCACCGTGGTTTGAATGTAGGAGCCAGGCTTGCCCCACTCCACAGGCGAGGGGATCCCATATTCCGCCAGGATGGCATCGATCTCCTCATCGCTGGCTTCCCAGATCTCCTTCTTCATACGACCGATGGCGTTGTCCTCGAAGAACAGATCAGGCTGATCCGTGGCAAGCCATCCTTTCGGCGCTTCTCTCTCGGACATCCTCACATCTCCCTTTTATTTCTATGATGTCGACTCCCTACGGAGGGAGGCTCTAACCCGGAATAAGTGGTCTCTCACTGGCCCAGCCCTCACCCTTCCCCATCCGACGCGCGTCGAGCTTCTCCCTCACATCGGGCCCTTCCGGTTTCAGCCGCCGGTCGCCCAATCCCTGATGACGGACACGGCCTCGCCGCTCACACGTGCCTTGGTAGGAATGGGCCGCTCGCCGACCACGAGGACGACCACCGCCTCCGCGTATTGCTCGGAGGGTATATCCGCCCATGCGCTGGCGGGTATCTCCTCCCATGCGCCATCAGGGCGCCATGGCGTGTCCGGCGACAGCCCCTGGGCGATGAGAAAGGCCCGCCGAAGCTCTCGGTGTTCCTTACACTGGAACTCGATATGGTGCGCCCACTCATGAACCAGCGCGCTCTGAAGCATCGCCGGCGTGCCCGGCACCCGGACGGTGACCGTGGCGCTGGCCGGATCGTAGGCAGCCCGACTGTGAAGGATATAGGAGGCCCGTAAGCGCACATCGCCAAAGCAGTCGCTCCTCGCCTGAAACACGTCGAGGAACTGATCCCATGTCTCCCTCGCTAGGGCCTCGAAATCCGGCGCCACCGAGTCGTCCACGATGAGCTGGGGGTGATGTCGGGACAGCACACCCTCGGACTGCGAGCAACTCAGCGTCGCTCCTCCCACGAGAAAGGCCGCGAGGAGCAGAAGCAAAGCCCTTCCAAGCGGACGCTTATGATCCATAGACGATCCAGGGATGCTAATTGGCCTGTTCGAGCTCCTTTTCAAACCTCTCCAGGTCACGTTGGAGCTCGATCAGATCCTGTCCTCCAGCCATCAGGTTCATCAACTCGTCCTTCTCCACTTCCTCCTTCCGATAATCGGCCAGGACGCGGCCGCGTCGCAGGATGATGAAATGATCCCCCACCGGGTAAGCGTGGTTGGGGTTGTGGGTGATGAAGATCACGGCCAGGCCACGCTTTTTCGCCCGCACGATATAGTGGAGCACGATGCTCGCCTGCTTGACGCCGAGGGCAGCCGTCGGCTCGTCGAGGATCAGGACCTTCGCCCCGAAGTAGATCGCCCGACAGATGGCAATGGACTGCCGTTCGCCGCCGGACATCGTGCCCACCGGCTGATCGGGATCGTTGAGCTGGATCCCCATATCCGCCAGTTGTTCCCGCACGATCCGCTTGGCGCGCTCGATATCGTAACGCCGGAACGGCCCCCATCCCTTCTCCGGCTCCGAGCCCAGGAAGAAGTTACGCCAGACCGGCATTAAGGGGATCAGGGCCAGATCCTGATAGACGGTCGCGATCCCGCGCTCCAGGGCTTCGCGGGGGGAGTTGAAACGCACGGGTTTGCCCTCGAAGAGGTATTCACCCTCTGTGGGCTGGTGAACTCCGCAGAGGATCTTGATCAGGGTGGACTTCCCGGCACCGTTATCCCCCAGGAGACAGGTCACCTCGCCTGGGTAGAACTTGGCCGATACGTCACTCAGCGCGATGACACTGCCGAACAGCTTGGTCACATGTCGAACTTCCAGAATAGGCTCTGCCATCTGCTCACTCCCCCTCCGTCCGTGCTTTAGCGACAGCAGCGCTGACCTCCTCGGCCTTCTTGCGCGTGTAGTCATTCACGAGGACCGCAGCGAGCAGCATGACGCCCAGGAATGAATAAAACCAGTCGGTGTCCCAACCGGCGTAGACGATGCCAACCCGAACCATTCCGAAGATGAGTGCTCCGATCGAGGCGCCAACGACCGAGCCATATCCACCGGTCAGCAGACAGCCTCCGATCACTGCCGAGATGATGTAGACGAACTCCTGTCCGATACCCTGGCTGGCCACCGCTGAGCGTAGCCGCACGATGTTCATGATGCCGACCAACCAGGCGGCCGCGGCCGTGCCCATGAAGAGGGCGATCTTGACGCGCTGGACCGGTACGCCGACGTTGCGGGCGGCCTCCTCATCCCCGCCGACGGCGAAGATCCAGCTGCCATACTTGGTGCGCAGTAAAATCCAGCTCGCCAGCGCCGTGATCGCGATCCACCAGATGATGGACGTCCGGAAGGCGACGCCGAACAGGGTGAGCTCCGTGCTGAAGATAATGCGCGCCAGATAGAAGCTCTCCGCCTGATCGATCCCGGCGACGCGCACCTGATTGGTGACCAGGCGGGTGACACCCACGTTGGCGCCGCGCAGGATGAAGAACGTCGCCAGCGTGACGATGAAGCTCGGAAGCCTCGTCGTCACGACCAGCCACCCGTTGAGATATCCGACGGCAAGCGCGAAGATGAGCGCCACGAGCATGGCTGGCCATATGTTCCAGCCGGCTTGAGTGGACAGAAGCCCCGCGATCAACCCGGCGGTGCCCGTCATCACGCCAGTTGAGAGGTCAAACTCGCCGCCGATCATCAGCAGGGCCACCGCGACCGACATGATACCCAGCGTGGAGGCCGGATCCAGGAAACGCGCGACGCCACCGATGGTGGGGAACAGATCCGGGCGGATGGCAGCGAAGAACAGAAAGATCACCGCTGCTCCTAGGGAGGCGCCGACCTCCGGGCGTCGGAACATGCCTCGGACCATCCCCACTTCGGCAACTCGCTCCTCGGGCTTGGTAGCCCTGATCGTCCTGGAAGTCATAGACAACCTCCTCGGGATACCGTTCCTCTGCTCCTCTATACCGGACAGAACTCATGAGTGATGCGGGGTGGGGCATGCCCCACCCCGCATGATATGCCGTCTCGATCTAGCGCGTCCCTCGCTCGGCGAGCGCCTTCACCTCCGCGGCGTTGCTGGCATCCACGAACCCAGGGCCGGTGAGCACCGGCAGGCCGCCGCCGACAGTGTTCAGGTTGGTATTGTAGAGGTAGAGGAAGACGACGGGCAGGTACCCCTGGAGGTACTGCTGCTGATCGATGGCGAAGGCGATCTCGCCCGCCTCGATGGCGTCCAGGACGGCCGGGCTGAGGTCGAAGGTCGCCATCTTGTGATCGCCGCCCACGGCCTTGATGGCGTCGCGCGCGGCGATGGCGATATCGGGGTTGAGGGTGAGGATGGCATCGATGGTCTCATCCGAGGTGAGCTTGTCCTGGATGCTGGCCAGGGTGCCCGCGATGTCGCGGGTGCCGGTCGTGGCGACGTTGAAGCGCTCGACCTCGCCGTCGAAGGTGTCGGCCAGGCCGTCACAGCGCTCCTCCAGGCCGATGTTGGCCTCCTCGTGGATCACACAGAGCACCTTCGTGACGCCCATCTTGTTGAATCGCTCACCCGCGCCCTGACCGGCCACGAACTCCGTCTGTCCCACGTGCGTCAGCGCGCCCAGCTCCTTATAGACGTTCACGCCGGAGTTGATGGTGATCACCGGGATGCCGGCATCCACCGCCTTCTTGACCGCGTCCTTGAGCGCATCCGGGTTAGCTAGAGAGACGATGATCCCATCCACCCCTTCGCTGACGTAAGTCTCGACCAGCTGCGCCTGCTCGGTGGGATCGGAGCTACCGCCCGACTTGAGATCGATGCCGTAGGTTTTGGCCGCGTCATAGGCGCCCCGCTCCACCACGCCCCAGAAGCTATCCTCGGCGGGATTCGCATGGACGGCCAACCCGAAGACCAGTCCTGCCTGGGTAACCTGCGGCGCCGCCTCGGCCGTCTGAGTTGCCGCCGCCTCCTCGGCGGGCTGAGGGGCGGCCGTCGGCGCGGGAGCGCAGCTCGCAAGAACGAGCAACGCAACGGACATCAATACGAGTGAGAAGATCTTGAAGCGAGACATGGGATACTCCTCCTTTGTCCTCAATATAGGGCCCGGCTTGACCTGCTAAAGCCGGTCACCTGGGGGATACAAATCGATAGGATATCCTCCGCTTCTCACCTCCTTCCGTTTATGTTTTGTTATGGGACGGTACGAGGATGCAAGGGCCCGGATTGAGCCATTAGGGGTTCTAAGAAGAGATCTCTTCCAGCCTGACCGGACGATTCTCTTCGTAGGATTTGCGAGCCGCGTACCCCATCACCACCGGGATACGGCCATCGATCCCCGTCACAGGAGGCAGCGTATCCTCCAGGATACATCTGACAAAAGCCTGCATCTCTTCCACATAGGCCTCGGTGTATCGCTCGACGAAGAAGTAGAGGGGCTTTGCGGCGTGGACTCCCTCGGCATCGCTCACGATGGCATTATCGGGCGTGCGATTGGTCACCAGAGCCATCCCCGCCGACCCGAAGACCTCCACGCGCTGATCATAACCATAGACGGCCTTGCGGCTGTTATCGATCACGCCCAGGACTCCGTTGGCGAAGCGCAGCGTGACGACGGCCGTGTCGATGTCGCCCACCTCGCCGATGGCAGGATCCACCAGCACGTTACCTACAGCGTAAACCTCCTCCACCTCGCTGCCGATCAGATAGCGCGCCATGTCGAAGTCGTGGATCGTCATGTCCAGGAAGATGCCGCCGGAGACCTTCACGTACTCGATGGGCGGTGGCTCCGGATCGCGGCTGGTGATACGCAGGATGTGAGGGGTCCCGATCTTGCCCGAGGCCACGATCTCCCGCACGCGGCGGAAGCTGGGATCAAACCGGCGGTTAAACCCCACCTGCAACTTGACGCCGGCCCTCTCCACCGCCTCCAACGCTCGATCGATCTCCGCCAGATCCAGGGCAATGGGCTTCTCGCAGAAGATGTGCTTCCCAGCCGCTGCCGCCTCCTCGATCATCTGAGCGTGCGTGTCCGTGCTCGAGCAGATGACGACGGCCTCGATCCGGTCATCCCTTAAGAGTTGCCGATGATCCTCATACACTGTCTCGACGCGGAAATCGACCGCCAACTTCTCCGCCGCCGGCGGGAAGACATCGGCCACGGCCAGCAACTCCGCCTCGCGGATACGAAAAGCGAGATGTTCCGCGTGCACCCTGCCGATCCTGCCCGCCCCGATAATGCCGAGGTTGACCTTTCGCCCCATCCTCCCCTCCAATCTCTAATCCCCAATAACCAATCCTTCAACGGAATCGGCCGCTGCCTGAGGCGCCATTGCCCCAGGCAGCTATGCCGGTTCCTGACGCAGGGACGTTAATTCGGGCGGATGATGATCTTCCCGTCACGTCGCTCAGTGGATCGAGCGATGGCCTGAACCGCCTCGTCCAACGTGTACCGCGCGGTGATGATCGACGAGAGATCCAGCCGGCCCGACGCGACCATGCGGATCACGCTAGGGAAGTTGGCATGCCCGGAGTGCCCCTGAGCGCCGTACACCTGGCTGCGGCGCACCTGAAGCGTCTCCAGATACATGGGCACTCGCTGCGCGGCCCGGCCGATCTGCACGATCTTGCCGTTGATGGCCAGCGCCTGCTCCATCTCGGGGATCGTCAGATGTGGCGCGCCCGCGGCTTCCACGAAGAAGTCAAAGCCCTCGCCCTTGCTGAGGTCCATGAGCACCTCATGAGGAGCGACCTCCCGCGGATCGTAGACGTGCTCGGCCCCCACCTGCTTCGCCAGATCACGTCGCTGCGGGGAGACCTCGAAGGCGGCGATCATGCCCGCGCCAGCCGCTTCGGCCAGCCCGATGGCGGCGAGGCCGATGGGTCCCGCGCCGAACACGGCCACGTAAGCCCCCGGCTTGAATCCGCCCGCCCGCGTGAACATGGCGTTGTAAGAGACCGACGTGGGCTCCGTCAACGCGGCCACCTCGTACCCCTTCTCCTCGCCGAAGCGCTCCAGGATGCCGTCCACCTTCCAGCAGTACTTGGCGCCCACGGCGATGTAGTTAGCGAAGGCACCGTCGATGGTGAACCCGATCTCCTCCAGGTTCACGCAGTGATTGGGAAACCCGTTGCGGCAAGGGGTGCAGTGTCCACACCAGATCATCTCCTCCACCGTGACCGGGTCGCCCACTTTGAGGTCGGTCACCTCCTTACCGACTTCCACCACCTTGGCGGAGAACTCGTGTCCCAGGATGGCGGGAAAGCGGGTGAGCCCCGGGTAGAGGATGTAATCCTGCTCGTCCGTCTCATAAAAATGCACGTCGGAACCGCACACGCCGCAGGCCTTCACCTCCAGCAGCACTTCATCGGGCTTGATCTTCGGCACCGGTCGTTCCTGAACCGCCAGCTTCGGATGGCGCCAGACGCTGTTCCCGGTGATGGCCTTGCGCGTCCGCTCCTCCCATTCAGACACCTGGTAATCCGGCTTCGGATCCCACTGGGCTTCTAAAACCAGCCCTTTCATGATGTATCCCTCCTATTGCGTATTGCGTAATGCGTAGTGTGTAGTGCGTATTACGGGTCGAACGGCTTTAAATGTCGATCGAAGTGCACCTCCAGGGCCTCGTAATACGCTTCCTCATTGGTCCGCAGCGCCCCCAGGAGCCTGTCCCGGAAGCGATAGGTGCCATCCTTATCCTTCGCCGTCAGCACCGAGCCGAAGGTGACATGGAGCACCTGGCGACCATCGAATTGATCCAGGATGGCATCCAGCTCGTCATCGGCCAGCGCGTCCGGCCTGGGGACCCTCGCGGGTTCCGCCGAAACGTGGTATGTGGCCCGATCCTCATCGTAGCACTCCAAGGCAAAGGCCAGGATCTCCCGGAACAGCCCCGGATCGACGCGGGCGATGGCCCGCAGTGCCTCCAGATACGAGGTGCCCGCGGTTTTGAGGTGTACCAGATCGCCGGCATGACGGGCAAAGATGGGGTAGATGCTGAACTTGTCGGAGCCGGAATGCAGGCTGAGCTTATAGGGCCCCAGATAGCGGGCGATGGCCACATGCTGAGCGAAGCTACGCTCGAACTCCGCCAGGTCGCCGATGTAATCCACGCCCTTTTCAAACCGGCCGACGTAGCGCGGGGCCAGGCTCACCCACTTCACGCCCAACCGCTTGAGCTCGCTGGCGACGAAGAAGTGCTCCAGCACTGTGGTGGGGGTCTCCGTCTCATCGACGGACATCTCCAACTCGAACGGCCGATCCCCCATGAGCGAGGCGAGATGACGGTACATCGTCACCGTATGAGCCACCGCGCGGCCGTACTTGGCGGCGGCCCGCCACAGACTCGCCTCATCGAAGGAGAGCGTGAAGTCGCCCAGGTCGAACTCCCTGTTCAAATACAGCGTCTGCATCTTCTCCAGGGAGCTGTCCAGCACGTCCCATGGAAGCGCCTCCACCTTCCGCTGCAACGTGGGAGGGTCATCGACATCGGCCTCGTTATCCACGTGATCGCCCGGATCGATGGTATAAAACGTGAAACCCGCGGCGACACACCGATCGATGTCCTCGATGGTCTTCAAATGATCGGCGTCAGCGCCGTAGCCATCGCGCCATCCCTCCTGGAGCACCCCCCAGGTGGCGTCGTCCATCACCTCGTCGGGCGTGCGCTGTGTGCGTTCCATCTCACGGATGGACTGCTGGGCGAAGATGGGGGCCATGGTGTGCTTTCGGACGGCGCGTATGTGTCCCGGGGTAGCCAAGCCCAGCCGATCGCCACAGCCCGCGGACTTGCGCAGCCCAAGCACCTGAGGCGCTGTGAAGGGCAACGCCTGTCGCAGGGCGACAGCGTTCGCGTGATCCGTGGGGCAGCGCTGCAGGGTCAGCGACTCGCCATCTACCGCGACTGTCCGCGCGTCACCGGTGAAGGCCGGCCATCCCTCCGAAGAGAGGATGCCCAACCATTTCTTATCTCCCTGGCGGCCCAGGAAGAAAAGGCTTCGCCGCAGCGCCGTGATCGAACGGGGATAAACGGTGAGACCGCTCAGGCGGCCGAGCTCTGCGGCCAAATCGGCCGCCTCCTCCAGAGGCATAGCAGGGACAAGCTCCTCGCTACGCAACAGGTCGAGTATCGATGCCATGGTGCCATCACCTTCCTGTGAAGTTTTGTGGAGACGCCGTAGATTCTCGCACCACCAACTGACAGGGCAATAACAAATCGGAGACCGCCTTCCCTGCTAACAGATCCATCACCATATGCATGGCTTGGCGCCCCATCTCTACCTGGGGCTGGTGGATCGTGGTCAGGGCTGGCGTCACATACCAGCTGGCCTCGATATCATCGAAGCCCACGACGCTCAAATCTCCCGGCACGGAGATGCCGCGCTCGCGCGCGGCCACCAGGACGCCGATGGCGGTCCGATCGTTGTAGCAGAACACCGCCGTCGCCCCAGCCTCCACCAGGCAGGGTAACGCTGCGCGGCCATTCTCCACATCTTCCCGCGTCTCGGGGATGATGATCAATTCGGGGTCAACGGGGACGCCGGCGCGCTCCAGCTCCGTCAGATAGCCGTTCAGCCGTCGCTGGTTCGATGGCGGACGGAAGCCCGAGCCGATGTATCCGATCCGGCGATGTCCCAGATCGAGGAGATGTCGGACCGCCTGCCGGGCCCCACCTTCATCGTCCGCCGAGACGGAATAAAGGTACTCACCACTGGCCTGACTGTTGATCAATACGATGGGGACGCCCAATTCCTGAAGGCGCTCGCTATACAGATGTCCTACCCGGGAGGCGAGGACGATCACCCCATCGACGCGGCGACGGTGAAACGTCTCAACAACGGCCATCTCTCGCTCGGGATCGGCGTGAGAGGAACACAGGAACACGCTATAACCAAGCCCCGTGGCAATGTCCTCAATGCCCTCTACGATGCGATCCACGAAGGGGTCGGAGATGGTCGTGACGACCAGGCCCAGCGTGTAGGTGCGTCGGGTAACCAAACTGCGCGCCACCAGGCTGGGGGTATATCCCATCTCCTCGGCGATGCGGCGGATACGCTCTCTCGTCGTCGGGGAGATCCGGCCGGTGCCCTTTAGCGCCCGACTCACGGTGGAGTGGCTGACCCCGGCCGCTCTGGCGATATCCTTGATCGAGACGTGGGGACGTGTGGTCTTCTTGCGCGTATCAGACAAATCCAGCCTCCGGGCGGCGAGAAGGCATCGAAGAGAGGAAGGGAGACTAGCGCACACGTGTGCGCACCCCTTGGCCCGGAGTATAGCATAAGACGGCCAGGCTGTCAATTGACGACCCCGAGAGGGCTGTGTAGAATGAGCCGCCCATCCAATTGTCTGAAGGAGACGCTGTGAAGCCTCACCGTTCGCTTCCCTTTTACGCGGGGATCGCCCTCATCTCCGTCGGCGTGTTATCACTGGAGATCGCGCTGACCCGCATCCTCTCCGTTTCGCTGTGGTATCATCTCGCCTTCATGATCATCAGTACGGCGCTGTTGGGATTCGGCGCCAGCGGGGCGGTCCTGGCCGCCCGCCGCGAGGCCTGGGCCGGCGATGTCCGCCTGCGGCTCACCTTGTACGCGACGCTCTTCGCGGTCGCCGTCGTAGGAAGCTTCGCGCTGATGGTCCGCATCCCCCTGGATCCACTGGCGCCGGTGGATCCCAGGACGGCCAACCGCACCATGGCCATCATCCAGATGGTCGGCTACATGCTCTTGTACTACCTGTTGATCGTGATCCCCTTCTTCTTCGCCGGGTTGACACTGGGGACGGCCTTCTCAGCTGGCGCTCAGGCCATCAGCATCCTCTACTTCGCCGATCTGATAGGGGCGGGGCTGGGGTGCCTCCTGGTCGTGCTCGCCCTGGGACTCCTGCCAGGGCAGGCTGTCGTCATCCTCGCCGCCGTGATGGGGGTGCTGGCCGCCATCGCCTTCTCCCTGCAGAGCGAGCCGATCTCCCCTCGCGCCGGAGCCTCGGGGGAAGACTGGCGCCGTGCCCAACGCCGCCTCCTCCCCGCGCTCGTCGCCTTCCTCGCGCTCCTCACCTTGATGGTGATCCCACAGGCGGAGACGATCTATCAGCTCTATATCCCGCCCAGCAAGCCATTGAGCGTGGCCTACGACGAGACAAGCGGCGTGACATTGGAGTATACCGGCTGGAACCCGTTCTCACGCATCGACGTCATGGGATCCCCGGAGATGAGGGGATTGGCCTGGGGGCTCAGCGGCGCCTATCAGGGCGATACAGTGCGCCAGAAGTTCATCACTGTGGACGCGGCCGCCATCACGCCGATCAACGAGTGGCACGGCAACATGGATGAGCTGGCCTTCCTCAACTACACCCCCGCCAGCCTGGCTTATCGACTGATCGACCGTCCGAGGGCGCTTATCATCGGGCCAGGAGGAGGTATCGATGTGCTCACGGCCCTCTATAACGGCGCGCGAGAGATCACCGCTGTGGAGATCAACCCGCTCATCGTTAACGAGCTCATGCGGGATCGCTATCGCGAGTTCAGCGGCGGCCTGTATACCGATTACGAACAGGTTCACGTGATCGTGGCGGAGGGGCGTAACTTCGTCGCCCGATCCGACGAGGTATACGACGTGATCCAATTGTCTCAAGTGGACACATGGGCGGCCGCTTCCAGTGGCGCCTACAGCTTGAGTGAGAACTACCTATATACGGTAGAGGCGTTCCACGATTATCTGGACCATCTGACGCCCTCTGGCATCCTGACGATAGGACGATGGTATCTGGAACCCCCAGCGCAGGCTATGCGACTGGTCACCATCGGCGCCACTGTGCTGAGCCAGCGCGGCGTGAAGGATCCCAGCCAGCACTTCGTGGTGGTACGCGCCGGTGACACCTCGACGTTGCTAATGAAGCAGATCCCCTTTACGCCGGAGGAGATCGTCCGGCTGCGCGAGATCATCGAGCCGCTGTATTTTACGTTCCTATACGCGCCCGGCGCGCCCGATAGCGACCCGCGCTTTGTGGCCTTCTTCCAGGCGAAGGACAAGCGCGCGTTCTACAAAAGTTACCCCCTGGACGTGACGCCCACCACGGACGATCGTCCTTTCTTCTTCGAGAACTACGGCTGGACGAACTTCGGCACCTTCCGATCTGGCAAGCTAACGCTCACCATCCTCTTCGTCCAGGCGCTGATCCTCGCCACGGCGTTCATCCTCTGGCCGCTATGGCGGTTCCGCCGCGACGGGCTGCAGGTCCCCGGCGTCCGCGGCTTCCTCATCTACTTCGCCGCCCTGGGCATCGGATTCATCTTCATCGAGCTTGGGCTTATGCAGCGTTTTATCCTGTTCCTGGGGCACCCGACATACTCCATCTCCGTGGTGCTCTTCAGCGTGCTCATCTTCTCCGGCCTGGGGAGCTTCCTATCGAATCGATGGCGGGAGAGGCCGTATCATGGACAGCGGATGGCCATTCCTCTTTTGGTCGGCTTGACGCTCATCTACACGCCAAGCCTGCCTGTGGCGCTTGAGGCAGCGCTTCCCTGGCCTCTGGCCGCCCGCGTGGCGCTCTCCATAGCGATCCTGGCACCGCTGGGGCTGGTCATGGGGATGCCGTTCCCGCTGGGCATTCACCTGGCCCACCGCGTCAACATACGGCTGGTCCCATGGGCCTGGGGGGTGAACGGCTTCGCCTCGGTGATCGGGTCCATCCTGAGCATCATGCTCGCCCAGTCATACGGCTTTAAGGTCGTCCTCGTCCTGGCGGTGGTGATCTACATAGCGGGGCTGCTCGCCATCGCCCGCGTGGGGCGGCCCTCCCTCGCGGTCGCGTCAGGCGACGGATGAGCGGGAGCCAGGGGAGTGTATCGCCCCTTACCGATATCCTTCACCGGGCTGGAGTATAGTTATGTCACTGAAGAGAGGTGATGGGCATGACCGAAGAGAGCTTTTGCCCGGTGACGGCGGCAGTCCGCATTGTGGGGCGTAAATGGACGTTGTTGATCATCTATCACCTATTGAAGAGCCCCCGTCGCTTTTGCGAACTTCAGGAGTTGCTGGGAGGCGTGAATCCCACCACGCTGTCCCAACGCTTGAAGATGTTGGAGAAGGAGGGCTTACTCCGCCGTCATGAGCGCCTCACCGTCCCCCCCTGGGTCCAGTATGAGCTGACGGAGAAGGGGAAGGCTCTGGAGCCCGTCATCAAGAGCATCGCTGAGTGGGGTCAAACCTGGCTCACGGAGACATCTTCGCATTGCGACGACATGGAGGCATGACACGCATGATCGTGGAGCGCCTAGTGGTGGGGCCGTTACAGGTGAACTGCTACATATTAGGCTGCCGCGCGACCGGTGAGGCCATCGTGGTCGATCCTGGGGGCCATGTCGGCGATATACTGGCCACGCTGGAGCGCCTTGACCTCCAGGTAGTGAAGATCGTGAACACGCATGCCCACTTCGATCATATGTTAGGGGTACGTGAACTCCAGGAAGCGACCAGAGCGCCATTCTTGCTCCATCCCGCGGACGTCCCTGTTCTGGGGCGCACGCAACAGCACGCACAGGCATGGCTGGGGATCGATCCCGGGACCCCGCCTGCGGTCGATGAGTTCCTCGAAGCCGGGCAGCTCATCAGCTTCGGAGAAGAGGCGTTAGAGGTACGCCTGACGCCGGGCCACTCTCCGGGCTCCGTGAGCCTGGTCGATCATAAGGGACGACGGGTATTTACGGGCGACACCCTGTTCGCCGGATCGGTGGGTCGATCCGATCTGCCAGGAGGCGACGCGAGGGCCTTGTTACAAAGTATCCAAACGCAGCTCCTCTCCCTCCCCGATGATTACGAGGTGCTGCCGGGCCATGGCCCGGCCACCACGATAGGCGAGGAGAGGCTACACAATCCCTTCCTGCAAGCCGGAGCTGCCTTTCAGTGGTTGAGCTGATCATCCCCAGTGCTATATACGAAGAAATCATCGCCCATGCCCGGGAAGGCGCGCCGGAGGAGGTATGCGGCATCCTATCCGGCAAGGGGCGTCTCGCCACGGCGATCTACCGGGCGCGCAACGTGGCCTCCGATCGCCTGATGGATTACGTCGTTGATGATCGGACGCTCCTGTTGCAGTTCGAGTTTGAGGAGCGAGGCGAGCGGTTGCTCGCCATCTACCACTCCCATCCAGAATCCCCCGCCTTCCCATCGGCCACGGATGCCTGGCGGGCCTTCTATCCCGAGACAGCGTACATCATATGTTCCCTTGCTCAGCCGGGACGGCCCGTCGTGCGAGCGTTTTATCTCGTCCAAACCCCATCGCGCACCCTTGCGAGAGAGGAAGTGCCGAGCGATGCCACCCCTCTGCGGGGAAACTCCTCATTGCACGCTCGTTATGTGGGCGATCGGCATAGCGGCCGTTACGATTTCTATGAGATCTCTCCAGAGGGCCAAGCGAAGTGGATCTCCTGTCAGGTGCATGAGAGTCCCATCCTGATCGTATGAGCTCGCGCATTTGACGGCTCAGGGGTTTCTGGTATATTTCATGTGAATTCGTTCATATACGAGGTTGTTTCGTCCTATGCATGTCAGGACCGCTCGCCGGCGTGGAAGCTGGCACACGTTGACCCCGCTGAGGTGCATCTGTCCCTAGCGGGGGCGGCCGATCCGCTCGGGAACGTCCCCGAGGCCGGGGCCCGCTCCCGCATCTGGGCAGATGCGATGAGTCGCGTGTCATGAGCGGTCCGATCGACAATTGAGTTTCACATCGGACATGGCGAGGATCTCTATTTCTATCGCGTGACTGTCAGAGCGCGATAGGCGAGTCATGATGAGACTCATCGCATCCATGAGGCGGTGAGTCTTTTTTATTGGAATGAAGTGGCTGGAGGTCTCCTTCATGCCTGTTGGTGCTTCTGCCGACGGTGTCATCGACGGAAAGATTTAGAAGAAGAGAGTGGGGATTGGAGATTGGAGATTGGAGAGGAAAAGGAAGCCTTCATCATCAAGGAGGGATCACTGTGGCTCGCATAGCGAACGATGTGACAGAACTGATCGGTAACACGCCACTGGTACGTATTCGCCGCCTGGCGGAAGGAGCCCAGGCGACGATCGTCGCCAAACTGGAGTTCTACAACCCCGCGTCCAGTGTGAAGGACCGGATCGCCCTGAGTATGATCGAGGCGGCTGAGAAGGCAGGGTTGATCAAAGAGGACACGATCATCCTGGAGCCCACCAGTGGGAACACGGGCATCGGCCTGGCGTTTGTCTGCGCGGCGAAGGGTTACCGCTGCGTCCTCGTCATGCCGGACACGATGAGCATCGAGCGACGCATCCTCCTGCGAGCTTTCGGCGCGGAGCTCATCTTGACGCCGGGGTCGGAGGGGATGAAGGGAGCGATTCGTAAGGCGGAGGAGCTGGCCGCCTCTGATCCGCGATATTTCATCCCCCAACAGTTCAAAAACCCGGCCAATCCAGAGATCCATCGCCGCACGACGGCAGAGGAGATCTGGCGGGACACAGATGGCCAGGTGGACATCCTCGTCGCGGGCGTCGGCACGGGCGGCACTATCACGGGAGTGGCGGAGGTCATCAAACAACGGAAACCCTCCTTCAAGGCCATCGCCGTGGAGCCGGCCGATTCGCCGGTCCTGTCGGGCGGCCAGCCCGGCCCTCACAAGATCCAGGGCATCGGAGCTGGCTTTATCCCAGAGGTGCTGAACACGGAGATCATCGACGAGGTGATCCAGGTCACGAACGAAGAGGCCTTCACCATGGCGCGCCGCGCCGCGCGGGAGGAGGGACTCCTGGTGGGCATTTCCTCCGGCGCGGCCCTGCACGCCGCGGTGCAGGTGGCTCGACGGCCGGAGAACGCCGGCAAACTCATCGTCGTGATCATCCCCTCGTGTGGGGAGCGATATCTGAGCACCGCGTTGTTCGAAGATTTACGTGAAGAGGGGTAGAGACTGGACTTCGGACGAAGGAGAAGAACCGCAAAGGCCGCAAAGAGCGCTAAGATTTTGAAGTTTCTTCTTGGAGCGTGTCTGAATCATGGATAGGCACCGGCTAAAAACCCGGCACCTGGGTAGTGGAGCCATCCAGGCGGCGCGTTTTCAACCGCCGCCGTCTCGACAAAGGAATGCTCAGACACGCTCTCAAAGGCCTTTGGTCCTTTGCGCTCTTTGCGGTTAGGAGAGCAAGTCGTCCAAAGTAGAGAGGTTCGGCTTCTCAATGGGATCGGGTGCAGGAAGGGGGTTGGAGAGCGATGTCGGTATTGAAGACGATCCGGCGCGATATACAGGCCGTGTTTGACCGGGACCCCGCCGCGCGCAGCGTGTTAGAGGTGCTGCTCTGCTATCCTGGGCTACATGCCATCTGGATGTATCGCGTGGCCCACTGGCTATGGACCCACCGCCTCCAACTGTTGGGGCGGTGGGTGTCCCACATCGCTCGCTGGCTGACGGGGATCGAGATCCATCCTGGCGCCGTCATCGGCCCGGGCTTCTTCATCGATCATGGGATGGGGGTGGTCATCGGCGAGACGGCCGAGATCGGCGAGGACGTGACGATGTATCATGGGGTGACGTTGGGCGGCGTTAGCTGGAAGCGGGAGAAGCGCCATCCCACCATCGGGAATCACGTGGTCATCGGGGCCGGGGCCAAGATCCTGGGGCCGATCACCATCGGCGATCACACCCGGATCGGCGCTAACTCGGTTGTGGTGAAGGACGTGCCCCCTAACTCGGTGGTCGTGGGGGTGCCCGGCCGCGTGCGCTCCCGAGATGGGGTCAAGGTCGAGGATACGCGCCACGAAGATCTGCGACACGACGTCCTGCCCGACGCTACGATGGAACTGCTCCAACAGATCATGGCTCGGCTAACAGCCTTGGAGCAGGAGGTAGCGCGCCTGCGAAGACCATATGAACAGGAAGAACAGATGCTGGCCAGAGGCTACCAGGGCCCCTGGGGCATCTAAATATACCACCAAGCCACAAAGGCACTAAGAAAGGCGTAAGGTAGTGGGCGCATTGTAGGGGCGCACGGCCTGTTGCTCGACGTAGTGTTAGACCCCCTAATTGTGGGCGTCATAAAGTTGGAACCCTATGGGCTCTTCTTACAGCGATTGCGACGCTTGACCCGAGAGACGCTCAGGTG
>DUEN01000073.1 GCA_011176545.1 Caldilineae bacterium | reverse complement strand
CTGGGATCGCCATACCTTCTCCCTGCAAGCGCTGCGCAACGAGACCGTGGCCTGCCAACTGGTGATCCAGCCCGAGGAGACGGTGCTCGCCACCTGGGGAAATGCTCCGTTGCTGCACTGGACGCCCACGCCTCGCCTGCGTGTGGCCGTGGGACCGCTGAACGGCCCGGATGGGAGCACATGGCCAGACGCGGTGACGCCCCACTGGGTGGGCCTGGTCCCGGCGGACACTGGGAAGCTCCTGATCGCCGATCCGCTCCTGCATCAGGAGAGCATCGAGGTGCTCGCGGGGATGCCCCAGGCGCTCTGGCTCAGCTTTCGCCTCCCAGCCGATACGCCCGCCGGCCGCTACACCCTCCCCATCACCTTGCTACGAGCGGTGGACTTCGAAGATGAAGAGGTGGTGGGTCAGGCGGAGGTGACGCTAGACCTCATCCCGCTGACGCTGCCCGAGCCGCGAGATTTTCGCCACCATCTGGACCTCTGGCAGCACCCCACCGGCATCGCCCGCGGCCATCGCGTGCCCCTCTGGTCCGAGGCGCATTGGGAGCTGATCGAGCGTTACGCCGCCGAGCTGGCTCGCCTAGGCCAGAAGGCGATCACCGTCATCGCCTCTGACAGCCCGTGGGCGGGGCAGAATTGCCGACACGACACGGACTACCCCTCGAACTTGCACGAGTACAACATCGTGGGGATCTATCGTCGCCCGGACGGCGCGCTGCGCTTCGACTTCTCGCGCCTCGATCGCTACGTGGAGACGTATATGCGCCTGGGGATCGATCGGGAGATCGAGGTACTGGGGCTGCTAGCCGCGTGGGGTGACGAGTTCGGCCGTCCCCTGGTCGATCACCCGGACAACATCCGGCTGGCCTGCTACGACGAGGGCAGCGGTCGCATCACCTGGCTACGCCATCAGGACGAACTGCGCCAGTACCTGAGCGCCCTGGGCGATCACCTGAAGGCTCGCGGCTGGTGGGAGATCACCCGCTTCACCGCGGACGAGCCCAGCGACGCCGCGCTGTTCCGTCAGCGGGTGGACTTCCTGCATAAGGTCCTGCCGGGCGCCAAGATCAAGATCCCCTTCTATCACATGGAATTCATGGATGAGTTCCTGGACGATGTGGCCGATTGGGTGCCCGTGCTACATGGCATGGGCGCGCAGGCCGAGGCCAGTCGACGGCTGCAGCGAATCGTCCAGGAGCGCGGCGATCGATTCTGCTGGTACGTCTGCTGCGTGCCCGAACGGCCGAACAACTTCGTCACATCGCCCTCCATCGAGGGGCGCTTGCAGGGCTGGTTTACGGCCTGGCAAAAGCTGGATGGTTTCCTGCGCTGGGCGTTCACCTGCTGGCCCGCGGATCCATGGGGACGCCCCGGCTTCCGCTTCCCGCGATGGCGCACGGGCGACATGTTCTTCGTCTACCCCGGACACGATGGCCGACCAGTGCGCACCTTGCGTACCGAGATGTTGCTGGCCGGCATCCAGGACTTCGAGCTGATCGCGATGGCGCGAGAGCGGGCGTCCAAGGATCCGGCGGTCGCCGAGGCACTGGATCGAGCTTTCGCCCGCGTGATACGCGCCAGGGACCTGACCGACTTCGCCGACGTCGATCACACGCCGCCGGAGGCGCTGTATTCGCTGGACCCGGCCGATTACGCCGCCGCCCGCGCCGAGATCATCGCCGCCTTGATAACGGAATAGAGGAACCGCAGAGGCCGCCAAGAGCGCAAAGGTTTTTAAACTTTCTCTTCGAAATCTCGGTAGGATATGAGAGGTCCCATGCGTGCCTTCAACATGAACGACGATCCTCATCGACGATTCAACCCGCTGATCCGCGAGTGGATCCTGGTCTCGCCGCATCGCACCAAGCGCCCATGGCAGGGCCAGGTGGAGAAGCCGCCACCCGACGAGCGACCCGCGTACGATCCTAACTGTTACCTGTGCCCCGGGAACACCCGGGCGGGAGGCGCACGCAACCCGCAATACACCAGCACCTTCGTCTTCACCAACGACTTCGCCGCGCTGCTGCCGGACGTGCCCCCGGGCGAGGTGAACGAGTCGGAGCTACTGATCGCCCGCAGCGAACGGGGCACTTGCCGCGTCATCTGCTTCTCTCCTCGCCACGATCTAACCCTGCCAGAGATGGAGGAAGCAGATATCCGGAAAGTTGTGGACGTTTGGGTGGAGGAGTACTTAAGCTTGGGCGCCAACCCTTGGATCAATTACGTGCAGATCTTCGAGAACAAGGGCGCCATGATGGGGTGCAGCAATCCCCACCCGCACGGACAGATCTGGGCCAACGAGACGATGCCGGTGGAGCCCAGTAAGGAGCAGGTCTCGCTGGATGCCTATCGGGAGGAGCGTGGAGGTTGCCTGCTGTGCGACTACGTCGCGCTGGAGGAGAAACTGGGCGAACGGATCGTGTGCACCAACGAGCACTTCGTGGCCCTGGTGCCCTTCTGGGCCAACTGGCCGTTCGAGACGCTGCTGATCGCCCGGCGGCATGTGCCATCCCTGGCGGAGCTGTCCGACGAAGAGCGCGATGGGCTGGCCAATATCATCCGCCGGCTGACCACTCGCTACGACAACCTGTTCGAGGTCTCCTTCCCGTACAGCATGGGGTTCCATCAACAGCCGACCGATGGCCAGGATCATCCGGAGTGGCATCTGCACGCCCACTACTACCCGCCGCTGCTAAGATCGGCTACGGTGCGCAAGTTCATGGTGGGATACGAGATGCTGGCCAACCCTCAGCGTGACCTGACGCCGGAGGCCGCCGCGGACCGGCTGCGCGGGCTATCGGAGATCCACTATAAGAGACGATAGACGAAGGACAGCTTTCGTCGTCCGTCCTTCGTCTAACGAGGGGACCTATGCTGCGAACGAAGATCGTGTGCACCATCGGGCCGGCCAGTTGGGATCCGGAGGTCCTGGTTCAACTGATCGAAGCGGGCATGGATGTGGCCCGACTCAACTTCTCGCATGGCGATCGAGCCTCCCATGAGGAGATCATTCGGCGCATCCGGGCCGCGGCGGAGAAAGTCGGCCGCCCGGTAGGCATTCTGGTCGATTTGCAGGGGCCACGGCTGCGCGTGGGAGAGCTGCCCTCCGGGGGCATACGGCTGGAGCCGGGCACCAGGATCGTGCTCACCACGGCCTCTGAGATCGGACAGCCAGGCCGTATCCCCGTCCAGTTCGCGGAGCTGCCGCGATCCGTGCACCCTGGCGACCGCATCCTCATCGACGATGGGCTGCTGGAGCTGCGCGTGCGCGAGGTAGATGAGGATGAGGTGATATGTGAGGTCATCGCGGGCGGCGTGCTCACATCCCACAAAGGGATGAATATCCCCAATGTCCCGCTGGACATCCCGGCCATCACAGAGAAGGACAAGGAAGACCTGCGTTTCGCGGTGGCCCATCAGGTCGATTGGATCGCGATGTCCTTCGTGCGCACGGCCGATGAAGTATATTCTCTGCGGGATATGATCATCGCTTTGAGCGATCTGGCCCGTCCCATCCCCATCATCGCCAAGATCGAGAAGCCGGAGGCCGTGCGGAACATCGACGCCATCATCGAGGCGTCGGACGGGATCATGGTGGCCCGCGGCGATCTGGGCATCGAGACGTCCCCCGAGGCCGTGCCCATGATCCAAAAGGAGATCATCGCCAAGTGCAACCAGGCGGGCGTGCCCGTCATCACGGCCACCCAGATGCTGGACTCCATGATTCGCAACCCGCGCCCTACGCGGGCGGAGGCCTCCGACGTGGCCAACGCCATCCTGGACGGCACGGACGCCATCATGCTGTCCGGCGAGACGGCCATCGGCAAATACCCCATCGAGGCCGTTCGGACTATGTCCCGCATCGCGGAGGAAGCCGAACGGGCCTTGAAGCCGGTGGATCGCGCGCCGCGCTGGCCAGGCGTCGTCGCCGAGGCGGTGGCCCACGCCAGCGTGAACACGGCCATCGAGTTGACGGCGGCGGCCATCATCGCGCCCACATCCAGCGGCTTCACCGCTCGATTGCTCTCCCGCTTCCGGCCGCCCTGTACCATTGTCGCGGTCACGCCCAATCCCATCGTACAGCGCCAGTTGACGCTCTATTGGGGGGTGAGGCCGTTGTTCTCCCCGCGCGCCACCGATACGGATGCGATGATCGCGGACGCGGTGAAGGCCGCGCGGGAGCATGGATATGTCAACGAAGGGGACACCGTAGTGATCACGGCCGGATCGGCAGGCAGCGCGCCGGGCACCACCGATCTCATGAAGGTCCAGGAGATCGCCCGGGTGTTGGCGCGCGGTCAAGGGCTCGGCAGTCATCCCGTGCTCGGCCGCATCCGGCGCCTGGAGCCGCCACTCCCTTCTGACATCCGGGTAGAGCCCAACGAGATCATCGCGACCCCGCGCACGGATCGGACCTTCATCGAGTCGCTCCGCCGAGCCGCGGGCCTGATCCTGGGGGAAGGTAGCCTGGAATGCCACGGCGCGCTGCTGGCCACAGAATTGGGGTTACCAGCCGTGATCGGCGTCGGTGACGCGCTGGACCGCCTGAAGGACGGGCAGATGGTGCTACTGGACCCCCTGCGGGGCGTGATCGAGGAGCGGAAGGAGGGTCCCCCGATCCCGTATGGCCCAAAGCAGGCGAGATAGTGCCACCAACCAGAAGGGGGCCATGACACCGGAATTGGTGTCTTCGCGTCTTAGTGGTTCCCTCTACGCGGCCGGGCGCACGGCCGGCTGGTCCGTAGGTAGAAGGGCTTCTACTCGCGTGTTCTCCGCACCTACCAGGCGATTCAGCTCCTCCATCAGCTCCGGACAGTATTGCGTCGTGTCGTTGGGGAAGGACAGCCGGTAGCGCTCCTTGGGGTTCTCCACCTCGATGAAGAAGCGATCGGTCCCCGGACGGCTTCGCAGACACTCGATGACCCGTCGCAGACGCTGTTTATCCTGCTCCAGGTTCTGGGTGCGTTTGAGGGTGACGTAGATCGCCATCGGCCCAGTCCGCGGTGAGCGCCGGTCACTGGCTGGAGATGGGGCAGGAGATCCCTCGGACAGCCAGGGTGGCGGTTCATCGATCCAGGGAGATACATCCTCCTCGGGGGGCTCGCTGATGAACTCATCCGGCGGCTCCCAGGCGGCTTCACCAGCATCTCGAAGCAGGTGTGTCACGCCGCGAGCCATGGCAGGCGCGGCCTCCTCCGTTGTCGTGTCGTCCTCCAGGATCGGGCGCGCTCGCTCAATGTAATTGGTGATCTCCTCGGCGATCACGTTGACCTTCGTGTCCCGCCTTTCCACCCGGCCTCGTACTAGGATAAGCCTATCCTCCTCCAGCAGCTCCTGAGCCGCTTCATAGACCTTCGGGAAGACGACGACCTCGCAGCTCCCGTGCAGATCCTCTAAGTGCACGAAGGCCATGGGATCTCCCTTTTTGGTGGTAATGCGGCGTACACTGGCACACATGCCTGCCAACACGACCCGTTGCCCATCGAACTCCTCGTCGATCTGGCCGCAGAAGGCCGTCACCACATCGCTCAGGTCCACGGCGAGCTGTTGCAGAGGATGGGCAGAGACGTATGTGCCGGTGAGCTCCTTCTCCCAGTACAGTAACTCTCGACGGCTGACCTCCTCTACCTCTGGGAGAGGATAGAGCATGGATGCGTCGCTGAAGCCAGCATCTCCCAGATCGAACAGGGTTAACTGGCCTATCTCCTTAGCTTGGTGAGCCTGAGCGCTCACGCCTATCATGCGGTCGATCACAGCCAGGAGCTGTGATCTCTTGCCGAAGCGGCTCAGGGCGCCTACTTTGATCAGGCATTCGAGCGCCCGGCGGTTGACCTGGCGCAGATCCACGCGTCGACAGAAATCCTCCAGGGAGGTGAACGGGCCACCCTGACGGCGGGCCTCCAAGATCGCCCGCACGGGACCTTCGCCGACGTTTTTGATGGCGCCCAGGCTGAAACGAATGGCAGGCTTCGGCCGCCCCTCCTCGTCCGTCTGATCCTCGATGACGAACTCCAGCTCGCTATGATTCACGTCGGGGGGTAGCACCTCGATGCCCATGCGCCGGCATTCGGCCACCAGAAAGCCGACCTTCTCCGTGTTGTGCTGCTCCACCGTCAGCAAAGCCGTCATGTACTCCACCGGGTAGTGGGCCTTCAGGTAAGCCGTCTGACAGGTGATCATAGCGTAGTCGGCCGCGTGGGCCTTGTTGAAGCCATACCGGGCGAAGTATTCGATATCGTCGTAGATCCCTTCCGCCACTTCCTTGGGAATCCCGCGTTCCACCGCGCCCTTGACGAACTTCTCCCGGTGCTCCAGGATCTTCTCCTTGATCTTCTTGCCTACCGCTTTGCGGATCGTATCCGCCTCGCCCGGGCTGTACCCGGCCAGCTCCGAGGCGATGCGGATGATCTGTTCCTGGTAGACAATGATGCCGTACGTTTCCGCCAGGATCGGCTCCAGCTTGGGATGCCGATATGTCACCTCCTCCTCGCCATGCATGCGGCGGATGTAGGTGTCGATGTATTCCATCGGCCCGGGCCGATAGAGGGAGATCGTGGCAATGATGTGCTCGAACTTCTTGGGCTGCATGGCCATGAGCACCCGGCGCATGCCCGCGCCTTCCACCTGGAAGATGCCCGCTACCTCGCCCCGGGATAAGAGTTTAAACGCCTCCTCGTCCTCGACGGGAATGTTCGTCAGGTTGTATTCGATGCCGTGCCGTTCCTTGATGAGCTCACATGCTTTGCGCATGATGGTCAGCGTGGAGAGCCCCAGGAAGTCCACCTTGAGCAGGCCGATGGACTCGCAGACGTTCATATCCCACTGGGTGACCACGCCGAGGCCGTCCTCGTCATCCCCCTTGGTGGGGCGGTGTAGCGGACAGTACTCCACCAGAGGGCGGTCGGAGATGATGACGCCCGCCGCGTGGGTGGAGGCGTGGCGGGCCACGCCCTCCAGCTCCATGGCCGTGTCCAGAAGCTCGTGTACGTAATCGACCCCCTCGTAAAGCTGCCGAAGCTCCGGCACCTGGTCTAGCGCCTCTTTGATGGTGATCGGCTTCCCGGGGATGGCGGGGATCAACTTGGCCACCCGATCGACCTCTGGTAGCGGGATATCCAACGCTCGCCCTACATCTCGTACGGCGGCCCGAGCCCCCAACGTACCGAAGGTGATGATCTGAGCGACATTCTCCTTGCCATACTTCTGGACGGCGTACTCGATCATCTCGGCCCGCCGGTCGTCGGGGAAGTCCAGGTCGATATCCGGCATGGAGACGCGGCCGGGGTTGAGGAAGCGCTCGAAGATCAGATTATGCTCCAGGGGGTCCAGATTGGTGATGCCGATGGCATATGCCACGATGGACCCGGCACCAGAGCCGCGCACGTTCCACCAGATCCCGCGCTCCCGGGCAGCCCGGCACAGATCCCATACGATGAGGAAGTAATCGTCGAACCCCATCCGATGGATGATCCTCAGCTCATGTTCCTTGCGCTCCTGCACCACGGGGTCATTGGCCCGCTCCCCGTATCGCTGGCGAATCCCCTCGTCTACCAGGTGGCGCAGGTAGCTCTCTGATGTATACCCCTCAGGCACATCGAAGACGGGCAGGTGATAGCCCTTGGGGTCGAGGTCTACCTCGCACATCTCGGCGATAAGCAGCGTGTTCTTGAGGGCCTCCGGGACCTCCTGGAAGAGCTGGGCCATCTCCTCGGGCGTGCGCAGGTAATAGCTGTTGTCACTCATGCGCATGCGGTCTTCATCGGTGACTAACGAGCCCGTCTGGATGCAGAGAAGGATATCGTGGGCCCGATATTGCTCGGGGTAGACGTAGTGGACGTCGTTCGTCGCTATGAGCTTCAGGTTGAACTTGCGGCTGAACTCTATCAGCTTGCGGTTCAGCTCGTGTATCCAGGGGATCTCGTGATGCTGCAGCTCCAGGAAGAAACGGTCGGGTCCGAAGACGTCCCGATACCAGGAGAGGCGTTGGATGGCTTCCTCCTCACGGCCTTCCTCCAGGAGCCGGGGGATCTCCGCCGCGGTGCATCCGGAGGTGCAGATGAGCCCCTCTGCATGCTCGGCCAGGAACTCCCGATCGATGCGCGGGCGATAGTAGAAGCCCTCCAACTGGGCCGCCGTGCAGATCTTGAGCAGGTTCTGGTATCCCGTTTGGTTCTGTGCCAGGAGCAGCAGGTGATACCGCTCGTTATCGAGCTGGGGATCGCGATCCGTCATGCGCCGCTTGGCCAGGTAGGCCTCGACGCCGATGATCGGCTTGATGCCCACGGCCTTACAGGCGCGGTAGAACTCGATGGTGCCGTACATCGCGCCGTGATCTGTGAGGGCCAGCGCGGGCATGCCCAACTCCTGTGCACGCCGGGTCAACTCAGGGAAACGGCTCAGGCCATCCAGCAGAGAGTACTCGCTATGGACGTGAAGATGCACGAACTCCGGTGCCATGCGTAGCTCCCCCATGGTTTTGGTTTCCTCTTTCGCCACTTGATCCATCGCTGCGGATCAGGACGATAGACTGTGATTAGTACCGTCGCCCGCCGCAGCCGCTCCACCTCTGTTGGCGCTGCGGCGAGGATGAGGCGGTATGGGCTTGGATTCCCTCCCAGTTGATACGCTGAACGATACGGCGCCCTATCGGCTTATCTAACCGCTCCAACTCTTGAGAAGCAGTTTTCAAGATGCGAACGCGATACTCGGCCATCACTCCAATCCAAGTCGCTGAACGACATCCTCAAATGGTTCACCGCGTTCCCCGCTTGCTACCGCTTCCTTTTGGCGCAAAAGTCTCTCGCGGATAGCCTCTCGAATGAATAATCCCTCATCGGGATCACCGAGCAACTCCAGTAACTTCTGCTCGATGATGGTTTCAATCATTTCTCGAAGTTCGTCCCTCGTCATCTGCGCTATTGTTGCCATACTACCCTCCCGGGACCCATGACCCTCATCTACGGAGCCTCTCGTCGTGAAAAGGTGCCGCGCCGGAACTCTCGATGTGGACAGGCATGATATCTCGATAGGGATTATACAATGAAGGGGTGATTTACGACAACAAATTCCCGCTAACAGCCTTTGAGGATAGTCGCTAAAATCCCGGCTTCTTAGCGAAGCCGGGATTTTAGCCTCCCCACGCCGATGACTTTGTAGCCAGCCATTTAGGAGATCACGCCCAGTTCACGCCCAACCCGAGCAAAGGCCTCCAGGCCGAAGTCCAGATCGTCCTTGCTGAGGGAGGCCGACAGCATCACCCGAATGCGGGCCTCGCCCATGGGCACTGTCGGATAGCCGATGGCCATGGCGAAGACCCCTTCTTCGAAGAGCCGCTCGGAGAAGCGCTTGGCCAGATGGGCTTCTCCCAGCATGACCGGCGTGATGGGCGTCTGCGATTGCCCGGTGTCGAACCCCAGGCGTTGCATCTCGCTCTTGAAATAGCGAGCGTTCTCCCACAGCCGATCGACCAGTTCCGTTGAGCTTTCCAGGAGATCCACGGCTGCCAGACATGCCGCCGTATCGGCTGGCGTCGTCGCGCTGGAGAAGAGGAACGGCCGCGCCCGCTGACGCAGATAGTCGATGATGCGCTTCTTCCCGGCGATGACGCCGCCCACCACGCCGAACGCCTTGGACAGCGTCCCGATCTCCACGTCGAACTTGCCGTGCAGATTGAAGTGGTCCACGATACCGCGGCCGCCCCGGCCTAGGACGCCCTCACCATGCGCGTCATCCACCATGGTGATGACCCCGAACTCTTCAGCGATCTCGTATAGCCGATCCAGGGGGGCGATATCGCCATCCATGCTGAACACCCCATCGGTCACCAGGAGCCCCCGTCGGTACTGCCCGATGTTCTCCTCGATCTTCCGACGGGCGTCTTCCGGATCACAGTGCTCGTAGACAATGATCTTCGCCCGCGACAGCCGGCAGCCGTCGATAATTGACGCGTGGTTCAGCCGATCGGAGAAGATGACGTCCTCCCGCCCCACGAGAG
This sequence comes from Caldilineae bacterium, assembly GCA_011176545.1. GTDB lineage: Bacteria > Chloroflexota > Anaerolineae > DUEN01 > DUEN01 > DUEN01. The sequence continues at coordinate 11,555 of DUEN01000073.1, read as the reverse complement.
CCGGGATCACCGCCTGGTTGGCGCAGAAGCCGGACTGGACGAAGAGGGCGTCCTCTACCCCTTTAAACTGGGCTAGTCGACGCTCCAGCTCCACGTGGAGCTCTTGAGTCCCCGCGATGGAGCGCACCGCTGCCGGCCCCACGCCCCATTTATCGATCGCCTGCTTGGCGGCCTCTCGGAGGCGCGGGTGATTCGCCAGCCCCAGATAGTCATTGGTACACAGGTTTAACACCCGACGGCCATCCACGATCATCCAGGGCCCCACGGGGGATCCCATGACGCGGATGTTAATGTACAGACCTTCCTGCTTCAGTCGAGCGATCTCCTCATCGATGAAGCTCAGCTTGTCCTCGGCGACAGCGTTCATGCGTACACCTCCTCGATGCTTTTATTGACCTTCATATGGCGAAAGGAACATGCGGCCTTGTCATTCGCTTTGGATAAGTTTCTGGAACCAACGTAGATCGGATGACCTCTAATCATGTGCGAATTTTGTAGGGGCGACCGGCCGGTCGCCCCTACAGGCTCCGCGCTCTCAGCATCGTGGGGTAGGGACGCAGCATGCTGGTCCCTACCTTGGTGAACAGGTAGCGTCACCCTCAGCCTCGCTGCGGTGCTTTTTCACTGCACCCCTTTACAAATCTGATGTGTCCGGGAACAGGACGATCTTCCCGCTCTGCCCTGAGCGCATCACCCGGATGGCCTCCTCGAACTGATCCATGGGGAAGCGATGGGTGATGATGGGCGCTAGATCCACCGCTCCTGACGAGAGCAGCCCCCGGATGCGATACCACGTGTCCCAGATGCGGCGCCCTACGATGCCATAGACGATGGCCCCCTTGAAAACGACATGATTGGCTAGATCGAAGGGCACGGGCGCGCTGGGGAGGCCCAATATGGCCGCCTCTCCCCCATCGGCCAGCGCCCGGAACCCCTGATCAATGGCGGCCGCTGCGCCAGACATCTCCAGGAGGACATCGACCCCTTCCCCGTCAGTGTGAGAGCGGACGAAGTCCACGACGTCTACCTCCGCCACGTTGAGCGCGTAATCTGCCCCCATGCGGCGCGCCAGCTCCAACCGGTAGGAGCTGATGTCGGTGGCGAAGATGATCCGGGCGCCGGCCGCCCTTACCACGGCGATGGTCATCAATCCCACCGGCCCACATCCGGTAATGAGGACATTTCGGGCGCTGACATCCGTGGCGAAGGCCGTATGCACCGCGTTGCCGAAGTTTTCCTGCAGCGAGGCCAGTTCCGGCGGCATATCAGGCGGGTTGATCCAGATGTTCTCCACAGGGAGTACCACGTACTCCGCGAAACACCCATCGCGATCCACGCCGATGATCTGGGTGTTCTGACATAGATGGCGGCGGCCAGTGCGGCATTGGCGACATTGCCCACAGGTGATATGGCTCTCGGCCGAGACGTAAGCGCCCACCTCCACTTCCGTTACGTCGGCTCCCCGCTCCACGACGGTGCCGCAGAACTCATGACCCACGATGATGGGAGGACGAATGCGTTCCCGGGCCCAAGGATCCCAGGCATAAATGTGGAGATCGGTGCCACAGATGGACATGGCCTTGACCTCGATCAGCACTTCCCGTGGCCCTGGGCGTGGGATGTCCCTTAAGACCATCTCCAATCCCGGCGTGCGACCGGCCTTAATGATGGCGCGCATCTTCTCTGCCATGTTGTATCTCCCCTTTGAGATATTCTCGGAGATGTTCTCAGGCGAAGAAGGATCTCCTTGTCAGTATGAGGAAGAAACCTACGCCTCAGTATAGCATGCGGGACATGGCGTGCCAATGATGAGCATAGCTGTTCAGAACTGCGGTAAAGGCTCGAGCCGTCGGGCAGGTATATAGGGCACAGCGCCGCGTCATGCGACGCAAAGTTGGCCCCATAGAGCCCGACACGATTTCGTGCCCCACCCCAATTGAGCCTTCTTCTCCCAGGCTTGGGAGAAGAAGGACGGAGGATGAGGGCCGCCTGAAGAAGGTTCTCCAGTTGCTTGCCGGGCCGCGTTGAAGATGCTAGAATACCACGCCGTGAAATCGTTATCGGGGTAACGCACCTGTGGATCCGCTTGGTCTCTCCTCCGGCGTTCGAACCGCTGGACGCGAGCCTTCAACACATTGCATCGTCTGCTTCGGGGATTCCATCACGCGCGGCTATGGGCTACCGGAGGGGCGATCCTGGCCCTCTCTGTTGGAGGCCGCCCTTCGGGCCCGCGAGGACGGGGGCGCCTGGATCGTCGTGAACGCGGGCGTGCCAGGGGACACGATCCTTCAAGGGCTGGCGCGGCTGGAGCGCGATGTGCTCTCTCATCACCCGGATGTGGCCTTCATCGCCTTTGGGATTAACGACGCTCACTTGGCCCGGCGCAAAACGGATGTCTATCGAGAGCAGGCGCTGTGGGAGGATGTTCAATGTAGACCGTGGCGAAAGGCCATCGTCGAGATGGGGGTCACCCGCCATCTCCGGCCCTACTGGCGACGGCTGCGCTCACCCTCTCGAGACGCAGGCATGGCGACGCTCCATCCTGAGCCAATCCCGCGAGTCTCGCTCCCCGCCTTTCGACGGGCCCTTGAGGTGATCGTCGAGCGCCTACGGGAGGCGCGCCCGGGGATATATCTCTTCCTGGTCACGCCCACGCCCATCACGGAGCATCTGCATCCTGAATGGCCGGCGGAGCTACGACGACGGCAGCATCAGGTGTTCAGCTCCTATGTGAGCGCCGTGCGGGAGGCCGCCGCGACGTTGGGGACGGGTTTAGTTGACGCTTATAGGACGATCGCTCAAGGGGATATGAGGCAGCTCGTAGGGTCGGATGGCGTACACCTGACCATCGCTGGGCAGAGGCAGCTCGCAGAGGCGGCCTACCGGGCGATGGCGGAGGCCGGATTGGTCACATGCAAAACGTGATGTAGGGCGAGGCGTCGCCCACGTCTCCACTACGGAAGGAAGGGAGGCTTGAGAGAGCGCAAGAGGCCCTGGCCACCTCCATGGCCAGATATCACGGATGAACGTGTCTTAGATGCCATCGCGCGCGTGCCGCGAGAGGAATTCGTGCCGCCGGAGATGCGGGAGCACGCGTACTCCGATGTGCCACTGCCAATTGGGTACGGGCAGACGATCTCGCAGCCCTATGTGGTGGCGCTCATGACCCAATTACTTCGCCTGGAGCCGGATGATCGCGTTTTGGAGATCGGCACCGGGTCGGGCTATCAGACGGCGATCCTGGCGGAGCTGGCCCGGGAGGTATACAGCGTCGAGGCGATCAGGCCGCTGGCCGAGGCCGCTGCCAGACGGCTCCGGCGTCTCGGCTATACCAATGTGCACTTCCGTCATGGCGATGGCGCGCTGGGGTGGCCTGAGCATGCCCCTTATGACGGGATCATCGTGACGGCCGCTCCCGAGGAGATCCCGGCCGCCCTGATCGCTCAGCTGGCGGATGACGGTCGGATGGTGATCCCCATCGGGCCGGAGTTCACCGAGCAGATGTTATATTTGGTGGAGAAGCGTCAGGGGAGGATTCATACGCAACCTATCGCTCCTGTGCGGTTCGTCCCCTTGGTCACCCCATCCTGGAGCGAGGCCAGGGGCGAGGTCCTTGATGATGAGATCGATGTCTGTGAGGAAGAGAATGGATCTCCCTGAGCGGATCGTCGTTACCGGAGCGCGCGGTCAGCTAGGCAGGGCATTGTGTGCCTTGCTGACGGACGTGACGCTGTTGGCCATCGATCTGGAGGAGGCCGACATCCGGGACGGTGATCAGATCATCCCCTTGATCACCGAATTTCGCCCGGATGTGGTGATCCACGCGGCCGCGTGGACGGACGTGGACGGCGCGGAGCGGGACCCCGACGGCGCCTACGCGGTGAACGCGCTGGGAACCCAGAACGTGGCCCTGGCCTGTCAGCAAGTAGGCGCGGCGATGCTCTATGTGAGCACAAACGAGGTGTTCGATGGCCGCGCGGAAGAGCCATACCGGGAATGGGACGCGCCGGCTCCCATCAGCGTTTACGCCCGTTCCAAATGGGCAGGCGAGCAGATCGCGCGGATGCTGCTGAATCGGCTGTATATCGTGCGCACCGCCTGGGTCTTCGCCCCGGGTGGGAACAACTTCCCCAGCAAGATCATCGCCGCGGCCGATCGTCACGGTGCCTTGCGCGTGGTGGACGACGAGATCGGCAACCCCACTTATGCGCCTGACTTGGCGAGGGCAATCGTGCGGCTGATCAGCACTGGCCGCTTCGGGATCTATCATCTGACGAATGAGGGCGCGTGTTCCCGTTACGAGTGGGCTTGTGAGATTCTGCGGATGAGCGGCCGTGAGCATGTGCCGGTCACGCCCATACCTTCGAGCGAGTGGAAGAGGCTAGCCACGCCGCCCCTGCGGGCGGTCCTGGCGAACACGGCCGCGGCCGCGCTGGGCATTCGGCTTCGCCCGTGGCGAGAGGCGTTGAAGGCGTATTTCGAGGAGAGTGAGCCACCCCGTGGGTGAACGTCCCTTCGCCTCCGTGATCATCCCCAATTATAACGGCGCGCGCTTCCTGCCCACATGCCTCAACGCGTTACGTGCCCAGGACTATCCGGCCAATCGGTTCGAGGTCATCGTCGTCGATGATCATAGCCAGGATGAATCCCTGGCGCTGCTGGCGCGGGATTATCCCGAAGTGCGGGTGGTGGCACTGCCGAAGAATCGGGGGTTAGCGGGCGCCTGCAACGCGGGCGCTGCCGTGGCCCGCGGTGACGTGCTGGTCATGCTCAATAACGACACGGAGGTCGAGCCCGGCTGGCTGGCCGCTCTAGTGGAGCCCCTGGTCTCCCTTCCCCAGGTCGGCGCTGTGGCCTCGAAGATCCTGTTGTTCGATCGGCGTGACGTCCTCCACTCCGCGGGAGACATGTATGGCCGAGATGGCATCCCTCGCAATCGGGGCGTGTGGGAACAGGATAGGGGCCAGTACGACGAGGACCTTCGCGTCTTCGGCGGATGTGGCGGGGCGGTCGCCTATCGGCGAGCGGCCTGGGAGGAGACGGGCGGGTTCGACGAACAGCTCTTCATGTACCTGGAGGATGTCGATCTGGCGTGGCGGCTGCGGCTGCTGGGATGGGAGGCCATCTTCGCCCCGCAGGCTCGCGTCTATCACCACCTGAGCGCCACGGGAGGCGGTCCTCTGGCCAGCTATTACACCGGACGCAATACCCTTTGGGTCCTGGCTCGCGACGTCCCCGGGCCTATCCTGCGGCGACACTGGCCGGCGATGGTGCGCGCCCAGCTTCGGATCGCGGCGGAGGCGGCGCGCGCCTGGCGGGGAGCCGCCGCGCGAGCCCGGCTCCGGGGACAGTGGGCTGGCATCGTCGGAATACCGCGCATGCTGCGTCAACGTCGCGCCGTTCAAGCGCGACGCCGCGTGCCCATCGAGGCCCTCGAGGCATTGTTGGTTTAGGGGGCAGACGGGACGGAGATGAACCCCTTCGCTGCCGCGTTGATCCTGGTCTCCACGCTCTTCCATGCGGGCTGGAATCTCCTCGCTCGTCGGCGACGGGCTGAGGCGTTGTTCTTTTACAGGCTGTTGCTCATCGTCGTCGTGATCGGCCTAGTCCCCGCCGCCCTCAGCGAGTGGTACGTCCGCTCGTTGCCCCCGACCGTGTGGCTCTACGTCCTGGGATCCGGCGTCTTCTGCGGCTTCTACTTCCTCTTCTTGGCCAAGGGATACGCGGCCTCCGATTTCACGGTCGTCTATCCGGTCGCCCGCGCCCTGCCGGTGCTCCTGGTGGGCCTGGGGGACGTGTTGCGCGGCCGCTATCCGACCACCATGGGATGGGCAGGGATGCTCCTGGTCGCCCTGGGCTGCCTGCTCGCGCCTCAACGCTCGTTTCGGGACCTGTCCCCGCGACGGTATCTGAATCGAGCTACCGTGTGGATCCTGTTGACAGCGTTCAGCACGGTGGGATACACCATGCTGGACAAGATGGCCTCGGAGATCGTGACGCAGGGACCAGGTACGGCCGCCCGTTATGGGTATGCCTTCTATCTTTTCACCTTCCTCTTCTACGCCCTCTTCCTACGCGTCGCTCAACGCCTGGGCGCCGTAGAGGATGCCGCCCCCTCGCACGCGCAGGATATCGGGTGGCGGCTGCCGGTGCTCGGAGGGCTCTTCAACTTCGGCGCCTACTGGCTGGTACTGTGGGCCTATCAACTCACCGAGCGCGCGAGCTACGTCGTCGCCTTCCGGCAGTTCAGCATCGTCATAGGCGTCGTGCTGGCTTTCATCCTGTATCGAGAGGAAGGGCGTTGGGTGCGCATCACCGCCACGATCCTGATCACCGCCGGGCTGGTATTAATCGGCCTGCGGGGACACTAGAGGGGGGTAGGGTCTTGTGGCTATAGATGCGCTTTGAGCTGTTGGGCCGCGGCCCGGTTCATGCCCGGCACGGCGGCCAGCTCCTCTAGCGAGGCCTGGCGGATAGCCTCCAGGGAGCCGAAACGGCGGAGCAACGCCTGTCGCCGCTTGGGGCCGATGCCCGGGATGCCATCCAGGGCGGAGGCGAGCGTGGATTTCCGCCGTCGAGTGCGCTGATGGGTGATGGCGAAGCGATGGGCCTCGTCCCGGATGCGCTGCACCAAATGGAGCGCATCGGAGCCGCGCGGCAGGATCACGGGCTCCGACCGGCCGGGCAGGAAGATCTCCTCGCGTTGCTTCGCCAGGGCCGCGACGGGCACCACCTCTCGTAGCCCGTACTCCTCCAGCACCTCCAGGGCCACGGTGAGCTGGCCCTTGCCGCCATCGACGATGACTAGATCGGGGAGGCGCGTCCACGCGGCGTCTCGCTTGCGCGCCTTCTGTCCCGGGTCCAGGTTCTCCGCGGCCTCCACCGCGCGGCGAAAGCGGCGGCGCAGCATCTCTCGCATGGCCGCATAGTCGTCCGGCTGGCCAGCCTGGCCCACGGATCGGATGTTGAACCGACGGTAATCGGACTTCAGGGGCACGCCCTTGGCGAAGACCACCATGCTCCCCACGGTGTTGGTGCCCTGTAGGGTGGAGACGTCATAACACTCGATACGTGAGGGCGGCGAGTCCAACCCCAGGTACTCCTGCAGTTCAGCCAACGCCTGGGTTTGCCGATGCGTGTCCGCCTGCCACTGAGCTTGCAGCGCCTGAAGGGTCTCCTGGGCGTTCTCCATCGCCATGTCAACGAGCTTCCGCTTAGCGCCGCGGCGTGGGACCTTCAGGATCACACGAGCGCCGCGCTTGGAGCGCAGCCATTGCTCGATGATCTCCCGCTCCTCGGGCTCTTGAGGTAGCAGGATGCGCGGCGGGATGTAGGCCGCCTCGTCGTAAAACTGCTTCAGGAAGGCGGCCAGTAGCTCACCATCTTCCTCCAGGGCCACGCCGTCGAGGACAAAGGTCTCCCGCCCGATGAGCTTGCCTCGCCGGATCAGGAAGACCTGCACGCACGCCTCGTCCTGCCGGGGATCGTAAGCGAAGGCGATGACGTCCTCATCCTCCTGGCGTGTGGAGACGACCTTCTGGCTCTCGACGATCTGCTCCGCGGCGCGGATCTGATCCCGATAGAGGGCCGCGCGCTCGAACTGCCATGTCTCGGCGGCCTGATGCATCTTGTGCTGCAGATCGGCCAGCACCCTCTCCGTCTTCCCCTCAAGGAAGTCGCATAGCCCCTGGATGATCTCCCAATATTCCTCGCGACTGACCGCGCCGATGCACGGGCCGGCGCATCGTTTGATGTGATAGTAAAGGCAAGGCCGCCTATCCTGGCCCGTGATCTCGCGGTTGCAGTCCAGGAAGGGGAAGACGCGCCGAAGGGCATCCAACGTCTGGCGCACGGCCGCAGCCGAGGTGAAGGGGCCATAATAGCGCGCGCCATCCTGGGCCATACGTCGCACGATGGAGACCTTGGGGAAATCGTCCTGCCAGTGGATCTTGATGTACGGATAGTTCTTGTCGTCCTTCAGGCGGACGTTATAACGGGGCTGGTAGCGCTTGATCAACTCATTCTCCAGGATCAGCGCCTCCAGCTCGGTGTCGGTGACGATCCACTCCAGGTCGGCCACCTCCTCAACCAGGCGGCGCGTGCGCGCGCCATGACTGGCGGACAACTGGAAATATGAGCGCACGCGGCTACGAAGGTTGACCGCCTTGCCGACGTAGATCACCTCCCCGCGGGCATTCTTCATCAGATACACGCCCGTGCGGGAAGGCACGGTATCCAGTTTCAGCTGAAGTTCCTCAGAAAGCCGTCGCACCACACCTGTATTTTAGCATCGGTATGGTCAGGGGCAAAGCTTAATGGTACAATCTAGGCGTCGTCGAACATCCCAGAGGAGGTTAATCATGAAGCTCAAGTCCTTGATCGAGCCTGGGGATCCCGAGCGCATCGCCACCGGCTTTCAGTTCACCGAGGGCCCGATATGGCATCCCGATGGGTATCTGCTCTTCTCCGATATCCCGGCCAACCGCATCTATAAGTGGTCCCCTGACGGGACCGTGGAGGTGTGGCGGGAGCCCAGCGGCCATTCCAACGGGCTGACGCTGGATCGGCAGGGCCGCCTGATCGCCTGCGAGCATGGCAACCGGCGCGTCTCCCGCACAGAGCCGGATGGCACCATCGTCACCCTGGCCGGTCGTTATCAGGGTAAACGTTTGAACAGCCCGAATGACGTGGTGGTCAAATCGGACGGTACCATTTATTTCACTGATCCGCCATATGGTATCCAGCCGGAGGAACAGGAACAGCCGTGCAACGGCGTCTACCGTATCCTGCCTGATGGCACGTTGGAGCTGCTGGTGGACGACTTCGATCGTCCCAACGGGCTGGCTTTCTCGCCGGATGAGTCCGTGTTGTACATCGATGATTCGCCGCGGCGTCACGTGCGTGCATTCGATGTTCGCCCCGATGGCACACTGGCCAACTCGCGCATCATTGCCGATATGGATCACCCCCAGCCTGGCTCGCCTGACGGCATGAAGATCGACGTCGAAGGGCATCTGTACGTCACTGGAGCGACGGGGGTCTGGGTCTTCGAGCCAGACGGGGAGCTCTTGGGCGTGATCGTGACGCCGGAGCGGCCGGCCAACTGCGCGTGGGGTGACGAGGATCGGCGTACGCTCTACATCACCGCGCGCACATCGGTCTATCGGATACGGACGAAGGTGCCGGGTCTGCCGGTGATGTAGCCAGGCTTCAGGTGTGGTGGATTTGGCATTGCTATGTGCTCAAAATCTCCCTTGGATAGCGAGCGAGAAGAGCGCCTGAATGCTTTCGCGGCTCGGCATGGCATTATAGCCGATCGGTGGGAGCTGATCGGACAAGGGAGGAACTTCCTTGTGCTAGCCGCTGGCGACGTGGTGGCTCGCGTGATACGCTCAGGGGAGGCGTGTGCAGGGTATCTACACCCGCGAGCCAAATTAACGCGCGAGGCGGAGGGGTTGCGAATCGCTGCTCGTCTGGGCCTGAACGCGCCGCGCCTGATCGCTCTAACTCGGCCGGAGGATGGCCTGGATGCCATGCTCACCACTCGCGTGCGCGGCACGTCCGCGTTCCGCTGGGAGCAGGCCGAGCATGTGCGGGCGCTGTTGGAGCAGCTTAACCGCCTCCACGCGGAAGAGGTGACAGCGAAGACGGCGGAGGAGGCGTTGGCCCGATTTCAAGCGACCCACTGGATGTGGATTGAGGACGCTTTCCTCCTGAGGCTACGGAACGGAGCCGACGCGCAACGTCTGTATGCTATCCTGGAGGAGATCTACGCGCTGTGGATCGTTCAGGCTCAGCGTGCTCTGGATATGCTCGGACAGACCCGTTTCTGTCGCGTGCATGGCGACCTGAACGCTAAGAACTTGACGGTGGACGGGCGTGGGCAGGTATGGATCCTAGATTGGGAGAACACGCGGGTAGATTGGGTGTTGGAGGATTGCTGGGATATGATGCTGCACAGCGGCCGCCGTCCAGAGCTGTTGATGCCCTTTCTGGAGTCCCGCGGGATCCGATCGCCCGACGTAGCTAAGTTATTGAGCCGCATCATCGATCCACTGTTGGAGGTGGGTTGGACCAGGGGCGCCCCAGATGCATTGGAGCATCTCGAAGCGGATGGCGTCTCCAGTCAGTTGGTGGCCGCGCTGAGGGATTGCATGCGACGGGCAAGATGACGAACCTGCAGTCATCAGTGTAAGAGTTTTCAACGTGTCCATTCGGTTACTCATTTATCGTCTGGGGTTAGGCGGCCGGGCGGTGGACATCACCCATGGCCGCCTTCGCGATAACATCTGGCAGCTCAGTTGGCCCATGATCATCAGCCAGGGGCTCTTCTTCTTCCCCAGCCTGTACGATGCATATTGGCTGGGGAAGATCGGGCCTTATGCACTGGCCGCGGCCGGGTTGACCATGTCGCTGCGGATCACCATGATTAGCGTGTTGATGGCGTTGAGCGCGGCCAGCGGCGCGGTCATTGCCCGTTATGTGGGCGCGCGGGATCAGGAACAGGCTGACCTGGCGACCTCGCAGGCGGTCGTCCTGTTCGCCGTGGCGTCCGGTATGTTGGGCGTATTGGGATTCATCTTCGCCCGACCGTTGCTCCGCCTGGTCGGGGCCCATGGAGACCTGTTGCCTCCCACAGTGGCTTACGCCCGGGTCATCTTCGCCGGGTTAATCGCTATGGAGATGGTGCCGAGTCTCGGGTTCATGTTGAGCGCGGCCGGTAGCCCTCAGCTTTCGTTACAAATGAACCTATTGGCCCTCGTCACATTCATGATCGTGGAGCCCCTGTTTATCTGGCTGGGCTTGGGGGTGATCGGGGCGGGGTTGGCCCTGGTCCTAGCGGAGACGGCCGGTATGAGCTATGGGCTATACCTGCTGGCGACCGGCAAGGCTCCCGTGCGGGTCACACTGATGCATCTATGGCCTGATGGGACGATGATCCGACGTATCCTCAGGATTGCTTTGCCAGCGATGATCCAACGCGGCATGCCCAACCTGGCGAATACGATCCTGATGCGATTCGTCGCCGCGTATGGGGCGGCCGCCCTGGCAGCCTTCAGCCTAGTCAACCGCGTGAGTATGCTGGCTTTGATCCCTTGCATGGGGCTCAGCCGCGCCGCGCCGCCCATGGTCGGCCAGAACCTGGGCGCGGGGCAACCCAGGCGGGCGAGGCGAGCGGTGTATTACATCGCGCTGGCCGTAGGTTTCCTCGCCTTCCTGATCCTAGGCGTGCTGGCTCTGTTCGCGGAGCCAGTGCTACGCCTGTTTACTGCGGACCCGGAGACCATCGCCGTGGGCGTGCCCGCGCTCCGGATCCTGGCCCTATCCCAGCTCTTCCTGCTCCTGGGCATGGTCATGGACGGGGGGCTCACCGGCGCGGGGGACACGGTATCCCCCATGGTCGTTAACATCATCGTCCTGTGGCTGATCCAGTTGCCTGCCGTGTGGTTCCTTTCTCAGCAGTGGGGATGGGACGTTTACGGGATCTGGTGGGGTATGGTGATCGGCAGAGGCGTGCAGGCTCTGCTGATGGCGGGACGCTTCCGGCAGGGCCG
>DUEN01000072.1 GCA_011176545.1 Caldilineae bacterium | reverse complement strand
ATCACCTAATCTCTAACACCTAATCTCCAACAAGGGAGGAAGGCGTGTTCCGCAAAGGCGAAACCTGGAACGAATCGGAGCTCTATCGCGATCCGCTGACCCTTCGCCAGGTGCGGCGGGTGACCACACAAGGGCTTTATAACCAGACGCCCACCTATCATACCAACGTCGGCTTCACCGCCGATGGTGAATTTCTCATCTTCGGCTCGGCACGCGGTGGCAAGAGCGCCATCTTCCGCTGTCACGTCCCTACCGGCGACATCACTCCGCTCATCGAGCCGGTGGACGGCATGGGCAGTTACAGCGCGCTCCATAAGGGCAATGGGGTCACCGTAGGCAATGGCATGGGCGTCACCGGGCAGATGTGTATCGCGCCGCGCAGCCGTTGGGCTGTCTTCCTGGCCGGCCGAGCCCTACGCGCCGTCCACATCGAGACGTTGGAGGAACGCATGCTGATCCCCGACATCGGCCCGGAGTGGGTGGCCGGGATGCCCAGCATCGATCCCGACGAGACGCACGTCATCGTGCCGGTGATGTCGGCCCATCCGGAAATCCTGGCCGGCCGCCGCCCTGCCCGGTCGTACATGGAACACTTCGCCACTGGCGAGGGGATGGAATTACGCCTCCTGCAAGTGCCCCTGGCTGGCGGCACGGTCACTACCATCTACCGAGAAGCGGGCATCGGCAGTGCACATTGTCCCCACTGCCCGACCGATCCGGACCTGCTCCTGCTCGATCGGGACTTTCCGCCGCGCTACTGGGCGGGCAGCGATGGGGTCACCAACCGTATCTGGACGCTACGCCTCTCCACTGGCGAGCTGACGGAGCTGCCGCCACAAGATCAAGCGCGCTTCCAGGTGCATTCGGCCTGGACGTGGGATGGGCAATACGTCATCTACCATGGGCGTAGCGCCGAGGGAGGGTATTACATCGGCGTCGTTGACCGCAACGGGCAGACGGTGTGCGAATATGGATTCCACCAGGCCGAGCATTATGGGCATGTCTCGGCGATGGCAGGTTGTCCGGCCATCATTCTGGATGGGAACCTGAGCACAGACCTGCTCCTGTGGCTGTATTATGACGCCGAGCAGCCGCGCGTGGAGATCATCGCCCGGCATGGGACGGACTGGGGCGCCCTGCCCGGGCAGTTCCCGCATCCGCATCCTTTGTCCGACCCCACCGGCCGCTGGATTTCCTTCAACGCCGCGCATCGCGGCCGCAGCGATGTGTTCATCGTGGCCGTGTAAGCCAGGAGATGATGAACCGCAAAGGGTGCAAAGATCGCAGAGGGGATGGAGGTACATACGTCATGTCTGAAACAGCCCAGATCGGCCCACGTCTGAGCGATGAGCGATTCTTCACCGAGATCGTCGATACCACCCGTCCCGGCCTGGAGGAGATTCCCGATGCGGTGGCGCGCGGCGATCTCGCCACGGCCCGTCGGCTGTTCGCCGCCGAGGTGCGCCGCACACTCCAGCCGGAGCGATTCTTCCGCATCCGGCGAGATTTCCGCGGCCATAGCTACATGTACCCGGGCGAGACCATCGCCCAGGCCGCCGAGCGCATCCTGCGTCTGGAGCTGATCTCCTGCAGCACGCCGCATCGGTTCGAGGACCAAGTGGACTGGACGGCCAACCCCACGTACAACCAGTACCGGGAGTGGACCTGGCAGCTCAGCCGCCATCATGAGTGGGCCATCCTGGCCCAACGTTATCGGGAGACGGGCGACGAGCGCTATGCCGAATGCTTCGTCCGGCTGTTCCGCAGTTGGGTACGCCAGGCCATCGTGCCGGAGGACGCCCCCAGCGGCGCCACATGGTGCTGGCGCACGATCGAGGCCGGCATCCGCATGGGCGGCCCTTGGCAATGGGCACTGCACAGCTTCTACCGCTCGCCCCACTTCACCGATGACGTCCTGGTGGACTGGTACAAGTCGGTGTGGGAGCACGGCTGGCGACTACGCCACTTCCACCGGGAGGGCGGCAACTGGCTCATCATGGAGATGAACGGCCTGGCCCAGATCGGCATCCTCTACCCGCAGCTCCGGGACGCGCCCGCCTGGAAGGCCTATGCCTTCGATCGGCTGGTGCGCGAGCTGGATCGGCAGGTCTACCCCGACGGCTTCCAGATCGAGCTCTCCACCGGATACCATCAGGTGGTCATCCGCAATTACCAGTGGCTGTGGGACGTGTGCGAGGCCTATGACGAGCCGGTACCAGCGGCCTTCCGCGCTGGGCTGGAGCGCATGCATGCCGTCAACGTGCGCATGATGATGCCCGATGGCCGCCTGCCCGACGTGAACGACGGCGGCTGGCTGGAGGTTGCCCCTCTAATGGAGCGGGCAACGGCGCTCTACCCTCAGCGCGCCGACTTCCGCTGGGCTCACACACAGGGCCAGGAAGGCGCTCCTCCGGTGGAGACCTCCGTCGCCTTTCCCTATGCCGGATATTATGTCATGCGCACCGGTTGGGAGCCCGACGCGATCTGGGCCCTGTTCGACGGCGGCCCCTTCGGCTACGGCCATCAGCACGAGGACAAGCTGAACCTGCTACTGCACGCCTATGGCCGGTTGCTGCTCACCGAGGGCGGCAACTACGCCTACGATGACTCCGAGATGCGCCGGTATGTGCTCTCGACTCGTGCCCACAACACGATCCGCGTGGACGGGCAGGATCAGAACCGGCGCCTGCACTTTCGCCGGGAGGACGTCGATATCGCCCAACCGGCTGGCGCCCTCTGGCACAGCACGGACCGCTATGACGTCGTCGAGGCCGCGTATGACGAGGGATATGGACCTGAAGCCGATCGCACGGTGACGCACCGGCGAAAGGTCATTTTCTTGAAGCAAAGGAGCGACGAGCTGGGGCCCTGCGTCCTGGTCATCGATCGGCTGGAGCCGGCGGACGGAGAGCCGCATCGGTATCAGGCGCTGTGGCATCTGAACACGGAGGCGGCCGAGGTCCGCGGGCTGAGCGTGCGGAGCGCCGATCCGGACCAGGCCAACCTAGCGATCATCCCGACCCCGTTGCCCGGCCTGAGCGTGCAGGTGGTGAGCGGACAGGAGGAGCCCGAGTGGCAGGGGTGGAAGGCGATCAAGAACCATCAACAGGGGGAGTACGCGCCGACGCCCACGGCCGTGTACGAGTGGGAAGCGACCGGCCCCGTACGGCTGGTCACGTTGCTGTATCCCACGCGGCCGGGCGAGGCATGTCCGGTGACCGGGCTGGACGCGCCCATCGAGATCAACGCCACCGTCATCCGCCTGACGCTGGCCGACGGCCGCGTGATTGAGCTGGACGAGGATGCGTTCCCGGCCCGGTAGGGACAGTCTTGTGCGCATCAAGTTGAGCGCTGCATCGGCTGGTAAGGGGCAGGCCACCCGGCCCTTACCGCTTGCTGCCAACCGGATGGAGCTTGAGGCAATGCGCTCCGGCCCTGCAGCGGTGGCGCTACGGTGTGCGCTTCCTACATTCGAGATGTCCAACTCCGGACGCGGAGCTACGACCTGTCCCCGTCCTGCTCGATCACCGCCGTGAAAAACGCTTGCTCACGACAAACCGTTACTTGGTCGACCCCTCAGACAGCTTGGGTGCACCATGCACCGATACTCCGCAACGAGTGGCAGCCTGGCGCAGGGCTTCATCTTGCGTGGCCAGGGGAATCCCCAAACGCATGGCCAAGTCCAGGTACGATGCATCATAGGTGGAGAGTCTCTGCTCACGAGCTAAGGCCAGGATCTCTCCGAACATTCGTTCCGGCCTTGTCGGCTCTATAGTGATGGGCAACTCCTGGAGAAGGGAGAGGAATTGCACCGTGTCCGCCTGGCTCAGTCGTCCTCGGCGTTCTGCCACCAGCAGCGCGTTTCCGACCTCCAATGGCCAAATCGTGGGCACGAAAGCTTCTCCTTCAGCCAGTGCATCCAGGACCGCCTCCGTATAAGGGTTCGTCTCATCCTCAAAACCCCAGGCCAGCGCAACCGAAGCATCCAGCACGAAGGCGTTACTGGCCCTCACAGTCGCCCCTCCTCAATCAGATCACGCACCCGAAGACCGCCAAGGCGGCGCCCGCGGCGGAACGTTCTCAAGGCCTCCACCACCTTCCGGGCCTCGACCTGGCGGGCAGGCGCGACGGGCTCTAGGGCGGCTATGGGCACCCCGTGTTTGGTGATCACGATTCGCTCTCCCCGGGCGACCCGCTCCAGGAGTTGGGAGAGATGCGTTTTGGCCTCATAAGCTCCAACCGTCGTCATCTTTTACCTCCATATAGACCAGTCTAAGACCAGTATAACCCAGAATGCCATCAAGCGCCAATCCAACACTGCATCTAGCCTTGCTCATCGCTTCCCAGGTACGCCCGCACCAATGACTTGAATAGCTTATCATGGTTACCCCGCATCAGCTTCAGATGCACGAGTTCGTGGACGATCACCTCCCGCTGGAAGTCAAGGGGCTGGCTCAGTAGCTCCGTGCTAAACGTCAATCGCCCACGGCTGGACGCGCTGGCCCACTTCCGCCGCATAGGGCGTAAGTGGATTTCCCGCACCTCCACGCCAACGCGCGCCGCCCAGCGTCGCACCTCCGCCTTGAACATCTCCCGCCGCACCACGTCCGACGTCAGCTCACTCATGGCGCCGCCTCAAAACCTCCATGATCTGTCTCACCCGATCTGGCAGGTCGTCCACAACGCCATGTGCCCGCAGAACCTTGTAGAGCGACAGCCGCAACTCTCTTCCCTGTCGCCCGCTGGTGGCCCAATGTGGGTACTCTCGGAAAGTGTTCACCAGGTCCCGAGCGATCGGCTCCGCCGCGGTGATATGCTCCTGGCGCAGAAGCCAATATACGGTGAACGCCTCCGCCTCCATCCCTTTCTGGGCAAACTCCTGCTCCGCCGCGTTGATCTCCGCGATGATCTCCTTGAGCGCCTCCAACGCCTCCTGCGCTTCCTGCTGGCGCTGCTCGAACGCGCGCACTACCGCCTCCGCCCGCTCGCCGATGGAGAGGAGGAACGGCTTGGCCTCCCCTTCCTCTGCTACCTTTTGGCGAATGGACTTCATCAGGCTGAAGATCTCCACCGTCGGGGGCTTTCTCGTATATTGCAGTCGACGGAGTAGATCAGCGTTGATCTCGTACACCTCCACTGCGCCGCGGATCTCTCCGCCGTGCGTATGCTTCTGCACCAGCTCGGCCGTCTTCCGCAGGATATCCCGCTCGATGGGGACACCGGGGTCGTAAGCTTCCTTCAATAGCGCCACCATCCGGGCCAGCGTGGTGTAGTCGTCCAGGTACGGGCGCAGGAATGGCGAGGGTGACAACACTTCGTACAGGTCGGAAAGCTCCTCGAAGAACTCGTAGAACGCCTGCCGCACGTCCTCATCCCGGAAGTAGTCGAGGACGCGCTCCACCGCCTTGTCATCCCCGCCCCCGGCCAGATCCTGTAGAGGCGGAGCATGCCCCGCCCCGTTCTGCACCCACGTCCCCTGCCGCGCCTGCTCCATCAGATCGGCGAATCGCCTCTCCAGCACGCCCAGCTCAGTGACCACGCCAGCGATATCCTGGGAATCGAACGCCAGCGCCTTCTCCAGATTGTCGAAGATGCCCACGAAGTCCACGATGAGCCCACAGGTCTTGCGCTGGCCGTCCTGCTCGTAGGGGCGGTTGACGCGGGCGATGGCCTGGAGCAGCACGTGATCCCGCATCGGCTTGTCCAGGTACATGGCGTAGAGCACCGGCGCATCGAATCCGGTGAGGAGCTTCTCCGTGACGATGAGGAACTTGGGGTTTTCCTCCTTGCGGAATCGCTCCCGGATCTCCCGTTCCTCTTCCTCGCTATGGTGGTATCGTCGCAGCAACGGGGAATCGTTACGCCCCGCGCTGATGACTACCTCCGACGCTTCCGGCGGCAGGTAGCGGTCCAACGCCTCCTTGTACAGCGCACATGCCTCCCGATCCACCGCCACCAGGAACGCCTTGTACCCCAGCGGCTCAACATATTCCCGGTAATGCTCCGCTACGAAACGGGCCACCCGATCGATGCGGTCCCGGTTCTTGAGCATGTTCCGCAGCGTGACCGCCCGTTCCAGGATGCGATTCAACTGCTCCGGGTCGGCGATCCCCTCCGCCTCGGTGAGGTCGAGGAACTCTCGCTCCAGCGTCTCCCGATCCACGCGCAGCTCGTTATCCGCCAGAGCGTAGTGTAGCGGCACGGTGGCGCCATCTTCGATGGACTGGCGGATGGAATACTTGTCCAGGTAGCCATGAGGCGGATCGTCCACACCGAAGATTTGGAACGTGCCGCGGCCGCGGGCGCTCCGGTCAATAGGCGTGCCAGTGAAACCGACGATGGTGGCGTTGGGGAGCGCGGCCATCAGGTAGGTGCCCAGATCGCCGCCGGTAGTACGGTGGGCCTCGTCGATGAGGACGAAGATGTTGGCACGGGTGTTGATGTTCGGCGGCATCCTGTCGAATTTGTGGATGGTGGAGACGATGAGGCCCCGGTAGTCGCTGCGGAGCAGTTCCCGCAGGTGGCGCTTCGATTGGGCCAGCTCCGCGTGCCCCATCCCCAGGGCGGCCAGGTTGGAGAACAACTGCTGCTCCAGCTCGTTCCGATCGACCAGCATGATGACGGTGGGGTTTTGGAAGATCGGCTCGTTGAGCAACATGCGGGCGATGGTGATCATGGTGTAGGTTTTGCCGGAGCCCTGTGTGTGCCAGATGAGGCCGCGGCGTTTCGGGGGGCGATCCGGCGGCGGCTGGACTGCCTCCTCCGCCCGTTGGATCACCTTCTCCACCGCGCTCATCTGGTGCGGCCGGAGGACGACCTTGCTCAATTCGCCGTCCCGGCGGACGAAGAGGATGAAATCCCGCAGGACGCGCACCACCCGCGCCGGGTGGACGAACTGCTTGACCAGCGTCTCGAAATCCGGACGGGCGCCTGTAGGGGCAGGTTTAAAATCTGCCCCTACCGCGTACGCGATATCCTCCCGCCAATTGATGAGCGCCTTCCGCTCCAGGTTCCATGTGGGGCCGTAGAAGAACCGCACCAGATGGGTGATGGCGAAGAGCTGCATGAGCGCCAACATCGGCGCGCCCTCCTCGTGATACCGGCGCACCTGATCCAGCGCTTCCGCCAGCGCCTCCCGTTTGTGGGCGGCCTTGGTCTCCACCAGGAGCACCGGCACGCCGTTGACGAAATAGGCGATGTCGATGCGGATCGGCTTCCTCCCGCCGGTGTAGCGCAACTCCTGAACCACATGAAAAGCGTTGTGGCTCCAGTGCTCGGTGTCCACCAGCCGCACGTTCCGCTCCCGATTCTCCGAGGGCACATAGACCGTCCTGAGGCCCCGCAGGTGTTCCCAGACCACCTGGTTCCCCTCGATGTTGGGGCGGACGCGGCGGAGCCTATCCGCCAGTTCCTCCGCTTCCTGCAGGCCGACGATGCCAGGGTTGAGCTGCTGCACCTTCTCCACGAAGATCTCGTGGAGGAGCAGGCCGTCCTCGCCCCGGCGCAGGCGGGCGGCTTCTTCCGCGGTAAGCTCCTTCCACTCCACGTCGGTGGAGTAGCGGGCCATCGGCTCCTGGACGGTGCGACGCTCGGTGAAGGGGAATCTATACATAACTCATTCCTCTTCGGTTATGGTTAGCATCCAAACGCGCTTCAACGGCAACTCCGCCTGGATCTCGTTGGGCAGCTTCGTATAATGGGACTGAATGGCTTGGACAACGTGATCTGCATCCCACAGCCGGATTTCAAAAAAGTGGCGCGCCGCCTCTTTTATCACGGAGCTTTTGAACCCTCCCCAGGAGACGATCAAGCCCTGCTCCGCGCCGAAACTCTTCATGACTCCCTGTAGTTCCCGCAGGACTTTGACATCCACCGGCGCGTCGCTAGATTTGACCTGGACCGCAAGCTTGGGCGATTCGAACCCAAGGAGGCCCATGCCCGCGATGATATCGACGCCTCCGTCTGGGCCTTCGGGAGAGACGCGGACCTTGAAGCCTTGGGCCTCCAGGACAGCAGCGACCAGCCTCGCGAGCCCATGCCCTCGAAACTTGCGCGCGATGTAATCCCGGATCTGGTCCTTGGCGAGCTGTTCCAGATCTACAGGGGCTTCCTCTTCCTCCTCCTCAGGCTTACTGAGCGCCTCCTGGTCTGCGAGAAGGGCACGTACACGCTCCTCGGCCTGGTTACGCCGAATACGACACACGGTCATGAAGGCTCCGAAGGAATATAGAAGATCCTGGTCAAACCTGCTTCGCGGGAATTCCTTCAGCCATTCCACCGGACGGGTGTGATGTGCCCCCGATGGCAGATCGGTCCGGTAGGTATAAGGACCGGTGACACGGCCGATGACGATGGCGGAGCGTGTTTTCAGCGGGAGAGCGATCAGATCTCCCACCTTCATCTCAGCAATGAAAGGCCAAAGCTGGCTCTCCCAGTTCAGGCGTGTCTTGAGCTTGGCGTCCGGATATACCTGCTCCAGTAAAGTTCGCAACTCCTCACGCGCTTTGATAGGGGATAAGTCGGGCAGTTCATCCCAGCCGATGACGGCTATATTGTGTTCGAGGGCCAGATCCTCTCTTTCACCATGCTTGCCTGCCCGTACCATCCAGAGAGCCATGATCATGCCTCCTTTCAACACGTAAAGCGGGCAGCGTCCCTCAAGGAATCCTGTTCAAATCGACGGATGAACTCCTGAGGCAACCGCAGCTTTGCCGTCATCAAGTGGTGGAGCAACGACTTGAAGAGCACGTCCAGTGCCTCTTTCCTCGCTTCCTCCGCCTCGATCTTGTGGTCAACGGTTTGCAAGATGCGGGCGATCTCACGCTGTTCGTCGAGGGGCGGAAGAGGAAGAAGCAAGGACGTTAATATGGGAATGTTAATACCCTGCTTCAGACGTCCACCTTTGGCAGCGTTGATCTGTTGCCAATATTGTGCGGTGTGGGTAAAGAAGTAGAGATGTTCAGATAGGAGATAGTTTGTCTTTGTACGTACCCGAATGAGATAGGAAGCGAAGACGGACAATGGACATTCGTCCACGAGATACGTCTTCCCAGTCGTCGCTCCAATTCGGGCGAACAGGATATCACCTTTCTCCAATTGGTATCTCTCTAATGAAGCCTCCTCGATAGAGCAATATAGGACCGTTGGCCAGTACACCTTATCGTTTTGGATGTCTGTAATTCGCAGAAACTTTGGTCCTATGGGTTCCGGAGTTGCACTTGCCGTGTAACCATACTGCGGTTTCTCTGCCACCTCTCCTAACCGCACCACCTGCCAGTGGGCAGGAACAGGGCCGACTTCGGTTTCCCGCAGGGGCACGTCGTTGATCGCGTCCAGAGGGACGGGCCCATAGGTGAACAGATGGCGCATCAGGCTCTTCTTCAGCTCGCGCGCCGCGGCGATCACCCGCTCGGTGGCCTCCTTCGCCTCCTGCACCGCGCGCAACACATGGGCAATGGCCCGCTGCTCGGGAAGAGGCGGGAGGGGAATAGGATGAGCTTCCAAGTCAGGGCGTTGTAGGCTAGGCAAGGTTGTCTTAGCATGTTCGCCCGAAAGAGGATTAAGCAGAAAATAGCCATGTAGAAAGTTGACTACAATTGGCTGCGTCCATTCCAAGTAGAAAGTAGTATCAGAGGGCCAGCAAGGCTCTTCAAGTAACCATACTTGGCCCGCTGTTCCTTTCCTACCGATGATGAGAGTAGGAAAATCAATTAACGGTCGGGCTGTCCGTGCATAGACGCCGCCTGAACCTATCACAGGCACAGATCCAATGGCTTGGGGCTTAGCTTTTCCGTAACGAACTCTTGCTACTTCCCCCAACCGCACTACCCGCCACTCCTCCGGCAGTGGGCCAAGCTCGGTCATACGGTAGCCGGGGGGCAGATCGGTTGTAGGGTTGTCAGGCGTGCGCGGTTCAGTCATCGGTACGTGCCTCCATCTTCACCATCGCTTTCGTGCCAGACAGACATCACGGATGCCCACAAAGGGCGTCCCGACGTTGATCGGACGCGACGCCATCCCCGTAGGGGCAACTCATGCTTGCGCCGGGCCTCATGCCTTGTCTTCGCGCTGCTGCGGTGGCTCGCGCACCATCCGCCATATCTCCTCAGCCCATGGATCGGGCGCCACGCGCTCGGCGTTGTACCGGTCCAGATGCCAGCGCACCGGATTGTGGACGATGTACCGCCGGATGGCATCCAACGCCCGATCGTTGCGGATGATGTGCTCATAATAATTGCGTTGCCACACAGGCGCACCGGGCGTGCCGCGCAACGCGTTGATGCGCCGGGCGGAAAACGTTTTGAACGCCCGCACGATTTCCGATAATGGATGGCGTTTCATTGTCGTCATGGTAGGGGCAGGTTTGAAACCTGCCCCTACACCTGCCCCTACGGAAGGATAATCGTCGGTCAGGATGATGATGCTATGCACATGATTAGGCATGATCACAAACGCATCCAACCGCACGTGGTTATAGTGATCGGGCAAATCAAACCATGCTGCCCGCACGAGTTCGCCAAATTCATTCAACCGCATCTCCCCGTCCACGACATCCCCGAACAGATGCACCCAGCCTCGAGTGCAGATGGTGACGAAATACGCACCTGGCTGGCTGTAATCATATCCCCTCAGTCGGATAGATCGACGGTTGGGGCGTAGCATGTCTTGCCCACGTCTTTGCCGCTTCATCGCGTGTCCAACCCCAGGGTGCGCAGCACCTCATCCAACGCTCGATCCGCCGCCGCCCGATCCTCCTCCGCCTGGCGCAAGAGCACCACGGCCTCTTCCAACGGCAGTACCTCCTCCGCATCGTTTTGGGCCACGTAGCGGCTGGGGCTCAGGTTGTAATCGTTGGCCGCGGCCTCCTCGTTGGTGATGATCGCGCTCAGTCCCTCCTCCGCCCGCCATTCGTGATAGATCGCCGCGATCTTCTCCACATGCTCCTCGGTCAACTCGTTCTTCGGACGGCCCTTCATGAAGAGGCGGGACGCGTTGATGAGCAGGATCTCCCCAGGATGGCGCTTCCGCCGGTTGATCACCAGGATGATCCCCGGCGCAGTGGTGTTGTAGAACAGGTTCTCCGGCAGCAGGATGACCGCCTCGATGAGGTCGCCAGGGGTGACCACATCGCCCTCGATGAACCGTCGGCGGATGTCCCGCTCCCGATTGCTCCCCCTGGTGCCGCTGCCCCGGCTCACCGCGCCCGTGTCCAACACCACCGCCATTCGACCGTCATCGTTCAGGGAGGCCAGCATGTGCTGGATCCACCCCCAATCCGCGCTGGACGCGGGCGGCACCCCGTAAGCAAACCGATTGTACGGATCGTGCTCGTACACCTCCGTCGGGATGTCCTGGTTCCACATCGGATTGGCGATGACCATGTCGAACCGGCGCAGGCTGCGGCCGCTTTCATCCACGAACGCCGGCCTGCGCATGGTGTCGCCCAGCTTGATCGCAGCCTCCTCGATGTCGTGGATCACCACGTTCATCCACGCCATCGCGTAGGCCGATGTGTTGATGTCCTGGCCGAAGACCTTCACATCGGCCACATCTTTGGGAAGCCTCAGGCGACCATTCTGCTTTTCGCCATGCTTCTCCAGGAAGCGGAGATAGGCTTTCACCAGAAGCCCACCGGAGCCGCATGTGGGATCGTAGATCTCCATTCCGGGCTCCGGATCGAGGATACGGGCCATGAGGATGCCGACCATACGAGGGGTGTAGAACTCGCCCGCGGACTGACCTGCGCCCTCAGCGAACTTGCGTAGCAGGTACTCGTAGGCCCGGCCCAGGACATCCGGCTCCACATCCCTGATCCCGAGGCGATGTTTGGAGAGTACCTCCACCAATCGGTGGAGGTACTCGTCGGGCACGATACGCTGGCCTGCGGTGGTGGCGTTGAAATCGGTGATGTCTATGACCCCCTGGAGGCGAGGGTTCTCACGCGCCACGGCCTGGACGGCATCGGTGAGCGCCTGTCCCAGCCCCTGGAGGGGAAGGCGGCGGATGCTCTCCCAGCGCGCTTTGATCGGGATGTAGAAGCGCACCAGCTCGTGGTCATCCTCGATCCAGCGCAGAACCTCGGAGCTGTCAACGCCGAACTCCTCAGCCATGCGCGCCACCTCGTCATCGAACACATCCGAGAGGCGCTTGAGGAAGATAAGGGGCAGGATGTAATCCTTGAACCTGGGCGCGTCCACCGGGCCGCGTAGGGAACAGGCCGCGTCCCAGAGCCACTGTTCGAGGGTCGAAAGTTCCATAGCCAGGCACCCCCTTGGGCAGGTCGCTTAGGAGCCCGCGGAGCCCTCAAGCAGGCTGCGCGGGGAAACGGGGCGACCTTCCTCGATCGAGCGCTCGACGGCCTCGATCATGGCCGTCACGGCCACGCCGTCCTCGGCCGGGATGGCCGGCTCGCCACCATCCAGCACGCAATCTACCATGCTGCGCAGCGCACCCCACCACGTCGGCGGCAGCTTGAAGCGTTTCCACAACGCCGGCCGGGTGAACATATGTTTCCCGAACTCGTCCGAGGAGAGTTCGAATCCCTGCCGCTTCGCATCGAAATGCAACCGTCCCCGGCTGCCATAGATCGTCATCTCCGACTCGACGATATCAGGCCAGGCCTCAGGCAATATCCAGGCCGTCTCGAAGGTCGCGAAGGTCCGCTCGAAGCGGACGAGAGCCTGGATGGCGTCGTATGCGTCAATCCCCTTGGCTGCCAGCACCCGCTTCGTGCCGACGGCATACACCTCCTGCGCCTCCTCCCCCAGGAACCAGCGGAGTAGATCCATCGTATGGGCGAAGAGGAACCAGTGCGGTCCGGACTTACCAGCCCAGGAGAGCATCTCCCGGGGCACCCAGATGGTGTCGGCCAGCCGCACATGCGCCATGATGGGCTCGCCGATCTCGCCCGAGAGGATGGAATCCCGCACCGTGAGGAACCCGGGACTCCATCGCAAACCCAGGTTCACGGTGATCTTGACGCCCCGCTGACGGGCTGCCTCCACCATCTGTTGCGCCTCTCGTACGCTGGTCGCCAGCGGCTTCTCCACCACCACGTGCTTCCCTGCCTCGATCATCCGCATCGTCGGCTCGAAGTGGGCGAAGTCCGGCGTCGCCACGCTCACCACCTCCGCCTCAGAGGCGGCGACCTCCTCGATATCGGTGGTGTAGCGACACCCGAACCGCTCCCCGACGGCCTTCGCCCGCTCCGGATCGAGATCCATGACGTAGGCCAGCTCCGATCGCGGGTATTCGTGATAAGCCTCGGCATGCTGTTCGCCGATCAACCCCACGCCGATGACGGCAGCCTTCACTTTTCGCCGGCTCATGTCCTCCTCCCAAGGATAGCGGATTGTGTCTCCATCATAGCGTAATGAAGTGACGTCCGCAAGCGAAGAATCCCCTGGAGTTTGGCCTTTCTCTTTGAGGACCCATATATTCGGCCTCTTTGGTTGTATGGGTAGCGGAAGGTAGTGCCTTCCGCTACCCAAATGGCCAAACTTGAGGTGATTTTGGCTTTGCGATGGTCTCCCTCATACGCGCTGGTGCCCCTGCCGACGTGCCGTCGGCGGCGGATAAATCCCACCGGCTGAGAAAAGGCTCTCAGGCGCCGTCATTTTTGCGACGCCGAGCTGCAAATGACTCTTATGAGCTCACCAACATCATAGAGAGAGACTACCGGCTTTGCGAGCGTGGACAATAACCTAGTCCTATGCTATGCTCTTTACGCTACCCCTGTATGGTGTCAAAAGTCGTACATCGAGCAGGGATGGCCTGCAATCGCCCCTGAAGCCGTACAGCCTGGCAGGGGCATCTCGTGCCATCTTTCTGATCCGGGGGGATGCTTAACAAAGCACCGAAGCATATGTCATGGAAAAGCGAGGAGAAGCCATGAACCGCGATCCGTATTTTGAGCCATCCGATGAAGTTCTGAGCGCCGCCCTGGCTGAGCTTCGGGCGGATCCGCCCGGTCCGCTCACGGGGCTGACTCCGCTGCTCGTCCGGCTCGACGGAGGGGAGGAGCCCCTGGACGCCGCGCGTCTGCTCGACGAGCTGGACGAAAACCCGCTGCCCTATATCCCCGAGATCAGCCCAACCCCTTCTGATCTGTGGCCCGCGGCGGTGCGCGGCCTGCGGCTCCTGATCGCCCTGGCTGAGGCGTTGCACGATCTAGATGACGAGACTGCCTTGGCGTTGCTGCGCGCCTTGTATGACCACGCCGAGTTCCTGTACTGCTTCAACGTGACCCGATGCATGTCCACGCGGCTGCTGAACGGCGCCTTCCTCACCCTGACGGGATTCTATCTCGCTGGCTTTCCCGTGGCCGAGTCGTGGCGGCTCACCGGCATGGCCCGGCTGGTCTCCCACCTGCAGCCTGTCGGCAGCGCGCTGGAACAGCCTGGCATCCTGGCCGCCAGGGATATCTACGGGGAGGAGTGGATCCAGCGATTCCCTAACCTGCGCGATGAGCCCCTGGGATCCCTGGCCACGGAGGTGATCCTGTGGGTGGCGCAACGCGCGCGTCAAGCCAAGCTGGCGCTGATCCCCGCCTGGGCCGAGTATTACCATCACATCACCGGCGAAACCCTGCGCCATGACCGATGGACCGGCCTTCGCGTGATCACGGAGGAAGAGTTCTGGGAGGCGATCGATCTGGAGCGGCCGGAGCTGGCCGACGTGCGTCGGGCCGTGGAAAATGGAGACGACGCGGCCGCTCGCGAGGCATACAGCCGCTACATCGCCCGGCTGGCCTCCCTACGAGATGAGTATTTCATCGGCCGGGGGACGGACGTGGACCTTGCAGAGGCGGACGAGATTTGCCAGGACATTTTCACGCTACGCGCCCACATGCACCATCGTCATCGGTTCACCAACGGCGTGGACTGGACGCTTATCCTCTTCCGTGACATCGAGTCCAACGTCTCGCTCAATTATCACTATCACCCATATGTGCTGGCGATGGCCTTCTGCCGGACCGGAGATGAGCGCTACTTGATCCGCCTGATCGACCTGCTACGCTCATGGCTGGAGGTCTCGCCAGTGCCCGACCGCGGGCAGCCGTTGTTGCAATGGCGTACCCTGGAGGCAGGCAATCGCTCCGGTCAGATCTGGCCGATGATCCTGATGGCCGCGGCGGATCAGCCGCGCTTCCAACGGGAACTGCTGTTCGACATGGCTCGCTCGTACCTGGAGCATGGCCGTTACCTCCTGGCGCACCAGGCGATGTTCGGCAACAACTGGTTCCAGGTGGAGAGCACCGGTCTGGGCGTGACGGCGCTCCTGTTCCCGGAGTTCAAGGAGTCCGAGCGCTTCTGGCACTGTGCGCTGCGCCGGCTGGAGTGGATCAACCGGGTATGCTTCCTCCCGGACGGCTTCCAGGCCGAATGCTCCACTACCTATCACTGGTTCCCAGTGCGCGGCCTGACCGCCCTCTACGAGCTGGCTCGTCTCACGGGCCGCGATCTCCCCGAGGAGTTCACCGATCTGGTCGAGCAGGCGATGTCGGTTTATGTCGGCATCGCTCAGCCGGATCTGAACGTCCCACT
Source organism: Caldilineae bacterium (assembly GCA_011176545.1). Lineage (GTDB taxonomy): Bacteria > Chloroflexota > Anaerolineae > DUEN01 > DUEN01 > DUEN01. The sequence goes on along the minus strand of DUEN01000072.1, from coordinate 6,016 downwards.
GCTGAACGATTGCAGCCCAGCGCTGCTCTCCGTGGTCGAGCCGCTCACGCTGGCGACCAAGTTATTCCCGCATCGGGAGGACTTCCGCTATCTGGCCAGCCGACGGAGCGAGGGGAAGCCGCCGGAGGCCACCTCCATCGCCTATCCGCACGCGGGCTACTACATCTCCCGCAACGGCTGGGACGAGGACGCGCTCTACGTGATCTTCGACGCGGGCTACTACGGCCTGGGGCATCAGCACGAGGACAAGCTGAACTTCGTCCTCTACGCTCACGGTCGCCCGCTGATCCACGACCCTAGCATCTACCAGTACAAGCACGACGAGTTCGAGCCGTACTGGCGCGGCCCCCGGGGGCACAACGCCATCCTGGTGGACGGCAAGGGGCAGAACCGCCGCCTGCTGGATCGCCCGGAGCCGCGGCCCGATCCGGACACGGTCTGGGTCGCGGGCGAGCGCTGTGATTTCGGGCTGGGGTGGTACAAGGACGGCTTCGCCACCCGCTCCATCGGCCCTGTGCCCTCCGAGGAGGACCGGGCCTCGCTGGATCGTTCCATTCGACATGCCCGCGCCCTTTTCATCGTCAAGGGCGAATACGTCGTCCTGGCTGATTGGGTGCTGGGCAATGGTGAGCACACGGTGGAGCAGATCTTCCACCTGGCGCCCATCGTCGAGGCGCAGCGGGAGGACGGCGTGCGCCCCGGCGCCGTTGTCCAGGAAAGGAACGGCGTCGTGCGCAGCGCCGAACCCAAGATGGGCAACATCGCGCTGATCCCCGTCTTCCCGAAGCGGCCTGGCGTGCGCATCGAGACGGGACAGCTCGACCCGGTGCGGGGTTGGGCCGCGTTGTACGGGAAGCAGCCCGCACACGACGTGACATATACCGTGCGCACGACGTTGCCGGCTGCGTTGCCTGTGGTCCTGTGGCCCCTTCCGGCGGGCCAGACGGCGCTCCCGCGGGTGACACCCGTCGCCGTGCAGGCGGAGGAAGGGCACCCCGTTGCTCTGAAGGTGACGACCGACGAGGCGGCGGACCTCTTCGTCCTGGCGCCCCAACCCGCGTCGGTCCGCTGGGACGAGGGCGCCTTCGACGGCCAAGCGCTTTGGGTGCGCCGCGATCCCTCCGGAGCGATCCGTCACATCGCCGCCGTGCGGGCCTCCACGCTCACCCTGACCGGGCAGACGATCCTGAAGGCGGCGAAGCCGCAGGAACTGTTCGAGCGATCCGGCTCGTGAGAATGATGTAGGGGCGACGCATGCGTCGCCCCTACAAGTGGTGCCTTTCACCTATTATGCAATGGCTCTATTTCATGGGGGAATCAGGTTGTCCTTTCGTGGACGCTGCTGAAGCAAGGGGTGCTAAGGCAGGGGCGATTCATAAATCGCTGATATCATTTATTGTGGTACTTGCTCCAACTGAGGTGCAACGCACCTCGACATCAGACATGTGATGTCATCTCACCCCGCTCTGTGGCCACCATCAGAGCGAGCCCTGTAATGGGCAAAGGTGCGTTGCACCTTACCAACACGGAATGAAGAACCATATCCTACCCGAAACGCAGGGGAAGACATCGATGTCCTACAGGCTTCGTCCCGATGACCCTCGCCTCAGGTGGTATGGCGCGGTCTCCGTGCAGCGCACCGAAGAATGGGTAATGCCCTGGCGTATCCCTTATCCGGAACGTGCCTTGTTCCCGCCGGCTGCTCTCCAGGAGCGGGCGGCCATGCCCGCCGGGGTGCGGATCGCCTTCCGCAGCGATACCACGCTCGTCGCCGGGGAGGTCGTCCCTTATCCGGAATGCGTGGGGATCAACGTTTATGGGGCGAGTAGCCTGAACCTGCGCACCTTCCGTCCCGCCATCATCGGCTTCGTGCAGATCATCCGCGAGCGACATCCGGACGTGCCGTTCGTCGTCATGTCGCCCATCTACTCGCCGCCCCGCGAGGAGACGCCCAACGTGGTCGGCATGACCCTGCGGATCATGCGGGAGGAGGTGGAAGCCGCGGTGGAGACCCTGCGGGCCCACGGGGATCGTCATCTGTACTACGTCAACGGGCTGGAGATCCTGGGGCCGGAGCATGGGCATCTCCTGCCGGACGAGCTGCATCCGAACGCGGAGGGATATCGGCTCATGGGGCGGAACTTCCTGCAGAAGGTGGCTGCCCGCTATTTCATCGATCGAGACAACACGACATAGGCAAGGAGGAGTGGTTCAGTATGGGGAAAATCCTCGTATTGTATGACAGTGCGACGGGTCATACGGCGAAGATGGCGGAATACGTGGCGCGGGGCGCCCGCGGCGTGCCGGGCATGGAGGTGCGCCTGAAATCGGTGGACGAGGCGACCCCGGAGGACATCCTGTGGTGTGACGGCCTGGCCGTGGGCTCGCCGACCAACCTGGGCGTGCTCTCGTGGAAGATGAAGCGGTTCTGGGACGAGGCCGCGAGAGAGATATGGGGCAAGGTGGATGGCAAGATCGCGTGCGCCTTCTCGTCGTCTGGCGGGTGGGGCGGCGGCGCGGAGCTGACCTGCCTATCGCTGCTGACCGTGCTCATGAACTTCGGTTTCCTGGTATTCGGTGTGACGGACTACGTGGCCCGGCAGTTCACGTTGCACTACGGCGCCGTGCTGGCCGGCGAGCCCCGGGCGGAGCGGGAGATCGCCGCCTGTGCCCGGCTGGGCGAGCGGCTGGCCCAGTGGGTGGCCGTGTACGTGGACGGCCGCAGCGAGCTGCACCCGGTCCTCTCTCGCCGCACCGATGAATAGATTGAACTCCCAGCTTTTGCCAGAAGCCGGGGATCTGATGAACTCTCTCAATTCAGTATCTGAGAGCGAACGGTCTTTTCCTAATGGTCACGGTGAAGATCTGAGCCTCGATTGTCTTTCTCTCGCATAATTGGTATAATAGGGGAGTATTACGATTATCGTATCGAAAGAGGAATGGTATGGAAACTGTAAAAATTTCGCCTAAGTTTCAGATCGTGATCCCGAATAGGATCCGCAAATCGCTTGATCTCCGTCCCGGCCAGAAAGTCAGGGTGTTCCTATACGATGACCGCATTGAGTTGATCCCTATCCGTCCTATACAGGAAGCGCGCGGCTTCTTGAAGGGAATCGACACATCCATAGCGCGGGAGTCGGATCGGCTATGAATGTCGTGGATTCAACCGGCTGGCTGGAGTACTTCGCGGATGGGCCAAACGCGGAGTTCTTTGCGCCTGCAATCGAGAAAGCTTTAGAGCTGATTGTGCCTACCCTCAGTCTATACGAGGTATTCAAAAAGGTCCTGCAACAACGCGGAGAAGGTGCGGCGCTGCAAGCGATTGCTGTGATGATGGAAGGGGAGGTGGTGGATCTGACCGCTGAGCTGGCGTTGATGGCGGCGAAGTTATCGGTGGAAAGGAAGCTGCCTATGGCTGACAGTGTGATGCTCGCGACGGCGCTTGCACATGATGCTACCTTGTGGACCCAGGATGCCGATTTCAAAGACATGGAAAACGTACGATATATCGAGAAGGCATAGGCTATCGTTGCCTCCGTGCAACGGCTCCTTGCACGATTTCCCACTTGACATCCGCATAGTTCCTTGAGGATGCAGAGTCGCGACTGGATCAATAAATGGCGACCGCTATTCGTCCCTCATTCTATCTTCAGAGTGGGGAACGCACAACATAGGTTTAGAACCCCGGCTTTCCGGAGAAGCCGGGGTTCTAAACCTCGCGGGAGGCACATACCATGAATCATCCCAACATCCTGTACATCCACTCCCATGATACCGGCCGATACGTGCAGCCGTACGGGCACGCGGTGCCCACGCCCAACATCCAGCGGCTGGCCGAGGAGGGCGTCCTCTTCCGACAGGCGTTCTGCGCCGCGCCCACCTGCTCGCCCAGCCGGGCTGCGCTGCTCACCGGCCAGTGTGCCCACAGCAGCGGCATGATCGGCCTAGCCCATCGCGGCTTCTCGCTGCACGACTACCGCCAGCATATCGTCCACACGCTGCGCGCGGCCGGGTACACGTCCACCCTCATCGGCATCCAGCACGTGGCCCAGGACGCGAGCGTCATCGGCTACGACCAGGTCGTGCCCGTGGAGAGCAACCGGGCCGAACACGTGGCCCCGGCGGCCGCGGCGTTCCTGAAGAGCCGTCCATCGCAGCCGTTCTTCCTCTCCGCGGGCTTCATTGAGACCCACCGCGAGTTTCACGAGCCCGGCCCGCAGGAGGACCCGCGCTTTTGCCTGCCCCCCCATCCGCTGCCCGACACGCCGGAGACGCGGCGGGACATGGCCGCGTTTAAGGCCAGCGCCCGCGTGCTGGACTGGGGCATCAGTATGGTGCTGGACGCGCTGGAGGAGAGCGGCCTGGCGGAGGACACGCTGGTCATCTGCACCACGGACCACGGCATCGCCTTCCCGGGCATGAAGTGCAACCTGACCGATCACGGCATCGGGGTCATGCTCATTATGCGCGGCCCCGGCGGCTTCACCGGCGGCCGGGTGTGCGACGCCATGGTCTCCCACATCGACATCTTCCCCACCATCTGCGATCTGCTGGAGATCGAGCGGCCGCCCTGGCTACAGGGGGAATCGCTGCTGCCGCTGATCCGTGGCGAGGTGGACGAAATCCACGACGAGATCTTCGCCGAGGTGACGTACCACGCGGCGTACGAGCCGCAGCGGGCCGTGCGCACCCGGCGCTGGAAGTACATCCGCCGCTTCGACGGCCGCGATCGGCCGGTGCTGCCCAACTGCGACGATGGGTTGAGCAAGGATGTGTGGCTGCGGCATGGCTGGCGGGATCGGCCCGTGGCGACGGAGCAGCTTTACGACCTGGTCTTCGATCCCAACGAGACGCGCAACCTGGCCGATGATCCAGCCATGGCGGGGGTGCTAGAGGAGATGCGCGGCCGGCTAGAGCGGTGGATGCGCGCCACCGACGATCCGTTGTTGCGAGGGCCAGTGCCCGCGCCGCCCGGCGCCCGGGTGAATGACCCCGATGGCCTGTCCCCGCGCGAGCCGACGCGGACGGTCGGATCATCAGAGTAAGAAGGGCTGTAACATCTTCACTGCAAGGGCTGCGACCAAACTCCTCAAAAAGGACACAGCCCACTCCACAAGGAGGTGGGCTGTGTCCTTTTGGTGGCCCATACGGGACTCGAACCCGTGTCTCAGCCTTGAGAGGGCTGCATCCTAGGCCGCTAGACGAATGGGCCACGCTTGCAGGCCCGATTCTACCCATAGTATAGGGTTTTGTCAAATCACCCACCTGCCTTATAATGGCATATTGCCGTATATCACGCCATGCGGGTTCGAACCCCGCCCCGGTCCCCGCCGGGTAGGTGAGTGGAGGGATAAGCCGATGCCTGTGTTGTGTTCTCCTCAGGAGATCTCCCGCGCCCTGGAGCGCGTCCTGCATCAGGTGCAGAAGCCCGCGCGCTATATCGGCGGCGAATGGAACGCCGTCGTCAAGGATTGGGAGCAGATCCCCTATAAGATCGCGCTGGTCTTCCCTGACATCTACGAGCTGGGTATGTCCAACCTGGGCCTGGCCATCCTCTACGATATCGTCAACCAGCAGCCGGATATGCTGGCCGAGCGCGTCTACGCGCCCTGGGAGGATATGGAAGCCGTCATGCGACGAGAGGGCATCCCCCTGTACTCCCTGGAAACGCGCCATCCGCTGCGCGATTTCGACATCGTCGGCTTTAGCCTGCCCTACGAGCAGCTCTACACTAACACGCTCAACCTGCTCGATCTGGCGGGCATCCCGCTACGGTCGGCCGATCGCACGCTGGAAGACCCGCTCATTATCGCCGGAGGCAGCGCCACCTATAATCCCGAGCCGATGCACGCCTTCATCGACGCCTTCGTCATCGGCGAGGGGGAGGATGTCCTGTTGGAATTGATTCGGGCGTATGGGGAATGGAGATCGGAGATCGGAGATTCCCCCAATCTCCATTCTCCTAATCTCCAATCTTCCCTGCGCCAGGAACTGCTCCGTCATCTGGCCCGTATCC